>JAJDOF010000066.1 GCA_022340305.1 Gammaproteobacteria bacterium
TGCAGGCGGCAGTGACAATTGCCCAGGCTTCAGTTGACCAGATATTTCGCATGGTTCGATTATGCCCGAACTGGCTCGCATATTTCACCGAATTCGGTAGCAGGCAATCGGTGAGATATGCGGGCTAGTCCTTTAACGGGGAAATCCGGTATCCGGCCCCGCGAACCGTTGCTATCATGCCATCCGCGCCATGCGGTTTAAGCGCCTTCCTGAGCCGCAAGATATGTACGTCGACCGTACGATCACCAAGATAGGCGTTCACGCCCCAGACTGCGTCCAGTATCTGCGCTCGGGAAAATACCTTTTTGGCGTTTTCCATCAACAGCTTCAATAGTTTGAACTCAGTCTTGCTGAGGTTCACGAGCGTAGCGCCGACAAATACCTCATGGGTGAGTGAATTCAGCTTTATCGGTTCGAGTTCGATCGTATCGTTTATTTCCTGATAGACGGCAGGTCGCCTGAGCAGCGCTTTAACGCGTGCATTGAGTTCACGTAGCGACATCGGCTTGGTCAGGTAATCGTCGGCGCCGGAATCCAGGCCAGTAATCATGTCGGCCTCCTGCGCGCGCGCCGTGAGCATCAACACCGGAATTTGCTGAAACCGATTCTTACGGCGCATCCAGCGGATCAACTCGATACCGGAGCCATCGGGCAGCATCCAGTCGACTACCAGGCAATCAGGACTGTGTTCGATGAGTGACTGCTTCGCCTCCTGGACATCGCGACAGGCAATCGTATGAAAATCGTTCTGCGCCAGTGACATGCAGACCAGTTCGCGGATATCGCGGTCGTCTTCAACTACCAGAATATTCATCGTACTCCTGCGGATATTAAGAATTTCCACAAGCTATTAGAGTGATGTGACAGTTTCATGACAAAATCAGCAGGCTTGACATTTCCGCAATGCGTTTTCCTTCACAGCAATGTGATCTGGTGTTTTTCAATGGTGATGCGTTGCTGTTTGTAGAGCTGCCCCAGGGCCTTCTTGTAACTCGCCTTGCTGACCCCGAAAGTCTGGTAGATGTCATCGGGGGGGCTCTTGTCGGTAAGCGCCGATACCCCGTCATTGTTTTGCAGGTGCTCGACAATTGCATCGCTTAATGCATCGCGTTGTAAATGCGACGGCAACTGCAGCATTAAATCGATGCGCCCATCCGCACGCAGCTGTTTGATGTAACCGTTGATTCGCTCTCCGTAATGCAGCGGCGTGAAGGTTTCGTTGCTGTAAAGCTGGCCGAGGTGGGTGCCGTTGATCAGCGCCTTGAAGCCGAGGTCGCTTTTACCGTAAATCAGCAGCTCAACCGCTTGCCTGGGCCGATATCCGCTGGCGTCACTCGACAACCAGTTTTCCAGTTTGGTGGACGCGGCGATGCGTTGGGTGCTGGTGTCAACGAACAGGTACACGGTATACGAGTAGCCTTTTTGCATCGGTCTTTGCTGTTCGCTGAAGGGCACCAGCAAGTCCTTGGGCAGGCCCCAGTCGAGAAAGGCGCCATAGTGGCTGGTACTGACGACACGCAGATAGGCACATTCACCAACCTCGGCCCGCGGTCGCAAGGTGGTCGCGATGATGCGGTCTTCAGAATCGTTGTAGAGAAATACCTCGAGCTGTTCGCCGACCTGCATCGCATCGGTGACGTACTTGCGCGGCAACAGGATGTCGCCGAGATCGCCAGCGTCGACAAAAACACCGATATCGGTGCGACGAATGATGGGCAGCGTGTTGTAGTGTCCGAGTTCAGCCATGCGCGCATTGTACACCAGCAGCGGTTTGTGGGGAGTTACCAGGCGTTTTTTAAGCGGATAGCTGTGTGCCATGGAAAGATGACAGAACTGGCATCCCTGGGTTAGCGGTTAGCGGTTTGCGGTTTGCCGGCATGGGGCGAGCCGGGGAAAGTTACGCAGTGATTATATTTGCGCGCGCATGCGTGTCGGGAAATCGGTGAAGATTCCAGCGATGCCATTTTGCCTGAGGGTTTGCACCCGCTCGCTATCGTTGACGGTATAAACCAGCGCAGCCACGCCCCGGTCGCGCAGGTAGCGGACGTGTTCAAAGTCTAGATACTCGTCGTCGAAGTGCCAGGAATAAGGCGCCAGCTGTTCCAGCTCAGCGTCATATTGCAGTGGGATGCCACTGCTGATCGGTGCCAGTGGCCACGGGCAGGCAAGTCTTCTCAATTCCAGCAGGACGGCGTGGTTAAACGACGAAATCAGGATCCATGGCAGGCCGCTTGACGCTACGGGCGCGGGATAGCGCGCCAGCAGGTCGAGCAGCAGCTGCGGCTCGTCGACGGATTTGATTTCGATGTTCAGTGGTAGCTTGCCCCAGTAGAGGTCGAGTACCTGTTTCAGCTCCGGCACGGGTTCGCCGTTGCGCAGGTTTACAGCTGCCGGGTCCGGCCGATCTTCAAACCAGCCCGCCGTGCCGGTCAGGCGTTCCAGGTCGTGGTCGTGAATCACCCACAGGCGCCCGGAATGCTGGCGAATATCGAGCTCCACGGCGTCGATACCGAGCGTCAACGCGTGCCTGAATCCATCGAGACTGTTTTCCAGGCGCTCGCCGGCGGCACCGCGATGTCCGATGATATAGCAGGGATTATTGGCAGGGGGCATTGGCGTTTTCCTGGAGCGAGCGTTGGTCGGCGGCTCAAAGCAGTAAACTATACCCGTGATTTCACGGTGCGGATATGGCCGTATGACGAATATTGTTTTGTGGTGGTTATCCGGGATTGAATTGCTGGCAATGTTGATGGCCGGGTATTAATCTATTTACCGATGATCTACCTGATAGCCATAATTCTGATATTGCTGCTGGTGTATGGACCGCAGCTCTGGGTGGGGCGGGTGCTGGAGCGGCACAATCGCCAGGTGGAGGATAATTTTCCGGGTAGCGGGGGCGAGCTGGCGCGACATTTGCTCGACCGCTGTAACCTGCAGGAGGTCAAGGTTGAAGTGACCGAGCAGGGTGATCACTACGATCCCATGGCGCGCACGGTGCGGCTCACGCGCGACAAGTTCGAAGGCAAAACCCTGACCGCGATCACCGTTGCGGCGCACGAATGCGGGCATGCCTACCAGCATGCCGCAGCGGAACCCCTGTTTCTGCTGCGCACCCGCCTGGCAAAAATATCGATCCTGGCCCAGCGCATCGGCTCGTTGTTGTTATTCGCGGCGCCTTTTAGCGTACTCATTACGCGCCTGCCGTCGGCCGCGTTCTTCAACATCAGCGGGGCATTTTTAATTATGGGATTTGCAATTGCGATGCACCTGTTGACCCTGCCGGTCGAAATCGACGCCAGTTTCAAAAAGGCGCTGCCATTGCTGACCAAAGGTTATCTGCTACCTCGCCAGATTCCGGCAGCGCGTTCGATACTGCGCGCGGCAGCCTGGACCTACGTGGCGGCATCGCTCGCGTCATTGCTTAATTTCTGGCGCTGGATGGCCCTGTTGAGACGTTGAATCCAGGTGTCGTATTTCCAGGCGCACGGCGTCAGCGATTGCGATGGCCTGTCGTTTACCCGGTTTAGTCGGCTACTGCAAGGTTGCGCTCGATGATGGATCCTGCCATGCGCAGGGCATCGATCCGTTGCTCGAGTAAATTTTCCGCGCCGAGGCGCTCAACAACCCCGGTCTGTTGCAAGATGTCTTTGACGCGTTGGCGTGCACCGAACAATAACACCTGGTCGCCATCGTCGTTCAGGCGCTGTATCACCTCATCGAGGGCTGCGCATGCCGAACTGTCGATAAAGGGTACATCGCGCAGATCGATTGCCAGCACGTCTTTTTCGATGGTGGATTGCAGCAGGCGGGCGACCTCGCGAGCGGAACCGAAACTGAGCGGCCCCTCGACATGAAACAGAACGATACGGCCCGCGCCGTGCTCCAGGATTTCAGCCTCTTCGGGGGTTAGATTCTCGAGCTGGTCGGCGCCGAAGGCAAAGCGTGCGTTGTTGATCTGCGCGTCCGCCATGCGAGCCACGAATAACACCGATGCCATGATAAAGCCGACTGCAAAGGCGGTAATCAAATCCACCAGCACGGTGAGCAGTAGCGTCGACATCATGATCACGACCCCGGCGCGGGGCGCGCTGAACAGGCGGCGGAGATAATTCCAGTCGATGATGTCGATACCGACCTTGAACAATATACCGGCGAGTACGGCGAGCGGGATGTGGCTGACTGTGCGGCCGAAACCAAGCACGATCAACAGCAACAACAGCGAGTGTATGACACCGCTGAGCGGTGTGCTGCCACCGGCGCGGACATTGATCAAGGTACGCATGGTCGCCCCTGCACCCGGCAGGCCGGAAAACAGGCCGCTGGCGATATTACCGATGCCCTGGCCGATCAGTTCGCGATTCGAGTCGTGGGTGCTGCGCGTCAAGCTATCGGCAACGATCGATGTCAGCAGTGAGTCGATCGAGCCGAGGAAGGCGAGCACCAGCGCGAACCGGATCACGTAGGGCAGTTCGTCGAGGCTGAAACTGGGAATGCCGAATTGCGGCACTCCGGTTGGTACGGCGCCGATCTGCGCAATATCGAGCGACAACACCACCGCCAGCGAACTGCCGATCAACAGTGCAAGTAGCGGTGTCGGGAAATAACGGTTAATTTTGGCCGGGGTGAAAAACATGATTCCGATTACCGCCAGGCCCAGCAACAAGGCATTGATGTCGAGTGACATCGCCATTTGTGGAATTGCCGAGAGTATCGTCAGGGTAGAACCCTCGAAGCCGACAACGCCGAACAGCGCTGGCAGTTGCAGGATTATGATAATGATACCGATGCCGCTCATGAATCCTGAAACGACCGGTTGCGGCACCAGTTTGATGTAGCGGCCGATGCCGAATTTACCGAACAGTATCTGTAACAGGCCCGCCAGTATCACCACCGCAAAAGCGGCGGGCAGGTCGCCCTCGAAATGGATCACGATCAATGCCATGACGACGGTCATCGGCCCGGTCGGGCCGGTAATCTGCACCCGGGTGCCGCCGCACACCGCGGCGAAGGCGCCGGCAAAGATGGCGCCGTAAAGGCCCGCTAGCGCGCCCGCACCTGACGAAACCCCGAAGGCGAGGGCCAGTGGCAATGCGACGACGGCGGTGGTGATACCGCCAAAAAAATCGCCCCGGTAGTTTTTACTGCGAATCATTTCAGGGTCACTAAAAACGAGCAACAAGTGCTCACAGTTAAACGGGTATTGCGCTGAATCTCAAGCTTTTCCTCGCCCAAACTAACTTGCGGCATATCCGCTAAATGTCGGCCTGTTTGCTCGTTCTGGCGCTGGCGCAATTATTCTTGCTGTTAATATTGCATCGATAATCATATTGTATACAATACGTATACATATAAAATGCTAAAACCATGATGGACAAGCAAGCCATATACAACGATCTGAAAAAGCAGATCCTGACCATGAGCCTCGAACCCGGCGCCTCGCTCGATGAGGCCAGCCTGTGTAAGCGTTACGAGATCTCGCGCACGCCGTTACGCGAGATCCTGCGCGCGCTGGCGGGTGAGGGTTGTGTTGAAATTGTCAATAATCGCGGGGCTTACGTATCGTCGATGAGCCACAAGGTGATGCGCGATTTCTTTGTCACCGCGCCAATGATTTACTCGGCGATCGGTCGCCTCGCGGCATTGAATGCCAAACCTCTGCAGATTCAGGAGATGCGCACTATCCAGGAAAAATTCCGCGCGGCAATCGGCTCGGGCATCGGTGCGGACATGGTGTATTGGAACCAGTGTTTTCACGCCCTGATGGGGGAGATGGCCGACAATCCCTATTTGAAACCGAGCTACGACCGGCTGTTGATCGATCACGCACGCATCAGCCAGACTTTCTATCGACCGCGCGATCCCCAGATGGAGCCTCGCATGTACCGTGCGCTCGACCATCACGACGAGATGATCGCCGCGATCGAGGCGGGCGATGGCGAGCGCATCGTCGATCTGATCGTCGAGCACTGGGAGTTATCGCGTGACTTGATCGAATACTTTGTCAAACCCGATCCGCTTGCCTTCGAGATGGCGGCGGTCAATTCCTGAAACAGGTGTGTGATGAAATTTGAAGGCATATACACCCCGGTGATTACACCTTACCGGGATGACGCGAGCATCGATTACCAGCGCCTCGGCGAAATCGTCGATTTCCTCATTGACGCCGGGGTGCACGGCATAATCAGTGCCGGCACCACGGGCGAATATTACGCGCAGACCATGGAAGAGCGTTTCGAGTTGATGAAGTTCATTCACCGGCAGATCCGCGGGCGGACGAGTTACATCGTGGGTACGGGGGCATTCCGTACCGAGGAATCGATCGAATATGCAAAGGCGGCGGTCGCGGTAGGCGCCGATGCGCTACTGGTGGCAACACCCCCTTATTCGCTGCCGACCGAGCGTGAAAACGCGCTCCATGCGCTGGCGATCGATCGTGCCGCCAATTTGCCGATACTGCTTTACAACTATCCCGGGCGCATGGGAGCGATGATGGGTGAGGAATATCTCGATCGCGTCGGTCGTTCGTCCAATTTTTGTGCCATCAAGGAAAGCTCGGGCGACCCGAACCGCATCCACTTGCTGGCGCGCCATTATCCGCATATCCAGATGTCCTGCGGGATGGACGACCAGGCGCTGGAATTTTTCGCCTGGGGTGCGCGCTCCTGGGTTTGCGCGGGATCCAATTTTGCCCCCGAAATTCACCTGGCCCTGTACCAGGCCTGTGCCGTTGAAGGCGATTTTACCAGGGGTCGTCGCATCATGTCGGCGATGATGCCGTTGATGGCGGTGCTCGAACAGGGTGGTAAGTTTATCCAGTGCGTTAAGCACGCGATGAGCGCGCGCAACCTGCCGGCGGGACCGCCGCGCAAGCCGTTGCAACCCCTGAACAAAGACGATCGGCGCTCCCTGGAACAGGTGATCCGCGTCATGAACACTACTTTTGCAGACATCAAAGAGGGTAACGGACAATGACCGATAAAGAGAGTGAGAAATTGCTCACCCACGGCGAATACCAGGCAATCGCAGGGGAATTGAACCTGCCCTGCAACGCCTTCATCGATGGCAGGTTTCAACCGGCTAAATCGAAGAAACGCTTTGCCTCGATCAATCCGGCGACCGGCAGGACGATTGCCGAGATTGCCGCCTGCGATAGCAAGGACGTCGATTTCGCGGTCAACAAGGCGCGCGATGCTTTCGAGGATGGCCGCTGGAGCAAGCTGCATCCGGGCGAACGCAAGCAGATCCTGATTCGACTCGCCAGGTTGATGCGACGCAACAGTCATGAACTTGCGGTCATGGAAAGCATCGATTCCGGCAAGCCGGTGCGCGACTGTGCGAGCATCGATTTGCACGAGACCATCCAGTGCCTGATCTGGCATGCCGAGGCCGTCGACAAGATATACGATCAGTCGGCACCGGTCGGCGACGATGCGATGGCGCTGATCGTGCGCGAGCCGGTGGGTGTGGTTGGCTGCGTGTTGCCGTGGAACTTCCCGATGTTGATGATGGCCTGGAAGATCGCGCCGGCGTTGGCGGCGGGCAATTGCGTGGTATTGAAACCGGCCGAACAGACCAGCCTGACGGCGCTGCGTATCGCCGAACTTGCCTGCGAGGCGGGGTTGCCGCGGGGCGTATTGAACGTCGTTCCCGGCATGGGTCCGGACGTCGGCGAGCCGATGGGCCGTCACCCCGGCATCGACATGCTTTCGTTTACCGGTTCGACCGAGACCGGACGTCGTTTCCTCAAGTACTCGGCGGAATCCAACCTGAAGAAAATCGTGCTTGAATGCGGCGGTAAGAACCCGGCGATCGTACTCGAAGATGCCGAGGACCTGGATCTGGTTGCGGCACACATCGTCAATGGCGCCTTCTGGAACATGGGCGAAAACTGTTCGGCGAGCTCGCGCCTGATCGTGCATGAAGCGGTCAAGGATCGGTTGATGCCGCGCATTATAGCGCGCACGCGCGAATGGAAGACCGGCGATCCGCTGGATCCGGCGAACCACCTGGGCGCGTTGGTCGATAAGGAGCATTTCAGGAAAGTGAGTTCGTATTTGAAAAAGGGCAAGCTACTGGTCGGTGGTAAAACCGAAAAGGGCTGTTTCGTGCTGCCGACCATCATCGATGGAGTCAAACCGGCCGACAAGCTGGCGCGGGAAGAGGTTTTCGGGCCGGTGCTCGCGGTAATCACCGTGCGCTCTACCGAGGAGGCGATCAACGTCGCCAATCAGACCGATTATGGCCTGGCTGCGAGCCTGTTCAGCGCCAACGGCAAGCGCGCATTGCGCGCGGCGCGCGACATTCGCGCGGGTACGGTAACCGTGAACTGCTACGGTGAGGGTGATATTACGACACCGTTTGGCGGCTACAAGCAATCGGGTTTCGGTGGGCGCGATAATTCGCTGCACGCGCACGACCAATACACCGAGTTGAAGACCATCTGGATTGATTTAAGCGATCGTAACCAGGCCGATCCGATTGACCAGGGCTGAGCAGTGGCAGCCGTCATAGCGGTTGAACTGAAGCCCGCCGACCTGGGTCGAAGTGGCTGGGACGCGATTCTGCCCGGGCGCGCCGCAAAGGCGTCACTCGAGCACGATATCGACTGCGATTACCTGGTAGTCGGCGCCGGTTTTGCCGGCTTGTCCGCGGCGTGGCGTCTGCGCCAGCTCGACGCCCAGGCACGCATTGTAATTCTCGAGGCTCAGCAGGTGGCCAGTGGGCCGGCGGGGCGGAATTCCGGATTCATGATCGATTTGCCACATGCGCTCGCCAGTGGCAGCTATGCCGGGGATGATTCCGCGGACCGGCGCAATATCCGCATGAATCGCACCGCAATTGCTTTTGCCGGCAACATCGCAGGCGAATGCAACTTTCCCGACGAGGCCTTTGATCCCTGTGGCAAGATCAATGCAGCGGCAAGCCCGGTTGGCACGGCGCACAACAGTGCTTATGCACGCCATCTCGAAGCGCTCGGCGAACCATTCGAATTGCTCGACGCCGACGCGATGCAGCGTGTCTGTGGTAGCGATTATTACCAGGGTGGGTTGCGCACGCCTGGCACCGCGATTATTCAACCGGCGCTTTACGTGCGCTGCCTGGCAGATGCAGTGCAGGGGCGGGCGCACTGTGACCTGTTCGAGAATTCCGCCGTGCAGCAACTGGCGCGTAACGGCGAGCGCTGGGTTGCACAAACGGCGCGCGGCTCGGTCACCGCTGCGCGCGTAATCCTGGCAGTGAACGGACTGATCGAATCCTTTGGCTTTTATCGGCATCGATTGATGCACATCAATCTCTACGCCTCGATGACCCGGGCCCTGGATGCCGGGGAGATCGCGGCGCTCGGCGGTGAAGCACGCTTTGGTTTCACCCCGTCTGATCCGATCGGCTCGACTTTGCGCCGTATCGACGGTAGCGGCGGCACGCGGCTGGTGATCCGCAACCGCTGTACCTACGAGGCTTCGTTGACACTTCCACAAAACCGGCTGGACTCGATAGCACAGGACCACCTGCGTACCTTTCATGCGCGTTACCCGATGTTGCCTCGAGTCGAAATGGAGTATTGCTGGTCGGGTCGACTGTGCCTCAGCCGTAATGAAGTCTGGGCGCTCGGTGAATTGCACCCCGGCCTGTATAGCGCCTGTTGCCAAAACGGTCTCGGTACCACGCGCGGTACCGTTGCCGGTATCGTGGCTGCGGAAATGGCAAGTGGCTGCAGCGGGCAAAGCCTGGTGCCCGATTACCAGCCGCAAGCCTTGCCGAGTCGTTTGTTTCCAGAGCCGTTCATGACCCTGGGAGCGCGCAGCGTGATCCGTTTTCGGGAATGGCAGGCGGGCAGGGAACTGTAATATCGGGAAAAAAGGTCCGGCTTGGGCGGCAAATACGGGTAACCGATTGCCGGTTACGTCCTAGTCGGATTTGCCCATGGTGAACTTGGTTCCGGGAGGGGGGTCGTTTGCGCTAATCTTCTGGCCGCGCAGGACAAGGATGCGGTGCTGGTCGAGCAGCAACTGGTAGAGGAACATCAGTTCTTCCTGTACATCGACCGGAAATCCGGCCCGGTGCTTGCCACCTTCGACCACGATCAGTTCTTCCAGGTAGTTTTTGCCTTCAGAGTAGCGCCACAGGCCGGTGATGGTTTTGACAACGCGCGGGAAAGACTCGACTGCTGCGGGTACGCCGGCACGCTTGCGCTTCAACATTTCGCTCTTGCGAAACATCTGCTGCGCCAGCTCAGGTTTTATGACTCGATTATCAATTGCCATTTTTCTGCAAGGTCGTCCGGTTACACTATTTCAATCGAATTAATATTGGGCTGAAATTAGCTGAGTAAACTTTACAATCTTTACTCGGCAGCAGTTTGCCGATCGAAAAAGTATATCTTGATTGGTATTTAATTCAATATTGTCAACCAGCCCTGTCCTGATATTAGCAATAAACATTAAAAAAGCACGATAAGATATTGAAAAGAATATATTTCTGATTTTTTTCCATAATGCTAAGCTGCCTTCGCATGGTTAAATTATACTGATGAGAGTTTCCTGGGCCCTTGAAGCCGTCACAAAAATACAAATCCCTGCTGCGTCAACCCGGGTTTGAGTCCGATACGACTCAACTGCAGGCGGTCGCTTTACTGGATAATCTGCATCAACAGGTGATCGCTGCTGGTAGCGACAGTGGTTGGCGTGACTGGTTTTCGCGACGTTCGCAGCCGACCAGGATTCGCGGCCTCTATTTCTGGGGCGGTGTCGGTCGCGGTAAAACCATGTTGATGGATTTGTTTTACCAGTCTCTAGACGCGAATATCAAGTGCCAGCGAACTCACTTCCACAGCTTCATGAACCAGATTCACGCCTCGTTGCGGCAGAAAACGAAACGTGCAAAGCCGTTACAGGCGATCGCGCAAGATATCGCGACTGATGTGCAGGTGCTGTGCCTGGATGAATTCGTGATAATCGATATCGGTGATGCCATGATCATGGCTGGATTGCTGGAGACGCTGTTCGCCGAGGGCGTGGTGCTGGTGACCACGTCAAATGCCGCGCCGCAGGAATTGTATCGTGACGGATTACAGCGAGCCCGGTTTATTCCAGCTATCGATTTGTTGCAGCGTCATTGCCAGGTGGTAGAACTCGATGGTGGGCAGGATTATCGCCTGCGTTTCCTGCAGCAGACCGACCTGTACTCGGTTCCGCACGATGACGCTTGCGAAAAGCGTATTCGCGCCTACCTGGATCAGCAGGTATCGGCGCTGCCGACAGCGCAGCGCGACCTCGTGGTAAACGGCAGGATACTGGCGCATCATTTCTGTGCCGGTGATACCGTCTGGTTCAGTTTTGCCGAACTTTGTGAAACCACGCGTAGTCAGGCCGATTACCTCGAACTGGCCCGCTTTTTCAATACGGTTATCGTTACCGGGATTCGCCAGATGGACAACACCAGTGACGATGTTGCGCGGCGCTTCGTGTTGCTGATCGATGTGCTCTACGATCATCATGTCAAATTGATCTGCAGTGCCGCGGTGAGTCCCGAGCGGCTTTACCTCGGCAGTCGGCTCAGTTTCGAGTTCGAGCGCACCGTGAGTCGATTGCTGGAAATGCAATCCAGTGAATACCTCGCACAGGCGCACAGTCAGCAGTAATGCCGGCTACCATCGGTGCCGGGCGAGCAGGCCGGCGTGGTCGGAAAACGAGTAGTCGATCACTGCAAAAGCAACCTCTTCAACCGTATCGGCAAGCGCCTGGTTGCCGAACATGTAATCGAGTTGCTGTTTTTTCTGCCGAAAGATATACGAGTAGCGCCGCTGGGTCGGGATCCGCCGGGTCAGGTCGATCAGGTCGGGGTCGAGCAGGTCGTGAGACTTGAGGCGTGCGCGGGTGTTGTCCGGGTTGCCACGAATGATACCGGCCACGTCGACGTGCGCGTCGGCCGGTGTCAGGGCATTGAAATCGCCGAGAATCATCAACAGGGAGTCGCTATTTATCCCCTGGAAGCGATTGGCCCAGGCCGCGATCGTTTCGGCCTGACGCAGACGCTTGTGGGCGACGCGCTGACCGCGCGCGGCATCGTCAATGCCACGCATCGAGCGCAGGTGCAGATTCAACAAAGTCAGGCAACGTGCCAGGTAGCAGACTTCGAGGTAGAGTGGTGGTCGCGAAAACAATGGACTGCCGTCAAGCGGCAGTCGGCGTTCACGAAACAGTTGCTGTGTTTTCCTGATCTCGACGTCGGCCTGTACCATGAAGGCCAGGTTGATTGCGGAGATATCCTGGCCGGGAATAAGCACCACCCGGTAGTCAATCGCGTAGTGTCGACGAATCTCGGTGGCAATCTGCCGCAGCACGTTTACATTTTCGACTTCCTGCAGTGCGATCACCCGGGGCAGTGAAAAGTTTTCGGAAAATTTACGCGCCGCCTGCACCACGCGCGCACGGAAGGCGGTTTTGGAGAGGATTTTTTCATTGTTGCCGTCGTCAACGTCATCGAACAGACGATTCATGTTCTGGCTGAGGATGGTGAATGACTCGGCTGCAGCGGGCGGCGGGGCGGCGAGAACGATTAGCGCCAGCAGCCACGGGCGGGCTGATTGCTTTAACCGGCGTCGCCGAGCGTCGATGTCCATAGTTTGAATAAGGTGGGATTACTTGCGGCAATTACCGAGCGTGGTTTCAGTGATTGTTTGAAAACGGGTTCGCCGTTGAAGGTTGTGCTGCAACCACCGGCCTCATGGGTCAGTAATTCACCGGCGGCATAATCCCAGATGCGCTCACTGCCGTGCACCAGCAGGTTCGCTCGCCCCGCAGCAAGCCAGGCCCATTCCAGTGCACAGGTGCCGATGTTGCGCTGTGATTTATACGGGGGGTGCTCCACCAGGGCCCGTCCTACCTGGCTGTCCAGGCGTTTGAAATCGACAAACGCGATACAACCGGCAAGTTTTTCAGGTTGCTGAGGGCGCTCGAAGCGTTCGCCGTTGATCCACATACCCTGGTCGCGGATGGCCCCGAAAAATTCGTTGCGGTTGGGGTCGTAGACGATACCCAGGACCACCTGGCCATGACTGATCAACGCGAGGGAAACCGAAAACAGGGGCATGGTGGCATGAAAATTGGTGGTGCCGTCCAGCGGGTCCAGGCACCAGAATTCAGCTGAACTTCTCACCACTTCCCGCTGTATGGTTTCAGTCAACTCTTCGCTGAGCATTTGAACCCGGGGATAGCGTTCGGCGAGTCCACTGGTAACCGCCTGCTGCATCATCAGGTCGGCTTCGGTAACGATAGAGCCATCACTTTTATAGTCTGCGGTGGATCGACTGTAGTAGACTGGGAGGCAACTCTCCGTCGCGCTGCGAATAATATCCTGGGCCGCAATCAGATCGTCGTAGTCATAGTGATACTGTGGCATTGTGCTCCACGAGTGGAATAAGATTTGAAAAAGGTCGTAGCGGGAAGTATAAACGACGACCATGAATTTACCTTAGAAAATACTATAAAGTGCCTGTGCGTAAACCTTTTTTCCTGACCCGTCAAACTGCGAATTTGATGGAAGACTTTGCCCGTGAGCTAAAATCGGGCGCCTGCGTGTACCTGTTTCACGGTGACGAGGGTGTCGGCAAGACGCGATTGCTCGACGAATTGGTGCACAGCCGCTTGCAGGACGTTAAGGTCCGCTGGATAGATCTGGGGGCGGGTGGTATCAGTGGGGATGGCGGCCTGGTCGATTCCAGCGTGCTGGTCGAGGAAATCTTCGCCAGGGCCCGGCAAGGGGATGTCATCATCGCAGATCATTTCGAGATGGCGCTGAAGAGGACCCGTCACCAGCTGTTTTTGAGTTGGTCGACCTACGGCGTCGACAAGCAACTCAGCCTGATCATCGTCAGCAATAGCAGTAATTTTAACGAGTTGCGTCAGCTCGCCCAGCACTACCAGGTAAGCGTACAAAGTTTCCAGCAAATGCCGTTCAACGCAAATGAGGCTGCCACCTTTCTCGGCTTCTACCTGTTCCCTGATCGGCCCATCGGCAAGTTGTCGATTCCCCCGTTGTTGCGCGATCAATTCTCCCAGGTGCAGGGGAGTGTCGGCAAGATTGTGGAAATTGCCGAGCGGGCCGGCGATCAGATAACCTCTGCACCGGTGAATGACACCGAGTCAATGCGCGTTGGCAGCCGCGTCATCGTCGCTGTGTTAGTCGCCGTAGTCATAATCATTGGCGGTGCCTGGTACTTTCTCAGCCAGTCGACGCCAACAGATGAAGTGTCAGTCGCCGAAGTCGAGCCATCCGTTGTCAACCAGGTACTGCGGCAACCCGCGCCCCAGGATGAACTTGAGGAAAGTAATCCGCTTCCGGCAGCTGTTATCCCGGCAACAGTTGAACAGCAAGCTGACCAGGTGGCCGACGCGGCGGCCGATGATAGTGACCTTCCCCCGGCTGTGCCCCTGACTGATGAGGAGGATGGCGTCGCCGCGGAGCTCGTGCAAGTGGATGCTTCCGCGGTCGTTGCCGGGTCCGAGGATATGCTCCCGGCCGAGGCCGCGTCAGCTGCTGTTGAAGAGCTTGCAATAACATCGGAGCCTTTGCCCGCCGCATCGCAGGTGCAGGAAGGGACAGTTAACGACGACGCGGTTGCGCTGGACAGTATGCAATCCGAGTCTACGCTATCGCCAGCTACGCAAGTCGAAATGACGCAAGCGGAGCAATCCGAAACCAGTCGCTTGCAGCGCGATCTGCAGGCATCGCTCGAATGGATAAATAATCGTGATAGCAGCTCGGTACTTTGCAAATCATGTTGCTGAGCCAGAAACGCTTCGATGAACGGGCTTATTATGATTACGTTGAGCGCCTGATCAGTCAGGGTATCGACGTTTCCAGGCTACGCATTTTCGAGACTTACACGGTTAACCAGAAAGTCTATAGCGTCGTTTACGGGGAGTTTCCATCCAGGGGGGCGGCCAGCGCCGCAAAGGTGGGGTTACCGAAAATTCTGCAGGAAGTTGCCCCGATTCCGCGCAGTGTCGGCGGACTCATGACGGAAATTCAGCGACTCGAAGGCAAGAATTAGATATATTTGCGTTAGCCGAGGGGGACAGGTTTTGAATTTACATTACGACATGATAGTGATCGGCAGTGGGCCAGCCGGTAAACGCGCTGCGATTCAGGCGGCCAAGGTCGGTAAAAGGGTGATGTTGGTTGAGAAAAACGAGGTTGTTGGCGGTGTCACCGTCCACACCGGTACGATACCGAGTAAAACGCTGCGCGAGACTGTATTGTTTCTGTCCGGTTGGCGTCAACGCGGCATTTACGGGCGCAGTTACAAGGTCAAAGGCCATATCACTGCGGACGACCTCAAGCAGCGACTGACCACAACGCTCGGGCATGAAATCGAAATCATCCAGCATCAATTGATGCGCAACGGCGTGGATATACAGCACGGGCATGCGCGCTTCACCGGCGAAAAATCGATTGCTGTCGAAGATCGCGAGGGAATCATGCACGATTTCACCGCCGATTATTTCGTAATCTGCGTCGGTACCAAAACACGGCGCCCGGATTCGGTACCCTTTGATGGCGAATCGATCATGGATAGCGACGAAATCCTCGATCTCAAGCGGATACCGAAAAAAATGCTGGTGGTCGGCGGCGGCGTCATCGGCCTCGAATACGCCACCATTTTCAAAGCCCTCGATATCGAGGTGACGGTACTCGAAACCAACGATTCCCTGCTCGGATTTGTCGACCGCGAAATCATCGATGAGCTGATTCATCACTTACGTGATTGCAATATCCAGGTGCGCCTCAGCGACCAGATCAGCACCATCAAGAAATTTGACGACGGCAAGGTTGTGGTCAAGTTCAAAAGCGGCAAAAGCATGGCGGTGGATACGGTGCTGTTTGCCGCCGGGCGCCAGGGGGTTACCGATGACCTGGCACTGGACAAGGTCGGTATCCAGGCTGACAACCGCGGACGTATCCTGGTCAATGAGGATTACCAGACAGAGCAGCCGCATATCTACGCGGCCGGCGACGTTATCGGCTTTCCAAGCCTGGCGTCGACGTCGATGGAGCAGGGCAGGCACGCCGCCTGCCATGCCTTTGGCGCCGATGTCGCGAGCCAGCCGGAACTTTTCCCTTACGGGATTTACGCCGTTCCCGAAATCAGCATGGTTGGCCTCACCGAACAGGAGTGCAAACAGCGCGGTATTGCCTACGAGGTCGGCATCGCGCGCTTTCGTGAAACCGCCCGTGGACAGATCATCGGCCTGCGCGAAGGGATGCTGAAAATGTTGTTTTCGATCGAAACCCAGAAACTGTTGGGTGTGCACATTATCGGTGAAGGCGCGACCGAACTGGTACATATCGGGCAGGCTGTCATTTCGCTTGGTGGCACACTCGATTACTTCGTGCAGACGGTCTTCAACTACCCCACCCTGGCCGAGGCCTACAAGGTTGCCGCGCTCGACGCCTATAACCGCATGACCTTTTGAGCGGCACGGGAGTTATTGCTGCCCGGTTGCGGATAGTCATGCTCTTTGCCGTTTTCACAAAATCTCCGGGATCAATATTTGCAGTCATCCCCGCGCAAGCGGGGATCTTGCAATGGTTGATCGGGATCCCCGCCTACGCGGGGACGACAATACTAGCGAGTCATCCCCGCGCAAGCGGGGATCTTGCAATGGTTGATCGGGATACCCGCCTACGCGGGGACGACAATACTAGCGAGTCATCCCCGCGCAAGCGGGGATCTTGCAATGGCTTTACCCGGATTCAGCACTGCTTATACGCAAGATTACCTGCACACAAACCAAGCCAGAATCAGCATTGCTCCCAGGGCAGTCCATCGTGGCGCCAACCACTGACCGTGCTGCGGTGATGATGTTCATCAAGTTCGCCTTCGAATCCATGCTCGACGTTATACACGTGCTTGAAACCGTGCTCGATGAGCAGTTTGCCGGCTTCCTCCGAACGATTGCCACTGCGGCAAATCAGTACTACCGGAACGCTGTCGTGTGCGGACGACTCGATAATACCGCCGAGGATGAGTTTGCGCACTTCGCGCTCGAAATTCGGGTTGACGACGAAATCGGGTTCATCGATCCAGGGAATGCTCACCGCGCCCGCCGGATGACCGATGAACAGGTATTCCATATCGGAACGCACATCGATAAACGCCGTGCTCGGTTCGCGCTGGATCAGGGCGAAGGCATCGGTGGCACTGATATGTTCGACTTTACTTTCAGACATTTCTCTAACTATATGATAATAATATATATTATGATTTAGAATAGTTCGAAGCCGTTATCCAATCATGCATATTCCGCGTTGACCCGTCGAGTTAGCCGGGTTAATTCTCACTGGTTAGCCAGTTTGACCCAGCGCAACGGTCTTGTATTGATAGATATCGGCTCGAATCCCTCCTGCATGCGAATCGACCAATCATACTTCGGTCATGGTTTTCCGGCCAGTTAAAAGATGCTCAATCGAGTGCTGCCTCCACGTATCGGGTTCAGCGCTACTGATACTGCGCACGCGCCCGGCAATGGCTAATCCAGGCGACGGGATCGGGTACCGGGCCCGACTCGGGTGCTGATGTTACCGGCTCCAGGCGAAACGCCAGTTCCTGATTCATCGCTTCACCGTTATTCCCGCGCAGGCGGGAATCTCAGCGTTGTTGCAAGATCCCCGCCTGCGCGGGGATGACTGAAAAACTGCTACCGATGTGCCCGGCTCTACAAGATCGTGATTCTAGTGCGTCGAACCGGCACTTACGCGGGGATCCGAAAAAGTGCTACCGATGTGCCAGGCTCTACAAGATCGTGATTCCAGTGCGTCGAAGCGGCACTTACGCGGCGATGCCGAATGACTGGTGACGCCACTTCGTGGACCGCAGGCACCTGGGGTGAAAGGACAACCGTTATTCCCGCACAAGCGGAAATCTTGTAATATCGGCTGCATGAAATCCCTGTACCTCTTGAGACATGCCAAGTCGAGTTGGTCCGTTGCCGGGCTCAGCGATCAACAACGCCCACTGAACAAGCGAGGTTTAAACGACGCGCCAATGATGGGCCAGCGCTTTGAAGCCCGTGGAGAACGCCTCGACCATATCGTCAGCAGTCCGGCATTGCGCGCGCAAACTACCGCCGAATTGTTTGCAGAAGCCTGCGGATTTGACAGTGACGAGATAGAGATCAACCCCGATCTTTACTTCCTCGGCAGCGGGTCGATAGAGGACGTGATCCTCGCACAGGATGATCGGCTAACATCGTTGATGCTGGTATTTCATAATCCCGACATCACGCACTTCGCCAACTCTATCGATTATGAATTCCACGTCGATAACATTCCAACCTGCGGGTTGATCAAGCTGAACTGCGATATAGCCCAGTGGCGCGACTGGTCGCGCAGCAATACAGGTTTTGACTATTTCGATTTCCCGAAGAATGACGCGGGCGTGGTGCAGTGTTCGCCCTGAGCGGGCCTGTGCCCACCCAGTTGCGAAACGATTGCTAATGCAAATGAATGTTGCGGCGGCGCGCCGCCTGTGGCTTGCGCCGCTTCAGGCGTTTGGCATCGCGAATGCGCTCCTGCGCATCCTCGATCAGCGCCTGCTGACTGCTTGCGCCGCTTTCATCGCTGCCCACCAGGCGGGTATAGGAACCGTCGGAATTCATCTGCCAGACGCTGTGCTTGCTGGACAGCAGCGTGTCGAGGATATTGCGTAAGCCAGCCTGGAGCTCGGGTAGCTCCACCGGCACCAGTACTTCGACGCGGTGTTCCAGATTGCGTTTCATGGTGTCAGCCGAGCCGATGTAATAGTCGGGATTGCCATTGTTGTGAAAATAGTAGATTCGGCTGTGTTCGAGAAAGCGGCCGACGACGCTGAACACCTGAATATTATCCGACAGGCCGGGGAGACCGGGGCGCAGGCGACAACTATCACGCACGATCAGGTCGACCTTGACGCCGGCAATCGATGCCTCGTAAAGCGCGCGCACGATGTCCTGGTCTTCCAGTGCGTTGACCTTGAGCTGGATATGGCCGTTCTTGTGATCGATTTCGCGCTGGATTTTGTCGAGCAGGGCGCGCTTCAGCAATTTGGGCGCGGGCAGGATCTTGCGGTAGTTGCGCTTGGGGGTGAAGCCCGTGGTCAGGTAGTTGAACAGCTCGGTGATATCGCGGCCGATGTCCTGGTCGCAGGTGAGCAGACCGAGATCGGTGTAGAGGCGCGCATTGCCGGCGTGATAGTTGCCGGTGCCGATGTGCACATAGCGCCGTAGCCCGTTGTAATCATTGCGCACCACCATGATGACCTTGCAATGCGTCTTCAAATCCATCACCCCGTAGGTGACGTGGATGCCGGCTTCCTCCAGTCGGCTCGACCAGCGAATGTTGGCCGCCTCGTCAAAGCGCGCCTTGAGTTCGACCACGACGGCAACCTGCTTGCCGTTTTGTGCCGCATCGACGAGGTAGTCGATGACCTTGGTGTCGCCGGAGGTGCGGTACAGCGTCATCTTGATCGCGCGCACCTTGGGGTCGCGGCTGGCTTCGCGCAGCAGGCGCTCGACCGAAGTCGAAAAGGATTCGTAGGGATGCTGTAGCAGTAATGAGCCGCTATCGCGCACCACGTGAAACATGTTCGGCATGTTGATCAACCGTGGGTGATCGATGGGGTGATGAGGCGTGTAGCGCAACGCGGGTATTTCAAGATCGCACAGTGCAAGCAGATCGCGGGTCGCCAGCAGGCCTTTCTTTTCGAATACGTCGGCCTCGTCGAGGCCCAGTTCGGCGGCAAGCATGCCGCGCCGTGTCGGATCCATGTCGTGCTGCACCACCACGCGCACGATCTTGGCGAAGCGACGATGGCGAACTTCGGATTCGATGATTGCGAGTAAATCGTCGGCCTCGTCTTCATCGTGCGCGGTATTGGCGTTACGCGTCACGTAAAACAGTTCGCTGTCGACGATTTCCATCTTCGGAAACAACAGGTCGAGGTTTTTCGCCATGACGCTTTCCAGCGGTACGAAAATATTGGAATCGGGTACCTGCAGGAAACGGGGTATGCCGAGGCCAACGGGCACCTTGACGCGTGCGCGCATCTCATCTTCGCTGTCGCTGTGACGCAAGGTCACCAGCAGGTTCAGCGACAGGTTGGAAATAAACGGGAAGGGGTGCGCCGAGTCGACGCCCTGCGGTGTGACCAGCGGATATATGTTGTCAAAATAATAGTTGCGGATGGTTTCCTGGGTTTCGGCGCTGAGGGCGTCGAAAGCGGTAATGTGAATATCCTGTTGCGCCAGCTGCTCGATGAGCAGCGGAATCAGATCATCCTTTACCGCCTCGAGTTCGCGCACCTTGACGTAGCATTCCTCGATCTGGCGAGCCGGCAGCCGGCCGTCGACGCTGTAATCCAGAATGCCGGCGCCAACCTGCTGCTTGAGTCCGCCGATGCGTTTCATGAAAAACTCATCGAGATTCGCGCTGACGATGCCGACGAATTTCAATCGCTCCAGCAGCGGATTGGATTCATCGATGGCTTCATGCAGCACCCGGTGATTAAACTCGAGCCAGGTCAGTTCGCGATTCAGATACAGCTCGGGCGAATCCAGGTCCAGTGGTTGCTGGATATCCTGCGGCGCTTCATTCTGCGCAGGGGTATCCGGCATTACCTCGATCGTCTCGGCATCTTCCGCCGTGGTTACCGGGACGCTCTCATCCGCGTCCGTATCCGAGCCGGGATTGACCACGGAGAGCGTGTTCTTGATCTTGCTGGGAGTAACCATGACGGAATCAACCTGCCTGCGATTAGTGATGTTCGGGTACGAAGGTTTGATCGGTCATCGGCGGTCGCACGTAACCGCTGGCCTTTACCCGCGGTTCGAGTTTGATCGGTTCCGGGGTCAGATCTTCGTAAGGGATGAGACTCAGCAGGTGCTTGATGCAGTTCAGACGCGCATGCTTTTTGATGTCGGCGTTTACCACGTACCACGGTGCCTGCTTGATATCGGTATGGGCAAAATTGTCATCCTTGGCTTTTGAATATTCGACCCAGAGTTTGCGTGACTCCACATCCATCGGGCTCAGTTTCCAGCGCTTGGTCGGATCCTTGATGCGACCCTGGAAGCGCAGTTCCTGCACTTCGTCGCTGACCGAAAACCAGTACTTGATCAGCATGATCCCGGAGCGTACCAGCATGCGTTCGAATTCGGGGCAGCTGCGCATGAATTCACTGTATTCGTCCTCGGTACAAAACCCCATCACTCGCTCGACGCCGGCACGGTTGTACCAGCTGCGATCGAATAACACCATCTCTCCTGCTGCCGGCAGGTGGGGTACGTAGCGTTGAAAATACCACTGCGTTTTTTCGCGCTCGGTTGGCGTACCCAGCGCGACGACGCGACAGATACGCGGATTCAGGCTTTCGGTGATGCGCTTGATGACACCGCCTTTACCGGCTGCATCGCGCCCTTCGAATATACACACCACTTTCAATCCTTTTGCCTTGATCCACTCCTGCAGCTTGACCAGTTCAATTTGTAACATGGCCAGTTCTTTTTCGTATTCCTTATTCGAAATTTTAGTATTTTTAGCGCTGGATTTGTTCTCGTCAGTCATTAGTTACTCCCCACCTCCGGTTGCTTGATCCCCCAAACTATAACAAACCACAAAAACTGTCCACACACCTGGTCAGTAAATGTAGAGATAAACAGGTATAGCATATCGTTGGTTACGGCGGGGATATTGACGGGGAGCATCGATTTTGTCGATGATCCCGTCAAGTCGCTCCGCGGATTGTTTTCTCATCCGGGGCGCCGGGCCGCGGCATCTACCGGGAAGCCTAAAAGCGGGTTCTGCAATCGATAGGAAACATTTTTTTTCGCGGAATGCTCGAGATAGAAACCCGGTTACTGAATTTGACTGTGCTGCTCCTGGTCCAAAATAAGCGAAGTCGTACTGGATCCAGATACCAACAGGTTGATCAGCAGGTCTGTACGTTCCTCATCCCAATTGATGTTGCTGCGAAGCAAGCCCATTGCCTGGCCCTGTCGGTCGATGATGATCGATGTGGGGAGTACGTCGACCGGGAAGTCCTGACCCAGGACCTCGGCCGATTCGCGGTAGAAACCCAGGCCCTTGAGCTTTAGCTTGTCTGAGAAAACCGCTTTCGCCGCATTGATATCCTCATCGATTGTAACCGCCAGGATAACAAAGTCGGACCGATTCATTCTATTTTGCAGGCGGTCGAGCGCGGGTAACTCGGTGATACAGGGTTTACACCAACTGGCCCACAGGTTTAACAGCACGATCTTGCCGTTGAATTGTGAAATACTGACGTTTTCACCGTGCTCGTCTTTAACCGTCACGTGGTTGACTGATAGCGGTGTCTTGAGCCAACGAAAACTGTTAATGGTGCCGTCATAGACCTCGTTGGAATCATGGTTCGCAAAAACGTTCATGCTGCACGTGAGCAGAAACACCAGGAAAAATATGGATTTGGCACGACCGATCATAATACCTGCTTACCCTTGATTACATAATGCAGGGCATTTTACTCAAATACACTACCCATCGATGTGCATGAAATCACATTAAGCGGACAAATACTGTTCCAGGGTATTCGATGAATTCTGCCGATTCGGTCGTCGACAATATCGGAAAGCATTTTCATGCACTGTTTAGCCTGTTAGCTATTCGAAATTGTTCACAGCGAAACCGTCACCAGGAGAAAACCTATCACCGGAGACGACAAATTGCATTGTCAAAAGGATCTGTTTTACCTAATCCACGGTCCAGATTTAGTAGTACCAAAGTATAGTTTTTCAAAATTTACCCTGTTTGGGTGAAGACGACGACCTTCCATAAAACCTATAGTCACGTGCAAATCTGCAGGCACCCGAATTTCAGGCTTTTCACCTGACCGTATCTGCAAATGGCTGTTCAGGTCCTCAAAAAACGCAAGAACAAGTAAAAAAACTGATGGAGATAAAATATGGTAAGTCCAATCCGAATTGCAATTTTCGATCAAAGCCCGATCACAAGGCGCGGCTTAAAGGCTATTTTAAGTACCGATAACGGCCTGGAAACTGTATTCGAGGTATCTTGCCCTGCTGAATTAATCGAGCGTCTAAATGCCGATGAAATAAATATTATCCTGATCGGCCAGCACGAGCTCGCGCCAGCGGAATTGAAAAACCTGGCGGGGAAAATCCATGCCAGGCCTGGCACGAAAATAATTGCCATGTTCGATTGCAGTGACCGGGAACAACTCGGCAAAGCCGTCGAAATGGGCGCCAAAGGCGTCCAGTGTACACACGATTTTGTCACCGAGGAATTCATCAAGATGATCCATACGGTACATCTCGGTGGCACAAGCCTGTCGGCAAATTGCGTAATGAATTTGATCGGTGGGATGCATTCGGTTAATGGGAGGTTACCATCGCAGCAAACTCAACTACCCGTGGTGAATCTCAGCTCGCGTGAGCAGCAGGTGCTCAGCCTGGTCGCCAAGGGTAAGACCAATAATGACATCGCAGAAAATCTATTTATCAGCCCGCGCACGGTTAAATTCCACGTCAGTTCGATTCTGTCCAAGTTGAATGTCAAAAACCGGACCGAAGCGGCCCTCCGGTGTGTTTGATATTGAGTTAGGAGTTCGCGACAAGCCGGTCTGTGATCTGGAATAGGTGTTGTCCCTAATCTAGTCTCCGCCAGGTCCGGATCCTGCTACCACAGCGCCACTAAAACTTCGATTACGGCCTGTGCCCAATGCAGTTAGGGATAGTTTTACAAAACTATCGAAGGAGCAAATGACACTGGCCTCTATCACACTGGCATCCCGACGAAGCGCCCAGGACAGGGGCTTTGCTGAACCGATTGTTCATCGTGCCGATACATTCTCTTCGATACTCACCGCCTCCCAGTAGCAGGCGCGTACCGTTTTAGCGGTTCTCCCGATCAGCCGTGAGACTGCGCTAGTAACTTTCAGTGATTCATCCCGAGCGATGCATCGGCCTGATTTAGCCGCTGGCGCCTTGCGCGTCAGGTTCTACCGGCCAGGACCCCTTAAAATCAGCCAGCGGAAGTTGCCCCTGGAATCTCATAGAGAATTATCGATGAATGCATTTTGGATGCCTCAGGCCGAATTATTGTGTGTCAATCTACCTGGCTTCATCCATTCTCACGAATATAAATCACGGGCAGGCGATACGACGGTGGCATTGGTGACGGTAAATGAGGTCATCGATACCTTTACTTGAGTGATTTCCGGACACTGAAGGAATGGCAGAAAAGGTAAGCTTCCAGCGAAGCCAGGCGGTTGATTTTCGCAGGGTTGAATGGACTGATTTTCATTTTCGAGATCAGACATGACGAGGCGCAAATATCGTGGCAAGTCCGAGTGGCGGTACCTGGTCAAACAGCAGCCTTGCAGCGGCCGTTGCGCAACGGGGTACCTGGATTGTTATCAGAGTTAGCTGCAGGTAAAGGGGTATACCGGGTATGTATACATCGACGTTTTCCTGGCTGGCTGCTGCGCCCATATGCACGGCTGAAGTTGATCGAAAATCCAAAAAGATCAGGTCAAGGGCAGAGCCGACCGGGCGATCGGCCGCTTGTGCAATCTCCGCTGAAGCGAATCCGAGATCAAGGGCTGTAGGAGCAAAGGCAGGTCGCTAATTCGCCTGAAGATCGCGCAGCAGCTGCTCGATCAGCTCAAATCCTGGCTGGAAAGGTCAGCTTTGCAGGTACTACCGAAATCAGCAATTGGCGCGGCCGTCGCATCTAGTCTCGGGCAATGGGGAAAATCCGAAGGTTGATTTGAAAGCGGCCATCGGCAAATCGCCAACAACCGCGCCGGACGGGTAATCAAGCGTTTCGTCATCGGCCGTAGCAACTGGACGTTCGCCACTGGCGCTAACGCGCGCGATCCCCTTCAGGCGGATTCGAACAACCAGGGCCTGCAGTCTCAAGCCTGCAGCTACGCGGATGAAAGAGTTCGTGAAAAACTCGATACACATCGATCAGCTGCTAGCGGGGAATGTTGCCCGGCCAAAACCGCATGATTAACAGGGGAGGGGACGCAGGACGCTTACCATTAGAATATTCCGGCAATTAGAATATTCCGGCGGCGGATACCAAATAAGCGACCTAACCCGGGATGGGTGTTACCCACCCCGGGCCGAGTCCCTTGTCATGACGAAATAGTCGTGAAGCGAATAACACGCCAATGAACATCAGGTTAAGTCGAAGGCTACCCCAGCGACAAACCCTGATGAATAAAACTCGGGATATCCCGTTTATTCCCCAGATTCGCCGGCGGAGCTTGCTACCGTTCCATTACTCAATTTTTCAGTTTCTGCTTCCATGTAGTTGATAAGATCTTCAACATCCTGCGTAGTCAGGCCCATATTGGGCATGCGAACTTTGTATCGATTGAAAAGACTCATCGCCAGGGGATCTTTTTCTGCCAGCATTTTGTCAGGCTCCATCAACCATCGCACCAGCCAGGCGGGATCACGCTGTTTTGTCACCCCCTGCAAATCAGGACCGACGCCGTCCTTGCCGAAACCATGGCAAGAGCTGCAACGGGTGCGAAAAATAGTCTCTCCCGGAACCATTTTCTTTAGTTTAGGTGCATCGGCATAATCCTTGGTATTAACCGAGGCTGTTTTCCAGTTATGCAACCAGTCACTCATTTGCGTGGCCATAACATACGGATCTTCAAAGGGTGAACGCTTCATCCAGCGCCCGGTGGCCTGGTTGCCGATAATCATGCTGAGATTATGATCATTCGGGTTGTCCGGATTATTCTGGATATCATCGATGTACAAACCCAGCTTCTTGCGTAACTCGATGATATCCGCCCTGTTACCGGTTAAGAAGGGCCATTCCGGGCCGACATTGAATTTTTTCTTGTAGGCTTTGAGAACAGTGGGTGTATCGATATCGGGATCGATACTGATCGAGTAGAAAAAAATATCCTTGCCGACACGATCACCCAGGATTTCGGCTACTCTTTTAAGTTTCGCGGTCTCCAGCGGGCACAATTCTTCGCAGGAAGTGTATATAAAGTTTATGGCAACGACCTTACCCTCGATCAGGTCGTCGAAAAACCTGACTTTTTCGCCATCCTGGGTAATCAGGGTGGGGTTGGGAAAGTAATCTCTGCCCCAGACGGTACTGGTCCCGGGCTTGACCGCGACACTTGCCGTGACGACCGGCTGGGCATCGCTGGAGGGAGCCTGGTGGGTGACGCCGTCGTGCGCCAGCGTCACGTTGACAAGCAGCAGCGTGGCAGCGAGGGTGGTGAGCAAATTGCCTGGAAAATTAAGCGGGTTCATTGTGTTTGAATCCTCGGTTTGAAATGAATGCTGGATGGGTAGGATGATAAAGTCCCGGTGGTAAAACGGCTGTGTGCTGGGTCACAGACCCAGCACACAGACAATTTGACTGCCTTACTTACTCTAAAAACATCTTTAGATTAAGGCTGTCTTTCATCCCGGTTTGACCTCACCGGCGGCCACCACGACCACCACCTGAACCTCTGCGGGTTTCGAGTGCGGGCCCGTCGCCACTCCGGAAGGTGCCCAGCGCATGGCTAGCCTCATAATGAACGCCGTCCCAGGTTGGCATGGGTGTCGGCAACAGGATGGTTTCACCTGGCTTTTCGATGTCCCAACGCATCAACATGGCGGTGTCTTCGTGCTGCGTGTTATGACAATGTTCCATGTAAGAGCCGGCAAACTCGCGGAAGCGGATTGCGATGCGCATATTCCGTGCGGATTCATCCTCAGATCCTATCCGGTACACGTCTTTCCTGGAACGGGCTTCGTGTTCGGGAGGTGGCGCACCGTCTTTACTCAGGATCTGTCCCTCTTCGAAATGGATATGAATCGGGTGCGACCAACCGCCGCCGGTACTGATTTCCCAGATTTCAACACTGCTACCGTCTTTGCGGCCGTTCAAATCGGGTGCCGCGGTTACGCGCCGTGCATCCATATTGTACCCTACAGAGCCATCGGTCTTGATGGTCCAGGGTTTAACGTCGGTGCCTTCAGAGCGTCCGAATTCAAAGGTACGGTGGGTAGCATTGGCGAGCTCGAAATCGGTAAATGTCGGTAATTCGAGCATCTTGTTCCCGGTACTGGCGACGTAGTCGGCCGGGTTCATGCTGGGGTCTTCTACTGGAAGTCCGTTAGCATCGAGTAGCGGCTGGGCGACTACGAATTCCAGGAATTTGCCAACGACCGGGTCGCCCCCTTCCCATTGTCCACCGACGATTTGCGGGTTATAGGTGCCATTGAGCACATCGGCCAGTGGGACCGATTGATCCAGGGGACCTCGGCCATTGTCGTGCGCCGCCAGGTTAACCATGTAGATCTTGGTACCCGGTGCGTAGCGGCTGAAATCGACGATGATGTCATAACGTTCGGCGATGGCCTGGATCGGCAGAGTACCGTTGTCGAAAGCCACGGCGTGTTCCATGATGTTGCCGTCATTAGCGATCATGTGAAACGGCACGGGTTGATTGCTTTCCGTTACCATCGCGACCTTGATGTAGCGGGAAACCGATCCGTTCAGCATGCGGAAGCGGTAGCGGCGGGGGCGTACGTCCATGGTTGGCTTGAACAGCCAGTTGACCAGCATGCGGTCGCCGAGGAAGCCATCGGTATTGAAGACGTTGAAAAACAGCTGGCCGCTCTGATCCCAGGCCTTGCCCGCGATCATCAGGTTGACATCGTAATCACGATTACCCCAGCTGAGTGCGCTACCGCTGGGGAAACGCAGGTTTACGCCATCATCGATGGTCTCGTTACCGCGATCGATTGCGCTGTAGTAGTTCATCATCGCGGCGTTGCCCTTGTAGACATTCTGCGCGGTGAAATCGAGCATGTGATCGTGGAACCAGTGAGTGCTCATGGTTTCGCGATAGTCGCCGGGGATTTGTATTCTGCCGTCGGTGCAGGTCTGGACGACCCCCTGGACAGACAAGGTTTCTCCAGCCTCGCAAGGGTAAGCCGCTCTTGGATCTCGTGCCCGGGTATTGATGGTATCGTAGCCGGCCAGCTGAATCGGCCAGCGGTAATCCCAGTATTGGCCGGGGAAGAAAAATGAGTTGGTATAACCATCGCTCTCCGCCGGATTATGCCCGTTGTGTTCGTGGGTCGAGATCGTGTGCACACCGAAGCCATGATTTGCCGCGGGGTCGATCGGCAATGCATTGTAGTGGCGCATCATGACGGGTTCGCCATAACGCACTTGCAGCAGCTTCGGCGGAAGGGTTCCATCGAATGTCCACAAAGCGTTTTCGATCTGAATCGGCATGTCCGGGTGAAACCTGATATCTATATCCTTGACGGTGCCTTCGAATCCGCGTACGCCGACCGTGTTGTGGTAAAGTCCTCCGGGCCCAAATTCACCAAGCGCATAGCCGTGGCGTTGCAGTTTGTCGCGAATACCGCCGTTGGTTCTGGCACCCGCCTGGGCAGTCTTGTAGTAGCTTTGCGGATAGAACTCGTCCTCACGCTGATGCGACCACCAAGTTCCAGGTGGGCGACCTTCAGCCGGCGGCGTATCCAGGGTCCGGCCAAGAAAGGACTCAATACCTTGTTGCCAGGGATTCAGGACGACATCATTGGCGTCCTTGGTGGGCCACGGCCACATCTCCTGGTCCAGGAAGTGATCGAGCAGTGGCCAGACGGGACCACTTTGAGCATCCCTCGAGGGAGGAAAGTCAATCAGCGTTGTCGGGTCGACATCTGCCGGAGTGCCCATGCGTTCGGGTCCGAACTCCTCGAAGCGCAGCATTTTCTGGGTAAAGGGTTGTACGCCGAACAGTGGGCTCGGCGGTGCGCCCGTGGGTATGTTGAAACCACCGCCACCACTGCGCTGTTGTGCTTCGGGGATAACCAGGTTTACCTGGGTGTCGGAATGAGTGCCGGTCAATCCGCCCTCATAAGCCCCTTCATTGGTCTCACCCACCAAGGCGGGTTCTGTTAACGATGTCGTCACGCCGTCTGACATGACGAAATCCGCCGCGGCGATCGAGGAATAGCTGGTGGCTCCAGCTATCGTCAATCCAGCGAGGGCCGATAACAAGAAGGCCCTCAGATTGATGGTTGTCGGGTTGGTATTATTCACGATGTTGCTCCCAGGGTTCTATAGTCCATAATTTTTGTCGAAATATTTGACCATCGGATACAGGACAGCCAGCTTCGTACAAATATTACCGATGTATTGATTTCTGTATCACTGGCACATGGAAGAGATTTCCTAGCCCAAAGGTACAGTTTTCGGTCAGACCATGGCCTGATAGCAGGTCTGAATCCCGGTAACTTACGGTGTCGTTCCCGGCTGGACTTCCGCATTTCGCGCGGGCTTCATATATCGAGTTACTGCAGCAATCGAGGTTTAATCCTTGACTGCAATAGTATCCATCAGATGAAGGTTTGAGCCGTAACCGCGCGTTAAACCTGTGCCCTTTGTTAACGCCTGCTCTCCTTCATGATTCCCTGTCCCCTGGTCCGGGATGCCAGATTGACGATAGCGACCCCGAAACCGACCTAGGTCTGCCCCGGGGAGGGATTATTGCTCGATCGGCAGGGGATACGCCCAGTACTTTGGTACAGTTTTGCAGGCAAATACCCCGTTTGGGGGATGATCTTCGGGGCATCGATTGTTATTTTCCAAGCCGTAGTCAAATCGCCGACAGCAGATTCGATCCAGTGGATTTTTGGGGAGCAGGGGTGATGGGGACATACAGTTTCCCCAGGCCGGACAATTTGTGGCGTCGACACCAGTCAAAGAGAGCTAATTCATGAATGATAAATTGCAAAAGATACTCGAGCAGATCTCCCGCATCTCAACCTTCACCACCTTGCTGACCCTTGGGGTGCTGGCGTTGAGTCTGTTGGCTTTGTCACTTCCCCGGGTCGCGTCAGCGAATCACTGCGGTAACGCGGGCTGCTCGGCAAACGCGGACCTCGCCTTTGACACCGAAGACCTGAAATTCATCCTCGATCAGATCAGGATCGCCGAGCGCCACGCCGCGGGCGAGAACCTGGCTGACCTCATTCCCAACAAGAGCCTTCCCTGGGGTCTGCGCACGGTCGACGGTTCCTTCAACAACCTGATCCCGGGCCAGGAGGATTTCGGCGCGGCCGACCTCGAATTCCCGGTTTTGGGTGAACGCGATTTTCCGCCGGCGCAGAACGGCACCAGTTATCTTAGCGGGCAGACCGTGCAGGACTCCACGCCGCGCCTGATCAGCCACCTGATTGTCAACCAGTCGAGCGATAACCCGGCTGCAGTCGCCGCTGCCATCGCGGAAGGCGGCGTCAATATCGGCCCGGACATCACCGGTATCGACCAGTATTTCATTCCGAATACGGGGCCTGACGCGGCCCTCTCGGCGCCGACCAACGCCTTCATGACATTCTTCGGCCAGTTCTTCGATCACGGCCTCGACCTGGTAAACAAGGGCGGCAACGGTGTCGTCATGATCCCCTTGCAGCCGGATGATCCGTTGTATGATCCCACACCCGGTGCACCGAACTTCATGATCATGCCGCGCGCAACCCGTGGCGCCGGCGCCGATGGTATCGTCGGCACCGCGGATGATACCTTTGTCAATGCCACGACCCCGCACGTCGACCAGCAACAGACCTATGCCTCGGAAGCCTCGTCGCAGATATTGCTGCGACACTACGAGGTCAGGAACGGCGTGCTGCAGGATAGCGGGCGCCTTCTCAATGGCTATGGTGTCGATCGCGTGCTCGATAGTGCGGACGATGGTGGCATGGCGACCTGGGATACCGCCCGGGCGCAAGCCCGGTTGAAATTCGGCATCGACCTCGATGATCACGATGGCAACAACATTCCGATGATCCTGGCCGATCCCTACGGCAACTTCATCCCCGGGCCGGTGAGTGGCTTGCCGCAGCTGGTGACCGCGATCGTCGGCGGCATCCCGACACTGCTCGAGGGCAACCTGGCGACTCCGGTGGATGCCAGCCAGGCGCTGCGGGTCAACCACAGTTTCTTTCTCGACGTGGCTCACACGGCGGCGCCAGAGGGCCTGCCCGACGTGGACACGGTGATCAACCCGCGCACCGACGTGCTCAGCGGTCAGGCCACTCGCGGTATTCGCGCGTCTTCACCTGCAGGCTTCTATGACGACGAACTGCTTGGTGCCCACTTTGTCTGTGGTGATGGCCGCTGCAATGAAAACATCGCCCTCAGTACGGTACATAGCATTTTCCATCACGAGCACAACCGACTCGTCGAGGTGACCAAGCGGGTCCTGCTGGATGCCGGCGACCTGGTGTTGTTGAACGAGTTTCTGGACGCCCCGGTCGCGGTATTTCCCGCCTGGGCCGGCCTGCCGTTCCCGATCTCCGATGCGGCGCTGACGCACCAGGCACAGGCGCGGGTGGCGATTGCCGCGTTGAACCTCGACTGGAACGGCAAGCGTATTTTCCAGGCCGCGAGATTCGGTACCGAGATGCAGTACAACCGCATCGTGTTCGATGAATTCGCGCCCACCATCGCCGGACTGAAAGATGTCTTCACCGGTTTTCACACCAGCATCGACCCGGCGATTACGGCTGAATTCTCCCAGTCCGTTTATCGCTTCGGACACTCCATGCTGACCGAGACGGTGGATCGTTACGACGCTAATTTCAATCCCATTGTCGAGGCAGTTAGCGGAGACCCGGCGCAGTTGGGACTATTCGAGGCCTTCCTCAATCCGCTCGCGCTGTATAATGCCGATGCCAACGGTGTGCCCACGCTCGATCCCGAGGCTGCAACGGGCGCCGTCATCCGCGGCCTCACGCGCACCACGGCCAACGAGATCGACGAATTCGTCACCGGAGCCTTGCAGAACAACCTGGTCGGTCTGCCACTGGATCTCGGCGCCCTCAACATCGCCCGCGGACGCGATGTGGGTAACCCGTCATTGAACGCCGCGCGGCGCATGTTCTATTCGGCGACCGCCGACTCCCGGCTTACGCCCTACGCGCACTGGGCCGACTATGCGGACAACCTGCGGCACGAGGCCTCGCTGGTAAATTTCATCGCCGCATACGGAACCCACGTGACACTCGCCGGTGTGGACGGGATCGTCGGTAACGCGGACGATCCCTACCAGAGCTACGCCGAGCGACGTGCGGCGGCCTGCGCCATCGTCGGCGAACTGACCACCATCAATGATCTTACCCCGGATCCGGCGGCGTATTGCGTGCGCAACGGTTTCGGCACACCGCCCCCGACGCCGGCTGACGCGATGGACTTCCTTTACAGCATGGGCGCCTGGCAGAGCGACGCCAACGGTCGCACGATTACCGGCCTGGACGACGTCGATTTCTGGAACGGGGGCCTCGCAGAAGAGCGCATGCCGTTCGGTGGCTATCTCGGTTCGACCCACAACTACGTGTTCGAGTCGCAGATGGAAAGTCTGCAAAATGGCGATCGCTTCTACTACGTGGGGCGTACCGCCAACCTGCACCTGCTCGCCGAGCTCGAATCCAATACCTTCACCGCGCTTGCCATGCGCAGCACCGATCTCGGTGAGCAGGACGGCGGTAAAATGTCGCTCAACATATTCCTGACAGCGGATGCCATTCTCGAGGTCGATCAGGCCCAGCAGTTCAACGCCACGGGCGATGGCACGACGGCCGATCCCACGGGCACCGCGGAGCTGACCCCGCTGGTTATCCGTGATGCGAGCCTGGCGACTACCAACGTTTTTATTGCCGACACGACGCGTTTTCTGCAGTTTACCGGCGCGGTACACGCGACCATCAATGGTACCAGCGGCGACGATACCATACTTGGCGGTATTGACGACGACACGATACTCGGCGGTGCGGGCAACGACCGCATCGACGCGGGAGATGGCCCCGACCTGGTCGAGGGTGGAAGCGGCGATGACATCATCACCGACCTCGGCGGCATGGACGTGATCCAGGGCGGCGCCGGCAACGACGCCATCTCGAGCGGCAACGAGGCCGACGTAATCTTTGGTGACGAGGGCAACGACTTCATCGTCAATCCGAGCGAGTTCGGCGAGATCTTTGCCGGCCTCGGGGACGATTACATTCTCGACGGACCCAGTAACAGCCACATTCGGGGCGGCGCCGGCGCCGACTGGATGGAAAACCTGGGCGGCGGTGCGGACCTGTTCCAGGGCGACAACGGTGCGGCGCCCGAGGCGGGCGAACCCCCGATCAAGGGTCACGACGTATTCATCAACCGCGCCGGTAACGCCGACGGCGACATGGAAAGCGGTGACGACATTTACGTCGACGGTCCCGGCATCGACCGGGTCGTGGGCCAGCTGGGATTCGACTGGGTGAGCTTTGCGAATGATCGCTTCGGGGTCGACGTCGACCTTGACCTGTTCGTTCTCGAGCCACCCAAGGTACCCTCATCGAACGCCACGGTACTGAACCGTTATGACCGTGTCGAAGGCCTCAGTGGCTCGCGCCACAGTGATGTGCTGCGCGGCACGCCGAATCAATTTGGCGTCGCTGTAGTCGGCGAAGTGGGCATCGGCATCGGTGGCGGACCGGGTAACGAGCTGGTCAACTTCGACCTGATCACCGGGCTCAGTGAACTCGTACCGCTGAGCGAACGCGCAGATCTACCGAATGATCCGGTGACCGGTGAAGCCCAGTTCGGCTGGGCCGATGGCGAAATCATTCTTGGCGGCGCAGGAAGCGACCTCATGGTCGGCGAGGGCGGCGATGACATCATCGACGGCGACGCCGCGCTCGCGGTAATGATCGCAACGCCCGACCCGGCGATCAGAACCGGGCCGGAATGGGTGGCGTATCGCGCCGCCAGATCGCTCGCTGTATCGACCGCATCTCAGGCTGAAAAGGATGCGAAGGCTGCGCTGGCCTTTGTCGAGGCAGGCGAGGCGGCACAGCTTGCGCTGGATGCGGCGACTGCGTCCGCCACGGCGGCGATCGCCGCGGCCGATGCCGCCGCGGCCGCATTGACCAACGATATTACCGTCAAGTCCGAAGTCACCAACTTCATTAGTGGTGGACGCCTGTCTGGTGCACGGCTGATACAGCGGCAGATCTGGCAGGACTTCGTCAACCGATGTGGCGCACTGCTGATCGATCTCGATATGCAGCTACAGGAAACTACTGCCGATACCGCGGCTGAAGCGGTTGCGCTGCAGGCGCAGGCGGTTGCGAAGCAGATTGCCTCGCAGCAGTCAGCCCTGGAAGCGACTGCCGCGGCATCAGCCCTGGCCGCGGAGACGGCCCAGGTTGACCTGGTCGTGGCGCAGGCCGCTCTGCCGGCTGACGTCATGACGCTGGTTCCCAGCATGGAAGATCTGCTGGATGCCGTGTTCGAAGGCTTCATCAATCCGGGTGAGCTGTCGATTTCGCGCGTAATCAGCGATAACGACCCGACCGATATCGATACGGATACGGCTGTATTCCAGGGCAAGCGACTGAACTACACGATCAACGTGAGTGCGGTTCCGGGTTTCATCATGGTTACCGATAACCGCAACTTTACCAATCTCGTGGGTGTTGGCGGCGGAATTTTTGTCGGCAATGGACGCGATCTGCTGAGGAACGTTGAACGGCTGAAATTCGAGGACGAGACCGTTATCGTCGGCAACCTGCCTGGACGCACCGAAAACACCAGTAACAGCGTGGCGCTCGGTCAGGCCGCGGTTACGGGGATTGCCGAGGTGCCCAATACCCTGACGGCCTCGATTGCGAACGTTACCGACGCTGACAACGTTAGTGTGGAAAATCCTGCTGGTGCGATCAATACTCCGGTCGCCTGGACCTGGGAGTCTGAATTGCGGCCCGGCAGCGAGGTGTTCACACCGATCATTCGCGTCGGCATCAATGGTATCGGCGCGACCCGGGAGACCAATCCAACCCTGGTATTGACTGCCGCCGAAGCGGGACTGCGGGTCAGGGTACAGGGGATATTCAAGGACGACGCCCAGGTGCTGGAAATGGTCCATTCGACACCGCTGCTGGTCGCGGGTGATCCCCTGGCACCGCCGGGTCCGGTTGCCGGTGCATTTCTGTCGATCCAGTCGGCTACCTTTTCCACGCGCCAGCTGAGGCTGCGGGTTGATGGCACCGTCGGTCCTATCATCAACACGACCCTTGCCCTGTTTGCGCCGGGAACGACAGACCTCAACGGTAACTGTACCGGCAGCTTCCTTGCCAACCTGACTTTTGCCCCGGATGGGACTTTCAGCTACGACAGTGGCGGTGGCGGATTTGCGGCGGACCCGGTCAGTGTCTGTGTGAGCTCCAATAACGGCCTGACGACAGCTGTTCCGACGACTCTGAACTAAGTTTGAGTCGGGGGTCTGTCAAGTCCTGATCTGTTGTTGAAGCAGTAGAATATGAGGGCCGGTGTGACGTTCACTCCGGCCCTTTTTCAGTGGTCGCCGCGATGACTCTTGATGCATCATGGTCCGGGGGCGCCAGGTCCTGATTTATTGTTAAAGCAGTGAATATGAGCTTCAGTTTGCAGCTCTCTCCGACTCCATTGGGTGCCTGTGCGTGGCCTTTGAAACGATTTTCATCGAAACCGGGTATTTACCAGTCGGCCAGGTACCTCAGGCGGTAACACCCCCGGTTTCGCCTCTCGGCAGCGCTGCGTTACCCGCCTGCCATCCTGCCAGGCGCTTGCCAAAATGGATCTCCTGTGAACCTGGCGTGATTGATCGAAAGTCTCTGCACTCCGGGCACTTAGTTATAATTGCTGAGAACTTCTTGGCACAAAGGACCGACAGGAACCAATACCAAGGTCCAGAAATGACTGGCCATAGGACTAGAACTGATAGCTTATACCCTGTTTGGGTGATGTGCGGCATCTTATTAATTTCTACTATGCGCTCGGACAAAACCTGAAAGTGCATATCGGAAGATGCGTGCTTAAACAGCAGCAGTCGATCATTCAAGTAAAACCAATAAGGAGCCAGACACCATGCAATACAGCAAGCTAAACCAGAAAACGGCGGGGCGGACAGCAAGGGGACTTTCAGCCCTCGTGCTGTTAACCGGCCTGACCGCAGTGGGTACTGCGATGGCGCAAGCCGTCGTCAATCCACTTCAAACCGTAGGGCGGGGAGCAAACGGCGAGACCGGCGCGATCTTCCTTTCTCATATCACCAATATCGTTATCGACGACCCGACCGATGTGTGGTCCAGTGGCACGATTACACTCCAGGATGGTCACCAGGTTATCATCCCCAGGAACCTGGTGATGGATTTGCCCGCCAACCGCTTGACCCTGGCGAATTTCTGCCTGGGCGACCAGGTGCCGGAAAATGAAAAGACTTTGGGTGGCGCCGACACCAACCTCTGTGGCGTCGGCCACCTGGCCAGCATCATCGCCAACCGCCAGGGTGACGGCACCGTCATCGCCGGTGACGTGTTCATCAGCAAGGATGACGACTCTATCCAGGGTACGGTCACCGCAATCAATGACGACGGTTCGTTCGTTGTCGATGGTTTGCAGCTGGTGAAGCTGAACGACCCGGACGCGGTGCACAGCATTCAACCGGGGCCGAATAACGGCAGCCCGGACGTGCGTTACACCAACGATCCGAGTAACTACACCTTCACCTTCACTACTGGTTACCCGGTTTGTATCCCGAACACGGCCACGCAATCGACCTGTTTTGCAAATTCAGGCCGCGGTGCGGGCGTCAGGTCCGGGACCGCGAGTGACGCCTCTCGCTTCGAACCGCTGCAAGTGGGCGATCATGTCACCACGGAAGGCGGTATCGAATGTGACGCCCTTGGCTTGAATTGCTACCAGTCCGCGCACACCATGATGGTGAACGCGGAAATCGCGACTGTTGGCCCGATCGATTACGTGCTCGTCGAGGAAGCGGAGTGGGATATCAACAACTTTGCCAACGTGCGTATGCGTGGTCTCAACATCGGCGTCGTATCGGATGCTACTTCAGCCGTCCGGATGTATCGGATCGTGCTGAACGGCGCCTCCGACGCGCTCGGCGCAACCGGTTGTGTCGCGGATGAACTGATTGCCGATACCCAGGCCTGTGATGCCATCGGTGGTGCTGGTAGTTGTGGTGGCCAGGGAATTGCCGCAAACGGTGGCCAGGTGGTCAAGCAAAACTACGACTGGGACTTCCTGATCGGTGAAAGCAAGCCGGAAAGAAATCCGGTCGCGGTAGTTCGCCAGGCAGGAGATCCGGCTGGATTACTGGTAACTGGACTTTCTGACGCCGATAACGCGATCCGCGTTATGGCGCCCATCGGTCGCGACATCATCTACAAGTCGTCCAAGTGGACCACAGCGGTTGCTAATTTCGAAGCGGGCACGGGCCCCGATCCAAGCACCATGGCAACCGACGTCAGCGGTAATCCCGCACAGTGGGGCCAGTACCTGTCGCCCAACGGCATCGGCCATCCTGAATGGAACGAGGTTGATCTCGCGGGTTTTGATACTCCCTTCATGTTCGAGGGAATCAACTGGAACCGTGACCGTCGTCTTGGGCCGGAAGGTGGTTCTGATTCACTGGCCAGCGCACCGATGTACAGCCTGGGCCTCGACCCATTCCCGACTTCGGGCTTGAGTGGACTCGCCGTTATCGAAAGCCTGATTGCAGCGAATGGCGGCCGTAACGGCTCAGCCAACCAGCAGATCCTTGGCGTACCGGTGAACTTCCCTGCCGATATCCTGTACAAGGATGCCTGTGCCGGACAAAAGGGTGATGGCAGCGTTCCAGTACCGAGTCTGGCCGCGCGTTCCCTGGTGCTCGACCCAACCGCTGCATTGGTAGCGCCGACTGTGATCGATGCCACCGGTGACGGAACCGTCGGCGTAGTTGCTGCGGGTACGGGTGCAGGTCAGGTCACCAGTCATGCGCTGCTGAGTGCTGACGGAACCCTTATCGGTACCATCAACAATGGCGATACCCTGAACGTCGCCGGAGTACAGGTGATAATCGAAGCGGTCGCCGATGCAGCGACTACTGCGGTAGGCATGGATATTCCGGGTGTTACCATTCGCGGCAATGCCGACTTCAGTCCTCGGTTCTACCTCGATGCCGATCTTCGTGGCATTGGCCTGGTAGCAAGAGAGTTGGCTCCGGGTACCTATACCCTGACGTCCACTCCGCTTAATGGTCGGTCCGCAGCAGGCACTTCGCTGACCACCACCTTTACCGTACAGTAAGCGGTTAAAGGGGATTTGAGGCGGGCCCTCTCTCGGAAACGAGAGGGGGCCCGTCACTTTTTTAAACTGGGAACAATCGACACCAACCCCCAACCAACAACCATCTCGCGGAATGTAGGCCGATGGACCCCTTCAAATCACATGGTGTATCCAGCTCTCCGCTGGCACACGACGATATTGAAGTATCGTAGTCAAGACAATAAGGCAAGCCACAGATCATCTATTGCCGCCATACTGGCGAATTCCATTCCGATGTCAGCATGTCCCTGGAGCACCATTTCGTTTTATCTTGACAGGGCGGTGAATTTTTATACCGAAGCAACGAGGCTATTTTCCTCTGAGTAGCTCACCAGGGTGATCCTGGACATTTCGTTCGAGAATTGGATTGAGTCGAATCGCGATGTCCTGTCCCGATTTTACACCGGGTTGAGCATGATAAAGAGGGTCAGAGATGTTGGTGACCGTTCGATCTGCGGTCCTTATGTGAACAAGCAACTGCGGCAGGTCAATGGACAATTTCGGCTTGCGCGCGCATCCGGGAGTCAGATCGATACGGCAGTTCGCGAAATCGAAGAAGGTGAAATCCTGGCTAACTACTAGCGGGTAATGAAGTCATGGCGCAAGCGCTAGCGAAGCCAGGAGCAGGGCAGTCGATATCGCTCACGCTGACGCGTTCCCGGGAATTACAGGGCTATAGGCTGCGAGCCAGTCCGAATGCAAAGTAAGGCGCCAGACAGCGCGGCCTGATAGCCGACATGGGAGTAACAACGATTTAGTTTGCCGAATTATGAGGCGTTCAGGCCGTCATCTCATGCGGTAACGATGTTCCTGGATCACCTGCAGAAGGAGGACACGCAGGTTATTCCTGGGGCCGGCTCCACGACTCCTGATTCGATGCAGGGACGCTGATCAAGTAAATTTCGAGGCGTGGTTTTATCGCCCTGGCCTGGTTTTGTCATGACAGGTCCCCGGTATAAAAGGATCCATCCAGGTGTCCAGCTGCTATCGATAGCGGGTGTCCTCGAAACGCTTGTCTATTACCCCAAGGTACAGGCCTGCCCCCTACCAAGGTACAGAACAGTAAATAAATTCAACAATTTACCTCGTTTGGGTGATGTGCCGATTCATTACAAGCTCTAATATTCCGTCCAACAAGAAAGCAATTGGTTCAATTCTCAAATAAGAGACCTATCAATTGCTTTCGATAATTAGCAGGAGTTTTTAATGTTTAATTCCATTCGAGTCGCCACCTGTGATGCCAGCCCGGTCACAAGATTTGGGATCAAGAATTTCCTAAGTGCCGACCCCGCAATAGAAATTGTACTCGAAGCATCCTCCCAGGCGGAAATGCTCGAGCGCGGAACCGGTATGGAACTGGATATTATCCTCAACGGCATCGAAAAAGAAATGGAATTCAGTGAATTATTAAATCGGCTTCGTGAGACCCAGGTCAACGCAAAAGTAATCGCATTGAACGATTGTAGCCACCGTAACCGGATCAGTGCAATCGCCGAACTGGGCGTCAAGGGCTTTCATTGCAAGCACCATACCAGCGCTAGCGAAATGGCGCGTGCGATTCATGCGGTGTACGAGGGCGGTGTGGAATTATCTGCCTGCGCAATGGGTTCATTGTTGCACGATCTGCAGGAGAAGGAATCCAGGCCGAAAGTAAATCTCAGCAACCGGGAACGACAGGTACTGGATCTGGTTGCTCAGGGTAAGAGCAATAACGAGATAGCAAAGGATCTATTTATCAGTGCACCTACTGTTAAATTTCATGTGAGTTCAATTCTGTCTAAATTGAATGTTAAGAATCGGACCGAGGCGGCGATGTGGTCGCTTTGAATCCGTTAGTTAGAGAACCATTAGGCATAGTGATTTTTTTTAATACAAACGAGGCGTAAACAATGAAAACAAGTTTGAAGAAAGTAATGTTTATTATTCTGCTGGGGGTGGCTAGCCAGACCCAGGCAGCGATTATAGACACAACGGGTACTAGTTTCGATTTAGGTGGTGTCACCTGGACTAGTTCTTTCCAATATTTTGCTGCACCCGGGGAGAGCACAACCCTGGATCCAGGTGGAATGATCTTGACCGGCACTGACGCGTTCAACAACGAGCTTGAAATTCAGGGCAGTAATAACGGCAGCGGTATCTATTCCGAGACTGCAATGTACTCAACAGCTACCGTCGATGGCACCCTGGATTTCAGTTGGGTTTATGGTTCGAATGACCTTGCCAATTTCGATTTCTTCATCTGGATCAATGAAGGTGCTGGTGATGTCACTCGTACACTTGCGTTGGCAGCCGGTTCAGGTGTTGAGTCGCTCGTAGTCAGTGCAGGCAGCTTGTTCGGCCTGAGCATTGATTCCAGAGACAACACCCAAGGTGCTGGATTTGTTGATATTTCCGGTCTGCAGTTTACCGCAGCGGGTGGTATTGGAGAAGTACCTGTACCTGGTGCGTTCGCGCTGTTTGGCATCGCGCTTGCCGGACTCGGTTTTGTCCGCAAGCAGAAAGTGCTGAGTAGTTCGGCCGCCTGAAATTTCGACTATATTAAATAGGATTTACTGTGCCAGAACTTTCGGTCATGGCGCTGTACAAATCAAGTTTTGGGTCTGTGACCGGATTGTTGGGCCTTTTAAGACTAAAACTGTTGAGTCTGAAGTAAAGAAGGCTTTTGATGAAAAAAACCTCGGTGCAAGCCGAGGTTTTTTTTCTCGGGGGGTACCTGGCAGAGGAATGGTGATAAAGGTGTTGCAAAGACTTGCCCTCATTATTGGCATACTCGCTTTCACGGTGAGTTGTGGTCAGGCCCCGGACTCGGACTCGACTTCGCTGTGGCGAAGTGTAAACCCGCCCGCGGTCATACAGGGGACCCCAGCCATTAATCGGGCCGCGGCGCATAGCCGGGCCGAGGCTTACTTCTCGAACGATTCTCCGGCGCTACGCCGCCTGCTCAGGGACGCCCCGCAAGAAATCAGCGGCGACCCCAGTCAAATTATTTCACTGCCGCTACCCGATGGCAGCCAGGCACGTTTCAGTATCATCGAATCTCCCGTGATGGCGCCTGCGCTCGCGGCCAAATTTCCCGAACTCAAGACCTACAAGGTTTATGGTCTCGACGATACCAGCGCCAGCGGCCGTGTCGATATTTCCCCGCGCGGATTTCGCGGGCTGTTAAATACTGCCCGGGGTCGCGTCACCATCGACCCGACGGGGGATCTTTACCACGTTCGCTATCGCAGTGGCGGTGACAGCGGGGCGGATTTTCAATGTCGCACCGGCGAACTCGATGCGGGCGCGGGTGTCGAATCGAATACGGCGCTCAGAACGATCCTGGACCTCGGCTCGGAGCAGACCTCCGACCCGCTGGTTGCCGGGCGTTCGGCGGTGGCGCAGCGGATTAGCAACAACTACCTGGTGTATCGCCTCG
>JAJDOF010000101.1 GCA_022340305.1 Gammaproteobacteria bacterium
GGAAAGCGGTTGCGGTTGGCCATGACGAAATCCAGTGCCTGGATCAGGTGACGCGGATGATAATTGTGCACGCCGCGCAGCGTGATCAATTTACGCAGTATTTCGTTACCATCGACGGTGAACTGATCATTCGGATTCACCAGGCCACCAATGACATAGCGCCCACCGACTGCCAGCATGTGGATCCCGGTCGGCACCACCGCGGCGAGCCCGCAGACTTCCATGACCACGTTGGCACCATCGGGGGGACAGAGGCTACGGACTTTGCGCACCAGCTCATCCTCGGACAGGGACGCAACGTCGATGGTTTCATCGGCGCCGAATGACTTTGCCAGCTCGAGACGTGCGGCGACCGCGTCGAGACCGATGACTTTGCGTGCACCACGTGCTTTTGCGATGGCGCAACCGTAGAGGCCGAGCAAGCCCAGCCCCTGCACCACCACACAGTCACCCATGTCGACACTCGCCGCTTCGACCATGGCGATCATGGTGGCGACACCACAGTTCAGGGGAGTCGCTTCTTCGTCGCTAAGATCATCGGGCAATTTGAGAATGCCGGTGCCCGGCATGATGTAGCAATAATCGGCAAAACCACCGAGAAAATGCGGGTCCTCGGCAACCAGGTCGTGGCCGTATTTGCGCAGGCCCGAAGACTTTTGCGGCAAATCCTGAATATCGCGATGATACGATGCGCCGTGGTGGAAATACTCGGTCCAGGTGACGCGATCACCGACTTCCAGCAGATCGCCGCGCATGTCATTTTTGATGCCGGCACCGAGCTGTTCGACAACACCGATAATTTCATGCCCCAGGATACCCGGGCAGGGATTGGGTCGATGACCATGGTAGGAGTGAATATCGGAGCGACAGATCGTCGCCATGGTAATCCGCACCAACACCTCACCGGCGTTGACGTCGCGCACCGGATACATTGCGATCCGGAAGGGTTCGTTGGGGGCGTCGTAGACTACCGCGCGCCCGGTTTTTTGTTTCGCTTTTACCATTATTGCATCTTCATCGCTTTGCCACGGGCCCAGGCGGATACGGTTTCGGAAATCATTACCAGGATCAGTATCGAGATCAGGATAGCCGCAACTCTCTCGGTTTCAATTTGCAGGACATTGCGCTTCAGGTACCAGCCCATGCCGCCGGCGCCGAAGAAGCCGACCACCGTGGCGGCGCGAAATGCCACATCCCAGGTGTAAATCGCAATTCCGGTAAAGGCCACGCGAATCTGCGGGAAGACGCCGAATATCATCGTCTGAAACAAATTCGCACCGGTGGAGCGCATGGCTTCCACCGGCCCCATGTCGATCGCCTCGATTTCCTCGGCCAGCAACTTGCCGGCAAACCCGGTGCAGAACAGGGTTAGCGCCAGCACGCCGGCGAGCATGCCGTAACCGAGGATGCTGACAAACAGAATCGCCCAGATCATTTCGTGGACCGCCCGGCAACTCATCGTAATCAGGCGCGCCAGCGGGTAGATGAAGCGCCGCGAGGGGGTCATATTGTAGGCAGCGAACCAGCCCAGCGGCAACGTCAGTCCAATGCCGAACAGGGCTCCGAGGTAGGCCATCTGAATCGTCTCGACCACGTAGTCGAGATACTCGCGATCCATGATGTATTCCATGTCGGGCGGATAGTATCGGTTGGCGACAATATCGCCCATGCGCCCGAACACACCCAGCAGGCGATCGAGCGGAATGTTCAGATACTCGACGCAGTAGACCAGGAAAACAAACACGCAAAGCCAGGCGCCGTAGCGCAGAAAGGTATCGGGAAACTTGTAACGGCTCCACCTGATTGGAACATCGCCGGCAATTCTGGAGGGCTGGTTCGACATCGCGCGTCCGCCTCCCTATATGATCTTGCGTCTGACCCAGTGAGAAAAAGCCTCACCGAGCAATATCAGACCCAGGATGGCGATGATGACTGTCATCACGCCATGGTAATTAAAGGTGTTCATCTGGCGGAAGAACACCAGGCCCAGCCCGCCGGCACCGACCAGGCCCAGGATGGCCGAACGGCGGATGTTGATCTCCCACTCAAATATGATCACCCCGAGCACCTGCGGCAGTATCTGTGGCAATATCGCATAGATCAAAACCTGCAGGTTATTGCCGCCCACCGAGCGTATCGCCTCGACCGGGCCAGGATCGATGTCTTCGATGGCCTCGGCGGACATCTTGGCGATGAAGCCGACCGAACGCACCGCGATGGCGAATATTCCCGGCAGCGCACCGAGGCCGACCACGGCGACGAAAAACAGCGCCCAGACAATTTCGTGGATCGAGCGGCTGATGGTCATCATCATGCGCGCCAGCGGATAAGTGATGGGCTTGAACGGGGTGATGTTCATCGCCCCGAACCAGGCGGCCGGGATACAGATAATGACGCCGAGTAAAGTTCCCAGGCAGGCGATCATGAAGGTTTCAATCGTGGGTTCGACCAGGTCCTTGAACAGCGAGAAGTCGATGCCGATAAAACGGTTGGCGCCCTCGAGAACATTCGCCAGGCTTCCCATGCGTTCCCAGTCAGTGTCATCGATGATGGTGACCTGCACGCTCCAGGCGACCAGCAAGGTCAGCGCCAGGTAGACGCACAGGCGCACATTGCGCGACTTGCGGCGCCGTTCGAGGATGATGTCGGATGTCATCCGTATCGCTGTTGCCTCGTCGTTCATGCCGCTGCCATCACAGCACTTCCATGGCGTAAATTTCGTTGAGTTTGGCCTCGTCCATTTCCTCGGTCGGGCCATTGAACATCATGTAGCCGTCCTGCAGACCGATAATCTTGTTGCAGAATTCGGTCGCCAGTTGCACGTCGTGGATGTTGCACAGGCAGGGCACATTCAGTTCGGTCGCCATCTGCTTGACCAGGCCCATGATTTCACGCGAAATTTTCGGATCGAGAGCGGAAGTGGGTTCGTCCAGCAACAGCATCTTCGGGTTTTGCATGAGGGCGCGCGCGATCCCGACACGCTGACGCTGGCCACCGGAAAGCTCGTCGGCACGCTTGTCGACATGGTCGATCAAGCCGACCCGGTCGAGCAACCTCAGGCCCTGGTCGATGTCTGACCGCGGGAAGGCGCGAAACAAGGTACGAAAATTTCCGATGTAACCCAGTCGGCCGGAGAGCACGTTGTCCATCACGCTCATGCGATCGATCAGGTTGAATTCCTGGAAGATGACGCCGATGTCGCGCCGCAGACGCCGCAGTTCGCGGCGAGGTAGCCTGGTGACCTCGCGGCCATCGAACAGGATCGTGCCCTTGCTGGGTTCGACCAGGCGGTTGATGCAGCGGATCAGTGTCGATTTACCCGCACCGCTCGGCCCGATGATCGCAAAAAAATCATCGTCCTCGACGGCAAAATCAATGCCCTTCAATATCTCCGGGCCGCTTGAGCTATAGCTTGCATGCAGGCCGGTTACATTCAGAATTTCCACGATCCTACCTCGTCAGACTGGAGCGGAGCGGTATTTCGCATTGGCATCGCGAACAAACAGGACCGTGGGCCGCCAGCACCCTGGCTGGCCCCGGTCACCGAACACCCGAGGGAAAGTTTAACCCGAGTTCTTCTTACGATCGTCCTTGGCCTTCTTGAGGTCACGGATGATGTCGTAGTCGGAAGACTTCATCGGTACAAAGGTGTTGGACTTGACATTTTTGAGGAACTTTTGCGCGGCCGGATCATCTTTCAAACCGAGAAATGTTTCTCTGATGTTCGCCTTGATATCGTCACACAGGGTATTGCGATAAACGAAGGGGTCCTGCGGGATCGGATCCGATTTCCACAGGATATTGACGCCCTCGAGCGAGGCTTCGCCCTTCGCTACCACGTTATCGAAACGGTGTGATGCGACGAACGCAGCATCAACCTGGCCCTTGACCACGGCGACCGAGGACAATTCATGACTGCCGGTGTAGGCGACCTTGCCGAAGTAGTTATCCAGATCCATGCCGATCACTTTGGAGAACACGACCCGTGGCAGCAGATTGCCGGAAGTACTGCCCGGATCGGTGAGCCCCAGGGTCGAACCCTTGAGCGATTCGATGGTGGTGAACTTGCTGCCTTTTTTCGATATCAGCACACCACGATAACCCGGGCCCTCTTCCTGCAGATACCCTGGCTTCTTGGCGTAGGTGGCGAACACTTCGATGGAGTCGTCCTTGCCGTTGGCGATGACATAGGTATAGGGACCCAGAACCGCGACGTCGACGAACTTGCTGAGCAAGCCTTCCACGACCGAGGCATAGGAGGTCGGCATGAAGAATTCGATTTTCTTGCCGGTCAATTTCTCCATACGTTTGGTGACCGGCTGATACAGCTCCAGCTCGGCGACCGATTCTTCCGTCGGAATCATCGCAAAGGTCAGCGAATCGGGATTTTCACATTCTGCCGCGCGGGCCGTCGTAGCAGCGAACCCCAGAAACAGCGCCAGCGTTACTGCCGCCGTAATTGAGAATATTCCATTGATCCATGGGGACGAATTTGTCCCCGCATGATTGGTGTTGAATTGCATTTGAAGCCTCCAGTGTGGGATCAAGGTCCCGTTTATTATCTTTAGTACTCTGACCGGAAAGCCAATGTTCGACTGCGGTCGAAGAGCGCTTAAACTGATTTGAATGTTTTTGTTGATTAAGCGGCGGAATCATCACATGTTCCAACCTATTGAACAAATGCAATTTATCGATAAAATTCATTTATAAAATAAATAGTTCATCGAGGCAGGAAATATGCTTTATACACAGCTCCGGGCGTTTCATGGCGTTGCTGCCCACGGTGGTTTTACCGCTGCAGCAAAAGTGATGAATGTCGGCCAACCGACGCTGACCAGCCATGTCAAATCGCTGCAAAGTGATTTCGATGTCGAGCTATTCCATCCCCGGGGACGCGGCGTCGTGTTGACCGATGCCGGTGTGACCCTGTTCCAGTTGACGCGCCGTATCATGGATCTTGAAGGCGAAGCCAGGGACCTGTTGAACGCTTTCGGTGGATATAACGTGGGCGAACTGCACGTCGGCGCGGTGGGCCCCTATCACGCCACCGAAATGCTCAGCCTGTTCAGTGAAATGTTCCCGGACATCAAACTCTCGGTCGCCGTCGGCAACTCGCGCAAGATGGTCGACCTGTTACTCGACTACTCGGTCGACGTGGCGGTGCTCGCACACGTCGAGGATGATCCACGCATCTATGCCATGCCCTACAGTCGCCACCCGGTGCGCCTGTTTGTGCCGAAATCGCATCCTTTCGCAAAGCGCAGGAAGGTCAGCATCAGCGAACTCGAGGGTCAGCGTATGGTGTTTCGTGAAAAAGGCTCGACCACCCGGCTCGCGTTTGAACGCGCCTTGCAGGACGCACAGGTTTCCGTGGTAACCGTCATGGAAATTGGCAGCCGGGAGGCGGTGTGGATGGCCGTTGCCCGGGGTATCGGTATCAGTGTTGTCTCCGATATCGAGTTCATACCGCATCCGCAGATTCAAATGGTCGAGATCAGCGATGTCGAAATTTACACCACGGCGCATGTCAACTGCCTCAAGGAACGCCAGGATTCACATCTCGTCAAAGCTTTCTTTGACGTCGTCCTGCAGATAAAAGCAACGCAAGATATCGCGCTACAGGCTTAGGACGGCAGCATTCATCGCGTCTGTTTCCCGCCGACAGGCGCGCGCCGCGACAAATTCCAAAAGACTCAGCGTATTGATGAAATAACATTAAATTCAGCTATAAATAGTTGCAACTTAAAGTATTACATTAATTGATGAACTGGCAATCACTGCGCCCGTCACGCGGTCAACGCCAATCAGTCCAGGGATTTGCAATGAACCACCTGATCGCAAGCCGCCTCAGCCGACTGCTGCCAGCCATCGCCCTGCCGGTCGCCGGTCTTGTGGCGGTGATACCCGCCGTCAGCGCACTATCGCCCGGGTGGCAGACGTTGCTAATCGACGCGATGCCCATCGCCACATTGGCGCTCGCCCTGCTGCTCAGCATCCGCTTCAATCGCAGTCGCTTGAGCTTCCTGCTGTTGTTTCTGACACTGGCCTGGATTACCCAAACTCACCTGCGCGGCCAACTCCTGCCGGCTACCGAAAGCCTGTTGTTCGCCGCGCTGATATTGAATAGTTTTGTCTTCAGCCTGCTCAAGGACCGCAGCCTGTTTTCGATCCACGGGCTGTTGCGAATCGCTGTATTACTGTCACAAGCCATCGCAATCTGGTGCCTGGCCAGCTTTGCGCCTGCCCTGCCGTTGACGATGATCAACCGCGAATGGTTCTCTCTGCCCGAGGCGATCGCCATTTATGTACAACTGCCGGACTGCATTTTGCTCGGCGCGCTGTTGATCAATCTGGCACACATGACACTGTCCATCACCCGCAACAGTTCGCTACAGGCAACCTTCTTCGCCTGCCAGCTGGGCCTGCTCGGCATCGCCAGCGGTTATCCTCACGCGCTCCTGGTGCCGCTCATGATCAGTAGCTGCGCCCTGATTGTGGCACTGGCAATCGTCATGGATTCGCACGACATGGCCTATCGAGACGAATTGACTGCACTGCCGTCGCGACGCGCCCTCAACCAGTTACTGTTAAGCCTCGGACGACGCTATAGCATCGCGATGCTGGATATCGACCGCTTCAAGAAGTTCAACGATATCCACGGTCACGATATCGGTGACCAGGTGTTGCAGATGGTCGCCGCCAAAATCGCGCGTATCGGTGGCGGCGGCAAACCATTTCGCTACGGTGGCGAAGAATTCACCATTGTGTTTCCCGGCAAAACCCCTGAACAGGCACAGCAGCAGCTTGAAACACTGCGTGCAGAGATCGAAAATTACCGCATGGTGGTACGCCGGGATCAACGCAGCAAGCAGTCGCAATCCGCGAGAAAATCCGGACGGCTGGGGCGCGCGCAACGAGGCAACAGGAATCCACGTCAGCAAACGCTGTCGGTGACCATCAGCATCGGTTACGCTACTCGCGATCCTGTGCTGAAGCGTCCCGAAGCCGTGATCAAGGCCGCCGACCAGGCGCTCTACCGTGCCAAGAAAAACGGGCGTAACTGCCTCAGTTATTGATCGCTGGCGCCATGAATGCGATTGACCGCGCCGGTACACGCGGCATCCGTTAATATAGCGGGCTTATGCATACCGACGTTTTTATCGCTGGCGCGGGTCTCGCCGGGCTTTCCCTGGCCCGCGCGCTGCACGACAAAAGAGGCTCCTTCCTGCTGGCCGAGGCGCGCAATCGCGTCGGCGGACGCATTCTTTCCATCGAATCGGCCGGCGACAACCAGGAAACGACAGTTGCCGATATGGGACCTTCCTGGATCTGGCCCGGGCAAACCCGTATCGCCACCCTGCTGGACCAGCTCGGAATCAAGGTATTCGAGCAATACAGCAGCGGGCGACTGGTCTACGAAGACGAACGGGGACAAGTGCGCCGCGATCTGGACTACTCGACCATGGCAGGATCGTTACGCGTCAGGGACGGCCTGGCGCGGCTGACCCGCGAACTGGCGACACGGCTGCCTGCCGAAAACCTGTGGCTATCGCACCGCGTTGTGTGTATACGTCAACAGGCGCAGGGATACCAGATCGACCTCGAGCACGCCGCTGGCAGGCTGCAATTGCACGCCAACCAGGTCGTGTTGGCGATGCCTCCGCGCCTGGTTGCCGAGCGTATCGATTTCGACCCGCCGCTGCCGCAGCCGGTTATGCGGGATCTGCGCGCAACGCCGACCTGGATGGCCGGTCACGCCAAGTTATTCGTGCATTACCAGCGGCCCTTCTGGCGCGACATGGGGCTGTCGGGCGACGGCATCAGTCGCCTCGGGCCGTTGATGGAGATTCACGACGCATCGCCGGCCGAGCCCGGTCCGGGGGCATTGTTCGGTTTCGTCGGCCTGCCCGTGGGCTCGCCGGCACGCGAATCGTCACGCCTGGTCGAGGATGCACTAAAGCAGCTGGAACGGATGTTCGGCCCGCCCGGCGCAAACCCGCTCGACGTCATCGTCAAAGACTGGGCCGAGGACATCGATACGGCAACGCCTGCCGACAACGCAAACGGCCACCATCCGCAATACGGCGTTTCACCAGCCATAGCCGCACTCGCGCAACGTGGCCTGTTGTTTGCATCCACCGAGATGGCAAGCCAGTTCGGTGGCTTTGTCGAGGGCGCGCTGGAAGCCTCGCAAGCAACCCTGCAGCAACTCGAGAGCGGCTAGCTGCAATTTCCGAGTTCGCGTAGTATTGATGTCTTCGCCAGCCGTTAGTCAGCCATCACGAGCCATTCTGTGTCCGTAGCGAACCTGATCGAACCGACGAGTTATCGCGCCATGCCCTGGCGCAACGGGCTCGGTACTACCATCGAACTGCTGAAACAGGATCTGCCGGATGGCGATGGATTTGCGTGGCGCCTGAGCATGGCCGAGGTAGCCACTGACGGGGAATTTTCAAATTTCAGTGGTTACGACCGGACCCTGTTACTACTCGAAGGCAACGGCTTGACGCTCGATTGCGATGGGGTCAGTCACCGACTGGAAAAACCGTTACAGCTGGCTCGATTCAGCGGCGATGAGCAAACCCGCGCGATCCTGCACGATGGTCCGGTGAAAGATTTCAATATCATGGCGCGACGCCGGCACTGCAGTGCGCGGGTAAGCAGCGCAATTCATCCTGCAGAATCGACGCTCGACGTGGATGGCGACATCCTGCTGGTCTATGCCGTTGACGGCGGGCTCAGCCTGAGTGGTCCCGACATCAGCACCATGAGCATTCCGCCAGCACATTTAGGTGTCGTACAGGATCCTGCCCGGGGTTCATGGCTTTGCCGCGGCGCAAGCCATATCGCGGTGCAAATCAGCCATCACCCCGCATCCGTTTGATCGATCTTTTTATTGAACTGCGCGCTCGAGGCTAAAGCTGATCGGCGCCTGCCGAGGGCTAGAGCTTAAAGCTGGTAAAATGCTCGAATGCGGCCTCGCGAAAAGCCTGTGCCTGGTTTTCATCCGGAATCGCAGCGCAGATGTATTCGATAATCTCGCCGATTTCACCTTTCACTTCAAAGGCTTCATCGACAATCATCTCTCCGACAACGCCGACATATTCGGTCGCTATTTCAACCAGCTGGAGCTTGACCGGATCGGCAATTGCCTGTTTCGCCCTGGAAGCGCGCAGCCCGGCATCAAAGGGGATGACATCGCTGTGGCGCGGATCGATGAGCTGCAGGAAACTCGAAGCCGGCATCACCTCGGCCTCGTCGTCCTCGGGGGCGGAGGCGTAGGTGTACTTGACCTGGGTACACTCGATGAGTATGTGGATCGCGTCACTCGCCTGATTCGAGCGGGAATGCAGGCGCGTCAGCTTGCCCTGTGAAAAACGCAATAATACCGAACGCTTGGTGTTGGTGAGTATCGTCAGGAAACCGGTTTCCTGGTTTTCGACGATTTCGACCAGCTGCGCGAATAATATTGCTTTATCGACAAATTGCGACTCTGCCATGTAGGGCACCCGAGGTGATTATCCTGGCGCGCACAATCCCTAAACGGATTGTGCGATCTATTGCTTGAACATTGCCACTGTCGGCGTCATGCGGCCCTGATTTTTCCCTTCATGTCCGTCAGGCGTTTCATCAGGATCGACACACTGGTGCGCATGCGCTCAAAAGCCTGGGCAACGTCCTCAAATTCGTCATTCGACTTCACCGAAATCGAACGCGAGACGTCGCCCTTGCTGACCGCGTCCGCGAGTTCGCGCAAATTGAGCAGGGGCCTGGTAATCGCGTCTGACAACATACCGGCAGTAACGATCGCGAGCGCAAACACCAGGAAAATCACGATGCCGAGCAGGATCAGCATTTGCTGCCTGGAGTTCTGCAAGCCAGCCTGCACCAATGACAGACCCTCGATGGGCGCGAGCGCGATCGAGGTTGGCTGCTGTACCAGCACAGTCCAGTTGAATCCAGGGAAACGGGAAACGATGGAGCGGTACCGTTCGGGTCCAGCCGACCTGGCGTAACCGAGCACCTGGCCGCTGCCGAGCACGTAACCGCGGCTTTGCGCGGAAAACACTTCGCGCATAGCGGGGTCGGGATTCTTCCTGAGGTTGACCGATTCCACCATGATGCGCTTCTTGTCGTGCCCGGAACCGGTTTCGGCAAGCAATTGACCGCCGCTACTGATCACGGTCACCATGCCGCCGGGAATGTCGAGTGCTCCGTTATCGGCGACTTCCTGGATCAGGCTCACGCCGAGCACCGCTTTCATTACGCCCAGGCTTCGACCCGATGTCGGGTCGTCGATGCGCACCGAAATATCGACCGACCAGATGCTGGCGGAGTCGTCATACTCGACTTCGCCCACGCTGATACCGTTTTCCCAGGCGGTCTTCCACCAGTTCTCGTCACGCTGCACGAAATCGGAGGTCGGGTTGGTGAAGGCGGCATTGAAGCCGTACTTGTCGGTGAAAAAGACTTCACCGAAGTGATTCGATCTGCGAATCTGCTGGCTCAGGTAGTGATCTGCCGCCGGCACCAGGTCGAGGCTCTTTTTGGTCTTGAAGCGGGATTCGATTTCTTCGATCGACAGGTCCACCAGCCCCGCACGTTGATGCGAAGTAGCCGCCAGCCTGGCTGCCTGGAGGATGATTGGCGATGTAGCCCAGACGACGACATCCGAGATGCGCTCCATCATGAAAATGTCGAGCTGCTCTACGATGTGTGCCGATGTCGTGCTCAGATTTCTTCCGACTACCGAATCCAGCAGTTCGGCGCGACTTTTATCGAGTTGCGTATTAGCCTCCGAGGTCAACTGGTTGAGGCTAAACCAGGAGAAAACACCGACCAGAAGCACCGGCAAAATACCGATAATTAGAGTACGGTTGGTAATTTTTCCGCGAAGGCTTTTGCTGTAGGGGCGTTTTTCCATGATATTCCCTCCTCTCGGCTGGGCTTAGGAATCGCGATATGAAGGCTAATGTCTCCAGCTCAGGCATCTCCCGTTGCCCGGGAGGATTCGGCTAGCTACAAATATTCGCAATTAATTCCTTTAAAAACATGGCTATAAGATATTTATCTCAAATTACTCTCAATAGTCATGGCGCGTTTTGAAGATCATCCCGTTACTTTGATATAGATTAGTTATAGCTCAAGGCAGGCACATCGCTAATTATTTTTCGTTCTGCCGCCGGTTGGCGGTGTTGAATTCGCAGTCACGGAACCCCCCGGGAAACACCCGCCATTGTTAGCTTTCAAGGCACACGGTCCTTCGTCGCAACGCCACCTGGCCCAGGTAACAGGACAGGATCATCCGATGGTGAGGGCAGGAATCGAGATATGTCCGCGCCATCTTGAGAACAACGCAGGGGGGTGCCTCACGGTTATCGAAGATTTTCGTCACAAGCTCGAGCGGTGCGATAGCGATATCGCTGGACGTCTCGCAGTTTGCCAGGCACAGGCGCGGGAAAACGTCGACCTACCTGGCGACTCCACCCCCCCGCAGCAAGATCGGTTTGCTGGATGGTTGCCGGGCGAGCGCAGCGTTACCTGGCTGCTTGCAGGGAGATACAGCGCCGTTGACCGCAATGCTCGGCCATTACTGCCAGTCCACTGTCGGTGGGTAACAGGCTGCCATCGTTTTTGCCCGAAGTTCCGGGATTCCGTCTTCAGCTCAGCACCGCCGAACCTGGAACTGAAATCATCATTATTGGACACTCACAGCACATGAGCAGGATTATTGGTGTCGAGATAGTCCAGGACCGATCACTGTCACTATCAGACCAAGGTCTGAAACCGCATAAGACCTTTTCCTGATAAGTTCGCTGGACCTTCGGCCGTTATATTAGGGGCATGTTTCTGGCATAGTTTGGACGTATTATACGCGGTCCACAGATATTTTCGTCGACAGGATGCCGCCGGTCAGCCACAGGCAGGCCTTGAGAAAATGGAGTACAAACTTATGACCAGGCAGGAACCCATCAACCAATATCTGCTTTCTCCCGAACCAGAACCCAAGTCGGGAGCGACTGTCTTGTTCCCGCCACGCAGGAGCAACGACCTCCACGCCAATCCGGATCAGGCGATGGCGGCGAAGGTCGAATTCAAGGATCTTGCACAGGATAAGAAGAAGAAAAAGAAGAAGAAGAAGAAAATTCTCGGCAGCTCCAGGGGTATCGAGACGATCTTCCGCACCGCTTATCGCGCCCAGTTGGACCTGACGGCGCTGGCCGCCACCAAGGCCAATATCATGATTTCGCTGAACGGACTGATTCTGTCTGTT
>JAJDOF010000148.1 GCA_022340305.1 Gammaproteobacteria bacterium
CTCACCTATCGGCATCGATGTGCCAAACTGAGATTGTGACATTTCAGTTAACGATAAAGAGGAGTCCGCTATGAAGATTAATCGAGTTGGTGTTGATTTGGCAAAAAATGTTTTTCCATTACACGGTGTGGATCGCAAAGGGAAAGCGCTCTGGAAGCGGCGGTTGACCAGAGGAAAATGGTTAGCGGTTTTATGCGATACGGTTGAACCCGGAACCGAGATCGGCATGGAGGCCTGTGCCGGTGCTCATCACTGGGCCAGACAATTGATGCAGCAGGGTTACCCGGTGAAAACAGACGCTGAAAAGTTCATTACAGGAGGCAGCGAACGGTAGATTCTGTTGAAAAATTCAGCTATTAAATGGTCGCCTTCCTCGCCCTGGATCACGGCAATGATTGGACCACTTCGGTAATCCACTTTTTTCGTGGATTATGTTCTGGTTTAGTGGCTTTTCTCACCACCTTCCGTAGCGAGGGCGTCGAGATGCTCATTACAAATGTGCCTTTGGCACATTGGGGAAGAAGTCAGCGCCGGCGCAATAGGGACTGCGTTTAGCCTGCCGGCGGGCGTACGCGACGTCAAAGTGGGTATATCGGCGACTGCAGCAGACAGATTAGCGGTATTCGAAATAGAACTCTGCATTGCCCAGGCAGCGCTGTAACGACAGCAAACACTGCTCATCCGGTTTCAGAGACCAGCGGCCCCGGGTGCGTAACTGGTAATTATAGTCTTCACGGCGCAGGTGAAAAACCACGGGCATGGCATCGCTGGCACGATAGTCCTGGAGCACCTCGATCATTTCCTGGAGGTGCTGCTCGCCATGTCCATTGAGACGGATGTGCAGGGCCCGCGCATGGCCGACACGGAAATCATCCAGCAGTTGCACCTTGTCGGCGCGCAGCTTGATACCGTTATTGAAATCATCGTAGGCGATGCCGCCATCGACTACCCAGACCAGATCTTTTTGTAAGATGGGCTCGATTTGCGCCAGCAAATCCGGCAACACGCGCACGTCGACGCGACCACTGCGATCATCGAGCGTGACGAAAGCCTCGCGTCCACGAAAGCTGTTGCGCATGCGAATATCGACGACCAGTCCGCAAACCCTGGCCTCCTGTTCCTTGTGGCGAAAGCGCTCGCCGCTACCACCACCATTGGCACCGCTATCCAGTTTCTCCAGCCACTGCGCCAGCCGCGTCGGTGCGAACTGACCGATCTCGGCTTCGACCATGGCAAGCGGGTGCCCGGTCAGAAACAAGCCGAGGGCTTCTTTTTCCAGGGTCAGGCGTTGCTTCTCGTCCCAGTACTGGCATTCGGGCAATGCGCGCTCGACCTCTTGCTCCGGCTCCAGGCAGTCAAACATATCGTTGATGCCCGCATCCAGGTTTCTCTGCAGCTGATCGGCGGCCTGCAATGCATAGGGCAAATGCGCCATCAGTGCCGCGCGGTTATCACTGAAGCAATCCATCGCACCACCCTTGATCAGGGCTTCCATCAACCTGCGGCTGGCCCTCGCCGAATCGATCCGCTTGCAGAAATCATCGAGCGAAGTATAGGGCCCCCGTGCACGGGTTTCGATAATGCTCTCGATGACGGCTTTACCGACGCCCTTGATCGCACCCAGGCCGTAATACACCTCCCCTTCGTCGCCGGCCGTGAACTGGTAGTTGGAGCGATTGATGTCCGGCGGGCGAATGTCGAGCTTCATGTTGCGGCATTCGTCGATCAGGGTGACGATCTTGTCGGTGTTGTCCATGTCCGCAGACATGACTGCCGCCATGAATTCGGCCGGGTAATGTGCCTTCAGCCAGGCTGTCTGGTAAGAAACCAGCGCGTAGGCTGCCGAATGCGACTTGTTGAATCCGTAGCCGGCGAATTTTTCCATCAGGTCGAAAATATAAGTCGCGGTAGCAGGCTTGACCTCGTTGGCAACGGCTCCCTCGGTAAAGACGATACGCTGCTTTTCCATTTCCTCCGGCTTTTTCTTGCCCATTGCACGGCGCAACAGGTCTGCTTCGCCGAGGCTGTAACCGGCCAGCACCTGGGCAATCTGCATGACCTGCTCCTGGTAGAGGATGACGCCATAGGTGGGTTTGAGAATGGCTTCGAGCGCAGGATGGGGATACTCGACGCGTGACCGGCCATGCTTGCGATCGATAAAATCGTCGACCATGCCGGATTGCAGCGGCCCCGGGCGAAACAGGGCCACCAGCGCGATAATGTCTTCGAAACTATCCGGTCGCAGGCGCCGGATCAAATCCTTCATGCCGCGCGATTCGAGCTGGAACACCGCTGTCGTCTGGTAGGCCTGCAGCAGTTTGAAGGTCTCGGCATCAATTAATGGAATACGCTCGATCTCGAGTTTGTCGCCATCGCCTCGTGCATTGATCGCGCGCACCGCCCAGTCAATGATGGTCAGCGTACGCAGCCCGAGGAAGTCGAACTTGACCAGGCCGACCGCCTCGACATCGTCCTTGTCGTATTGCGACACCAGCCCGCCGCCGCCCTGCTCACAATACAGCGGGGTAAAATCGGTGAGATCGCTGGGTGAAATGACCACACCACCGGCGTGTTTGCCGACATTGCGCGTCAAGCCCTCCAGCGAGCGCGCCATGTCGATCAGCATGGTGACATCTTCTTCCTGCTGATAGAGCTCGAGCAGCGCTTCTTCCTGCTGTAATGCCTTGTCCAGGGTTATACCAACCTCGAAAGGCACCAGTTTGGCGATACGATCGACGAATCCGTAGGGATGCGACATGACTCTACCGACATCGCGGATGACCGCCTTGGCCGCCATGCTGCCGTAAGTGATGATTTGCGACACCTGGTTGCGGCCGTAGTGGTCGGCCACGTAATCGATGACCTCATCGCGTCTATCCATACAGAAATCGATATCAAAGTCAGGCATCGATACCCGTTCTGGATTGAGAAAGCGCTCGAACAGCAATTCGTAGGCAAGCGGGTCGAGGTCGGTAATATCGAGTGCGTAGGCGACCAGCGAACCGGCACCGGAACCACGGCCCGGACCCACCGGGATCGACTGTCGCTTGGCCCAGGCGATGAAGTCCATGACGATCAGGAAGTAGCCCGGAAAACCCATTTCGATAATAACGTCGAGCTCGATCTTGAGGCGCTCATCGTAGGGCTCGCGATCGAAGCTGGCCCCTTCGGGTAATTGCTCGCGCAAAAAGTCGAGGCGGCGTTCGAGCCCCTGTTCAGAAACATGCCGCAGGTAACTGTTGGTGCTGTGCCCCTCGGGTATCGGATATTCAGGCAGGCAAGCCTGTCCCAGCTCAAGACGCAGGTTGCAGGCATTGGCGATGGCGACTGAATTGGCGATTGCTTCCGGTATATCGGCGAACAGCTCGACCATTTCGTCCGCCGAACGCAGATACTGCTGCGGCGAATAGAGCCGGGGCCTGCGTTGGTCTTCGAGCGTGAAGCCCGTGCAGATGCAGACCCTGACCTCGTGTGCATCAAAGTCCTCGGCGTTCATGAAGCGCACATCGTTAGTGGCAACCACGGGAACTTGCAGGGTTTCCGACCAGTTGATCGCCTGTGCGATATAGGCTTCCTCGCGGGGTCGCCCGGTGCGCTGTAATTCCAGGAAAAAACGATTGCCGAAAATTTCCAGCCATTGCTGCAGGCAGGATTCGGCAAGCTCGCTGTTCTGTGCGCGCAAGGCGAGACCGATATCGCCATCCAGGCAGGCCGATAGCGCGATCAGGCCATCGCTGGCCTGGCGCAACCATTCGATATGCAGCGTCGTCCGATCCGCGCCCTGCCCTTCGAGATAGGCTCGCGAAATCAGCTTCTTGAGATTCAGGTAACCCACGTCGTTCTGGCACAGCAACACCAGTCGACTGAGTTGATCCTTGCGCTCGGGATGACGTATCCACAGGTCGGCGCCAAATATCGGTTTTACACCCATGGCGGTTGCCGCCTTGAAATGCTTGACCACGGCGAACATGTTATTCAGGTCGGTAAGCGCCACTGCGCCCATATCTCGTTCGCGTACCTGCTCTATCAATGGCTTCAGCCGGATGGTGCTGTCCTGCAGCGAGTATTCGCTGTGCAAATGCAGGTGAACGAAGCGATTGCTCATTGGCAGATCAACTGTTTAACAGTCTTCATTTAGTGGAGCCCATAATTAACAGGTCGCGCACCGGCCCGAAACTGAGCCGATGCACTGGCGAGATACCGTGCTGCAGCAAGCGCTCGCGATGCAGCGCGGTCGGGTAACCCTTGTGCTGGGCAAATCCGTATTCCGGGTAAAGCAGATCGAGTTCCAGCATCTGCCGATCCCGAAATTCCTTGGCCAGTATCGAAGCGGCCGAGATACAGGGCTCGGATAAATCGCCCTTGACGATGGCAAGCATGGCATAACCGTCGAGCCCCGGTAAGCGGTTACCATCGACGAGCACCTGGTCGGGCTTGAGGTTTAGCGCGAGCACGGCACGTTTCATCGCCAGCAGCGAGGCCTGCAGGATATTGATGTCATCGACCTCGGCCTGACTTGCCTCGGCAATCGCCCAGGCACTGGCACTGCGCTTGATCTCCAGTTCCAGCGCGGCACGGCGCGGCGCTGACAATTTTTTCGAATCGGTCAATCCGGCGATCGGGCGGGATGGATCGAGAATCACCGCGGCGGCGACCACCGAGCCCGCCAGCGGTCCGCGTCCTGCTTCGTCAACACCCGCTACAAGCTTAGCAATTGGGTTTTTATGCATATATACTGCGCCGTTTGAATTTGTTGCTGTCACTATGTCTCAATTACTAAAGGTTGCCGTCGTTGGTGTAGGTCATCTCGGCAAATGGCATGCCGACAAATATGGCGCTGCTGCTGCTTGCGAGCTGGTCGCCGTGGTCGACACCAATATCGCCAATGCGCGTGCGATTGCGCAAAAACATGGTGCCGCCGCATTCTCCGATTACCGCGAAATCATACCGCTGGTGGATGCAATCAGCCTGGTGGTGCCAACCAGCCTGCATTATAAAATCGCCCGTGAATTTCTGGAAGCAGGAATTCATTGTTTGATCGAAAAGCCCATTACCGAAACGGTGGCTGAAGCAACCGCCCTGATCGATATCGCCGATGCGCGTGGGCTGGTGCTGCAGGTCGGACATATCGAACGCTTCAATGCCGTCATGATCGGTGTCGAACAACACCTGCACCAGCCGCTTTTCCTGGAATCTACACGTCTGGCTCCGTTTAACTTGCGCGCCATCGACGTTAGCGTAATTCTCGACCTGATGATTCACGATATCGATATCATACTCGATTTAATCGATAGTCCGGTGAAACAGATTTCAGCCAGCGGGATTTCGGTATTATCGGACAATGTCGATATCGCCAATGCCCGCATCGAATTTGAAAATCACTGCGTCGCCAACGTAACCGCTAGCCGTATCAGCCTCAAGCGCGAACGTAAATTGCGTATTTTCCAGAAAGACGCATACCTGGCCGCCGATTTTCAGGACAAGATCCTGGCGATAAATCGCAAGGGTACAACCGACAACGCGGATGGTTACAAGGACATCGATCACGAGGAACTGCGCTTCGAAGACAACGATGCCCTCAATCTCGAGGTGCTCGATTTCATCGACGCTATCCGCCAGAAACGCAGGCCGCTGGTCAACGGCGCGGACGGACGTCGTGCGCTTGCCACGGCGATCGCGATAACTCAACAAATCAAGGCATTACAATGAATATACCCATGGTCGACCTCAAAGGTCAGTACGAATCCCTGAAGCCAGAGATCGACAAAGCCATCTTGCAGGCGCTCGGTGAAACTCGGTTCATACT
>JAJDOF010000002.1 GCA_022340305.1 Gammaproteobacteria bacterium
CCTGTTCGTAGCTTGCGAAACGCACGATCAGTTGACGCGCATACTGCGGGCCCTCGGGCGTTTCGCAGCGGCCTTTGCCGGCGATCAATTCGGCACCGAACTGGGCGGCAATCGGTGGCCATAATCGGCCGTACTCCTGCAACGCATTCGCATCCCTGATCTCTGCGCCCCTGACGATCCAGTAACCGGCCATAGTCATTTCCCCCGTTATAAAATCTAATGATCAAATCTCAGACTGTTACCGCGGCACCGGTCCTTCAACGATGATGCGATGCATGACGCGGCGATAGCCGTGATAGTCGTTCAAGGCATAATGCTGCGTACAGCGATTGTCCCACATCGCCAACGTATTCGCCTGCCAGCGCAGGCGAATACTGTACTCGGGTCGCGAAACCTGGTGATACAGATACTCCAGTAACGGCAAACTCTCGGCGCGCGTCATACCTTCGAAGTTGAGCGTATGAATACCATTTACGTAAACCGCCCTGCGCCCGGATTCCTCGTGCCGGCGGATCACCGGATGAATCGCAAACTGGTCACTTTTGGCGCTGTTCCTGCTCTTCACCTGCTGGTAGATAGCTTCATCGCGGGGCACCACGCTGGCGGAATTGATCGCCCGCAGCGACTCCAGGGTGGACTTCAGTCCCGCGGAAAGGTCGTCGTAGATCGCATACATATCGGCGAACAACGTGTCTCCACCGCGGGGCGGCACCTCGCGCGCGTAGAGCATGGTAATCTTTGGCGGACGCTCGGTGTAAGCCGAATCCGAGTGCCAGAAATTGCCGAAACCCTCGGTTTCGGTTTCAGTCTTGATGATCTCGGTGATGTAGGGGAAACCATCCATCCCCGCGGCGAACAGATAATCCTTTAACCGACCGAAACGCGCGGCAAAGTCATTGTATTGTTGCGCCGTGAGATGCTGGTCGCGAAACCACAGAACCTGGTAATCGAGAAAGGCCTGGCTGAGCTGCGCAAAGCTATCATCGCCGAGACTCGCGGACAGATCGAGACCACGAATTTCGGCGCCAATAACACTGGATTGAGGGATGATTTCCACGCTATCGAGATACCTGCAATGATTTTTTTGGCACGCAAAGCGCGCAAAATCATCGTATCATTGCGCCGATTTAGTGTCACTCGATAGACAGGCTCCAGGCGATGACGGCTACAGCACCCAAAATTCCCGAAACCAGCGACGTGGTAATCGTCGGCGCCGGTATAGCCGGTATCACGGCTGCCTGGTTTCTGAACAAGGCCGGAGTGGCGGTCACGGTCTGCGAAAAAGGCAGCATCGCCGGCGAACAGTCGAGTCGCAACTGGGGCTGGATACGCCAGCAGGGGCGCGACCGGTCCGAATTGCCCATCGTCATGGAAAGCATGCGCCTGTGGCAGGAAATCGCCGATGAGCTCGACGGAGACATCGGTTATCGGCGTGAAGGCAGTTTGTATCTGTGCGAGAACGATGCCGAAATGGCAAACCATGATCGTTTCATGGCGTTTGCGCCAGCCTATGGCCTCGACACGGCACGACTCAACCGCAAGCAACTCGAATCCTTGATGCCAGGCTGTCCCAGCCGTTGGCAAAGCGCGCTATATACGCCAGACGACGGTCGCGCCGAGCCCTCGCTTGCCGTGCCAGCCATGGCGCGCACCCTGGTCGGGCGTGGTGTGCGCATCATCGAAAACTGCGCGGTACAGCAAATACTGGCGCAGAATCAACGGGTAACCGGAGTACTCAGCGAACACGGGGAAATTCGCGCAAGCTCGGTTCTGTGTGCCGGCGGCGCCTGGTCAACCTTTTTACTCAAGTCCTGTGGCATACGTCTGCCGCAACTGACGGTCAAAGCGAGCGTCGTGCGTACCGCGCCCGCACCCTTGTTATTCAACGGCAATGCTTCGGGCAGCAAGGTCTCGTTCCGACGGCGCCTCGATGGAGGTTATAGCGTGGCGTCGTCCGACTACCTGGAAATTTTTCCATCCCTGGCTCACCTCCAGTTCATGCCGGATTTCCTGCCACTGATGAAGACCTCGTGGCGCAAGTTTCGCTTTCGCATTCCGGAACTGACGGTGGACGGCAATTTTACGCGCCAGCGCACCCTCAACCCGATCCCAAGTGCGAAAACCATCGCGCGCATCAAGTCCCGGCTTGCCGATCGCGTACCCGCCCTGGCCGGCATCGAGCTGGTTGAAGCATGGTCGGGAATGATCGACGCGCTGCCCGATGTAGTGCCGGTGCTCGACCAGGCAGCGCCCATCGACGGCCTGTGGATCTCGACTGGATTCAGTGGTCACGGATTCGGTATCGGCCCGGGTGCCGGCAAGCTCATGGCTAACCTGATACAGGGCAACGAGGTCGACTACAATTTATCCCGCTTTCGACTGGCGCGTTTCAGTGACGGTAGCAAACTGGAACTCGGCCCCTCAATCTAGGTGCGGCCTGCTCGGCAGCCAACCCAAACGTCATGTGCAGCGATCCGGGACTGACAATAGCAGGGCAAACCTACTACACTGCTACGAGTCGACTCGATTGCGCGAGCCGCGTGGATAAAAACTAATGAAGCTGGCCTATAAAGCTGCGCTGTTTTCTGCCCTGCTCTACCCCGGCAGTGGCCATCTATTGCTGAAGCATTACCCGATGGGAATCTTGCTGGCCTGCACCGCGACCGGCTGCCTGGGTGCCTTGCTGTTAAGGGCCCTTGCCATTGCGGGAACGATTAGCGACAGGATATTGAGCGGTGAAATTCCACTGGATATCCTGCGCATCAACAGCGAGATAGCCACGCAGACTGCCGCCAGTGGCTCGACCACCGCGACGATCGCCACCTGGCTGCTAGTGGTTAGCTGGCTGGCCGGTACAGCAGATGCATTTCGACTCGGCCGATTGCGCGACCAGGCCGCCAATGCTGCTGATCCGAAGTAGGCAAGCGCGTGCATGGTTCGATATCATTAGCCAAAGCAAACAGACCCCGGAGCACTCTTGAGTAAACAGCTAATCACCTGGATCCTGGCATGCAGTGTCTACCTCACCCTGGCGACCGCCCTGGCACAAAGCCCCGCAGCAGTAGAGCCAGATACTGCAGTCGCTGACGCAACGGCGCAGACGATCGATTCACAACAGGCCCAGAACATCCGCAAGCTGCTCACCATCAGGCAGGCGCTTGAAGAGAAACGCGCGCGGGTGCGTGAATTACTGGGGCAGCTCGGTAACGCAGACGAAGTCGATATGGAAAAGATCCGTGAGCAGATCGCTGCATTACGCGAAACCATCGACGCTTTGACGCGTTCCTTCGAAAGCATTGCCGTCAGTGGCGCCAACCTGCACAGCCTGCAGGACGAGTCGAAGCCAGAACTGAGCTGGCACGACGAGCTCATGCAAATCGCACGACCGGTGTTAAACAGTCTGAAAGAAGCGACCGAAAAGCCGCGTCGTATCGAAGAATTACGGCGCGAAATCGATCTTTACCAACGGCAATCCGGGGTGGCCCGCAAGGCGATCGAGTCGATATCACAGTTCGATGGTGAAAATTTACCGCCCGAAGTCGCCGAGGGTCTGGCCGAAATAGCGGCAACCTGGAAAGAGCGTGACCGGGATATCACGCGTTCGCTCGAACTCGCCGGCGCTAATCTGCAAAGTCTCGAAGCCGAGGAAGTCGATCTGCTGTCAACCTTTGGCGGAATCGCCCGCGAGTTTATTCTCGGCCGCGGGCTCACTTTATTGATTGCGCTGCTAACCGGCATCGGCGTCTGGCTTGCGCTGCGCGCTCTGCGCCAGCTGGTGCGCGCGAGTCGCTCAACCAGGAAAGACTCCGAACAGGCCGCAAGAATTCGGCTGCTGTTTTATGGCTTTCACCTGCTTACCATCCTGTTGGTATCCCTGGCGGTGCTGTCGGTCTTCTATGTGCGCGGCGATCTGCTGCTGCTGTCGCTGGCAATCATTGTGCTGGTCATGCTCGCCCTGGGCGCCTGGCGCTTCCTGCCGCGCTATGTGCAGGAAGGTCGCCTGCTGCTGAATGTTGGCGCGGCACGTGAGGGTGAGCGCGTCATTTATCGGGGATTACCATTTCGCATTACCGCGCTGAACCTGTATTCGGAATTGCGCAATCCGGAACTCGAAGGCGTTATCCGTCTGCCGCTGTCGGCACTTGCACAACTGATTTCACGCCCGCGCGGCAATGATGCCTGGTTTCCGTGCCGTGCAGGAGATTACCTGCTGCTCGCCGACGGTAGCTTCGCCCTGGTGTTGCAGCAAAGTATCGAATGGGTGCGCCTCAAGGTTATGGGCAGCATCGTGCAAGTCGCCAGCGACGAATTTTTGCGCCAGAACCCCCGCAATCTGTCCATGGATGGCTTTGGTGTGGCGGTAACCTTCGGCATCGATTATCAGCATCAGTCGATTGCTCTGCAGGAGGTACCACGACGGCTGCACGACGGCATTACCGAGGCCTTTGCTGCAGCCGGGTACGGTGACGACCTGAAAGACTTGCTGGTGGAATTCAAGGCAGCCAGCGCAAGTTCCCTCGATTACCTGATTTTCGCCACTTTGGACGGCAACAGGGCCGCGTCCTATTTTGCTATCGGACGTCTGATCCAGCAAAGCTGCGTCGACATCTGCAATCGCGAGGGCTGGGTCATTCCGTTCAGCCAGGTTACCATTCATCAGGCGCAGGATCGGCCGCTACCGGCATTGCCGGAGGAGCCCACGACAACCGCCCCGTAACCGCGCACAAGCTGCATGCGGCTGATTCATAAGGAGAAACTATTTCACTGCGGGCAGGCGTTATCCTGTAAGCTGTGAGCAGTTCGTCTGGCACCCGGGCAGACAGGTATTCAAGCCGGGCACCCCAACCACGTCAACTGTGATCAGGCCAGCTTTTTGTGGCTGATCGCATACGCTACAACCGAGTACAGGAACCATGAGTGACATCAGTGACATCAAGATCATCGGTATCGATAAAGACCGTCCGCCACGGATTCGCAAAGAAGCTTACATCGATCTGTTCTTCCGCCTTTCACAAAAATGTTCGGTAGACTGGTGCGAAGACTTCAATGCTCTGGGTCGCAAGATTGACCCGTCGCCGAAAATCGACAAGAACAAGGGTGAGTGCATCGAAACCTACGTCAAGAACATGACCCTGATTGCACAGCACCTCGCCGACGTCAAGGCGCTGCTGCGTGATTGTAATGAAAAGCACCAGGCAAAGATCGATGAGAAAGCGCGCGTGCTGGCCGCCAGCAACGCCAGCCTCCAGGGGGGCCAGGAAGGCGAGCAGTACAAGTTGAATCAGATTATCGAGAGCCTCAATTTCGACGATTAAGCTGCAGCCTGCAACCCGTTGCAGTATCCAGGTGCCTGGACGCGCGACTTGAGGTAATCTTCAGACTACCCGAAAGCCATCGCCTGGCCGGCTTTCGGCCTGAACACCGATACCTGGAGACATCGATGCCACACGACGCTTTGCCAAAGATAAAGGCATTCAAGGTGCGCGCGCTGCGCGTGCCGATGACCGAGGCACACAAGACTGCGAGCGGCGAGATCACCGAATCGCCACTGGTACTGCTGGATATACTCACCGACAACGGCATCAGCGGTCACAGCATGGTGTTCACCTACACGCCACTGGCACTTGAACCAACCGCACAACTAATCCGAAATTTCGAGGAACTGCTGGTCGGCGACCCGCTGGCGCCCGCAGCGATCGAGCAGAAACTGGCCCAGCGTTTTCGTCTTCTAGGTCCGCAAGGTCTGGTCGGCATAGCACTGGCCGCAATCGACATGGCACTGTGGGATGCGCTGGCGCGCTTGCACGAGGTGTCGCTGTTGCAATTGCTGGGCGCTGGCGAGCGGCCCGTGCGCGCCTACGGTGCAGTCGGTTACGACGGCGTCGATGGCAGCGCCAGGGTCGCCGAGCGCTGGGCCAAGCGCGGCTTCCAGGGCATCAAGGCGAAAATCGGCTATGCCACGGTGCAGCAGGATGTCGCCGTTATCCGCGCGATGCGCGCTGCCTGTGGTGACGACATGGCCATCATGGTGGACTATAACCAGAGCCTGACTCCAACGGACGCTATCGAGCGCATGCGCGTACTCGACGAGGAGGGATTGACCTGGGTCGAGGAACCAACGCTGGCGCACGACTACGTGGGTCATGCCCGCATTGCCAGCGCGAGTAAAACGCCCATTCAATGCGGCGAGAACTGGTGGGGAACCCTCGATCTGCAGCACGCCATCGCGGCCGGCGCCTCGGACTTTTTAATGCCGGACGTGATGAAGATCGGCGGCGTCAGCGGCTGGCAACGCACAGCCGCGCTGGCGCAGGTGCACGGGCTGCGAGTATCCAGTCACCTGTGGCCGGAGATCAGCGCGCAGCTGTTGTGCTGCACCCCGACCGCACACTGGCTGGAATACGCCGACTGGTGGAACCCAGTGCTGGCCGAACCCATCCGCATCGACAACGGCATGGCCATGATCGACGGCGCACTCGGCAGTGGCGTAACCTGGAACGAAGACGCGGTACACAAGTACTCCGTTTAGCCGCCAGGCAAGCCGACGGCTCAGTTGTCGACAGCCTCGGCAATGATGAACAGCACAGCATAATCCTGCCTGGAGCAACTCTCGACCGGCGGCATCGGCCCGCCCGGGGTGACTGGAAAATCGCTAAGACGCGCACTCGCCGGTGAACAGGCACTGAGATCAGCCCCGACTGCGGGAGTGTAGCGCGCAGAACGGCACGGCAGGTGAGTCACATCATAAAGGGTCGCGCCGTTACCGAGTTCCCAGCGTTGCTCACCCCGCTCATCCAGGGGATGAATGGTAAGCATCGCCACGGCTTCACGATCGCCGGTGACAATATACTTGCCGGGCGGCACCGGGAATTCCGGCTTCTCCATGATCAAACCATTTTCGTCCAGCCACCAATCCGTACCGTCAAATTTCCAGCTCGCCGGAGCAACGCCACCCGAGATCACCAGCTGCTGCTCAAAGTTGTTGAGCCACACGCCACGCGGACCCGGATCCTTGCGCCACAGGCCCCAGGTCTGCGCGCCGCTGCCGGAACTGGCGGCGGGGTCACCCAGGGCCGCAATGAACTGGGTGCGCACCGACCTGAAGGTCGTCTCACCAGCGCCACTAGCCGAGACGATTTGGGCTGGTTGCAACAGCATCAACAAAACCACCCCGACCAATTGAAAAGGCCGTATGGACCACTGTTTCGAGACCTTATCCCGGGATACTGATTTATCGATATAGCTTTTACGTTCCAACATCACTTTGCCTATTTGTTTCCGTCAACCGGTCGCCGCCTGCAGCAATCTAACAGTAATTACGTTCAAATTTTGCGGTCAGATCATTAGTTGATCAACCAACATAAACTTTTTCAGCAACCTGTCCAGTCATCTACCTGGTTTCAGGCCATAATAATGGCGGCGTCTACAGGTTTGGTTTAATTCGATACCGTCAGCGATGACGATGCGGCGTCGCAGGAAGCTATCCACTTATCGAGTAGCGGCGACAGTTTCGATCGAGCTCGACAATTTCACCTGCACAGCCCGAAAAAATTGGCTCCCGATCCTAAATCCGCTTTCAATGATCTGGATCAACAACCCGGGAAGCGAACCGCAATAGCCTGCCGCGCTAATAAACTTAATCAGAGGCTTCGCCAGGGGAGAAAAAAATGGAAACTGCTATTACCACAATACCGGGTATCGGCCCGAGTACAGCAAAGATCCTGATGGAACACGGCTTCAAGTCTCTGCCCGAGATCGCAGCTGCCACAATCGCACAGGTTGCCGCCGTTCCCGGATTCAGCACGATACGCGCGGGCCGTATAATCAAAGCCGCTAACAATCTGCTCTCTGCCCAGGCAGATGGCGATGCCCCGGCAGCGCAAACAACGACCAGCCCACCACCTCGAACTATCCCAAAACCAACTTCCGGCAGCTTAGCCGCTAATGAAACGAAGGTGAAGACAATGAACAAAAATACCCAGCAAGAACAGGATAAATTGAAAAAAGCCAAAGCGAAAAAGGCTGCTGAGAAGAAAGCGAAGGCAAAGAAGATAGCCGCGAAAAAGGCTGCCGAGAAGAAAGCGAAGGCGAAGAAGATAGCCGCGAAAAAGGCTGCCGAGAAGAAAGCGAAGGCAAAGAAGATAGCCGCGAAAAAGGCCGCTGAGAAGAAAGCCAGGGCGAAGAAGGTAGCCGCGAAAAAGGCCGCTGAGAAGAAAGCGAAAGCGAAAAAAGCAAAAGCGAAGGCGAAAAAAGCCGCGGAGAAAAAGGCAAGGGCAAAGAAAGCAGCCGCAAAGAAAACCGGGGCCAAAAAAGGTAAGGGTAAACCTTGAGGTCAACCAGCGTTTTCAAGTGATCCCGAACTTCCTGACCCGGCGCAGGCTTCTAAATGCAGTGTAGCGGGTCCCAGCCGAAGATCGGTTCAAGGTAGCTCGCACAGGCGAACAGGTCGAGTTCACCGTGCGGCTTGCCGACGAGTTGCAGGCCGACCGGCAAGCCCGCTTCGGTCTTGCCGCAGGGCAAGGTAATCACCGGCAGGGTGGTGGTCGTTATCGCACAGCAAATCGCCAGCCAACGGTAGTACTCGGAATAGTCAAGGCCGTCCGCATAACCGGGGTAGCGCTCCTCCACCGGAAAAGCCGGGATGATCGCCGCCGGACAAATCAGCAGATCGTAATCCTGCATGAAGCTCGACGCGTTGACGAACACCTGCCCTTGCGCGTCCAGCGAACGGCGGATCTCATCGGCATCCATGCGCAGTCCACGCTCGATGTTCCAGACTACTTCCGGCTTGTAAATATCACGCGTATCAGCGAGGTCGGCACCAAGGGACTGCGCGTAGTCGAGCGCGCGCGGCACGTCGAAAGCGGCGTCCATCATGCTCAAATCGGGATGGGCCCGCTCGATTGCGATATTATCGCGCTCAAGTAATGCGAGCGCCCGCTCACAAACATCACTCACTTCTCTGGAAGTCCGGGTCACCCCCAGATCAAGGCTAAAGGCCACTCGCAGAGGTTTGCGCGGTTCGGCCGCGGCACGCCGAAACTCATCGATGCAATGCGGCTTCGATAGTCCTGAGCGATCGCTCGGACCTGCCAGTGCATCGGTGAATAACGCCAGGTCGCTGACATCGCGCGCCATCGGCCCGGTCTGCGCATAGACATCGAACGGATTCAATCCCGGGGTTTTCGTCACCAGTCCAGGTGAAGGCCGCAGGCTGGTGACGCCGCAAAAGCTCGCCGGGGTGCGCAACGAACCACCGAGATCCGAGCCCTGCGCGAGCCAGGCCGTACCGCTGGCGAGTGCCGCTGCAGCGCCACCCGAGGAACCACCCGCACTGCGCGTTGTATCGTAAGGGTTGCGGGTCGCGCCAAACACGTCATTGAAAGTATTACCACCCGTACCAAATTCCGGCGTATTCGACTTGGCATAAATCACCGCACCGTTGGCCTCGAGCCGCAGCACGAAGAGATCCGATTTATCGGCCACGAAATCCCGGTAAAGCAGTGAGCCCTGGGTGGTTTTGACCCCGGCAACGTCGGACAGGTCCTTGATCGCGACCGGAATGCCCGCCAGTAACGAATCCCTGAATTTATCCTGCTGTGCATGGGCACGCGCACGTTCCATGCAAAGCGTCGGCAAGGCATTGATTTCCGGCTCAATCACATCGATACGCGCGGCAAGCGCATCGAGTGTATCCTCGACGCAGATCTCACCGGCCTGCAATAGCGCCACGATGTCGCAGGCGCTTTTACGAATCAATTCATCCATAGCGCGCACGCAGGCTATTTTTCTGCACCTTGCCCATCGCATTGCGCGGCAGTTCATCGACCACGAAGATCTTGCGCGGCAGTTTGAATTTCGCCAGCGACGCTTCGAGCGCATGGACCATTTGCTCGGGATCGAGTTCAGCCCCGGCGAGCGGCACCACCGCGGCGGCAACGGCCTCCCCAAGATCCGCATGCGCGACACCGAATACGGCGGATTCGAGCACGCCGTCCAGCAGGTCGATTTCAGTTTCGATCTGCTTCGGGTAGATGTTGTAACCACCCGAGATGATCAGGTCTTTTTCGCGACCGACGATATGTACATATCCGTCGGCATCAATTTTGCCCAGGTCGCCCGTGATGAAAAATCCGTTAGCGCGCAACTCGAGCTCGGTTTTCTCGGGTTTGCGCCAGTAGCCGAGAAATACGTTGGGCCCACGCACTTCGATCATGCCGGTTTCACCGGCCGAGACTTCATCAGCGGTTTGCGGATTGGTGATCTTGAGGTCAACGCCGGGTAACGGAAAACCGACACTACCGATGCGGCGCTCGCCGTCATAGGGATTTGACGTATTCATGTTGGTCTCGGTCATGCCGTAACGCTCGAGGATGCGTTGCCCGGTGCGCTCCTCGAACTGTACATGAGTCTCGGGCAGCATCGGTGCGCTGCCGGAGATGAACAGACGCATATGCGCCACCAGGTCACGATTGAAGCGCGCGTCGGCTAGCAGGCGCGTATAAAATGTCGGCACCCCCATCAAACTGGTCGCACGGGGCAGCTGTGCGAGCATCTGCTCGACGTCGAAACGCGCCAGGAAGATCATCGAGCCGCCGACCGCGAGGATGATATTGGTCGCGACGAACAGACCGTGGGTGTGGAAGATCGGCAATGCGTGCAACAGCACATCATCGCTACTGAACTGCCAGTAGTCGACCAGCGTCAGTGCATTCGATAGCAGGTTGTCGTGACTCAACATCGCGCCCTTGGACAAGCCGGTGGTCCCCGAGGTATAGAGGATCGCGGCCAGGTCCTCGGGGCCGCGCAGCGCATTTTCGAATTCCGTGTCGAGCGCCTGTGCCGCCTGCATCAGGCTGCCGTCGCCATCGCCATCGAGGCTGAAGAGTTGAGCTTCGATACCATCGAATTCGCTCGCACGCGCGCTATCGCAAACGAACACTGCCGGCTCGGCATCGTCAAGAAAGTATTCGACCTCGGCACGGGTATAGGCCGTGTTCAACGGCAGAAATACCGCACCCGCGCGCACTGTGGCCAGGTAAAGGGCGATAGCCTCGACCGACTTGTGCACCTGCACCGCAATGCGATCGCCGGGCTTGACTGCCGATAGCTGCAACAGGTTGGCAAGCTGCCCACTCAATTTCACCAGCTCGGCATAAGACCAGCAACGCCCACCGGGCACGTCGAGCAGCGTTCGTTGATCGTCGCTACGCGTACTCAATAAACCGTCGAAAAGATGATTGGACGACATCAGTAAACCTCTCGCTAAATAATGGGTACTGGCTTGTGGCGCAGGCCGCTGATCGCGTTGCCGGCGATCGCCAGCATCAGGATGGCGCCACCCAGCAGCGTATAGATACCGGCGGTTTCACCGAGAAATATCCATACCCACAGGGGCCCGAGCAAAACTTCGGTCATCGATAGCAAAACGAGTTCTCCCGCAGGCACGACACGTGAGCCGATGGTATAAATGACCAGGCCCATACCAACCTGGAATATACCCAGAAAAACCGCTATGGCAATGTCGTTTGGTGGCACCGTGAAGCCGAAATCGTTTGTACCGCAGATTAATGCCGCGGTAAGCAAAGCGAAAATGCCGGCCAGGAATACCGACGGTAACATGTCTTCGAGCTTGCCCCAACGCAGCGCGATGCTGAATGCGGCAAAACCGCTGGCCGACAAAATAGCACTCAGGTTACCCACCAATCTGCCCGTTGCAAAGCCGTTAACCACCATGATGGCAATACCGATGATGGCAAACAGCATCGCCACCCAGGTAGCGCGGCGCACTGCCTCGCGCAGGATGATCCAGCCGGCCACCGCGGCCAGAAAAGGTGCCGCCGCAAACAGCAGCATCGCGTTGGCGACACTGGTGGTCTGTATTGCGTAGATACCACCGGCAAACGCGAACACCAGACCCACGCCACCGATCACTCCGGCTATACCGGCCCTGTGAATCGCACGCAACGGCTTGAACCCGGAGCGGATGGCGATGATGACAAACAGGAAGCAGGCGAGTGCGATCGAGCGGTAAAACAGGATCTGCCAGATATTGGCCTGCTCGATCATACGAATGCCGAGGCCCATGGATGACCAGAATACCCCTGCCATCAATACCAGGGCGACTCCGCCATGATAACTGATTCCGGGCGAATTCAGCCTCGCGGCCAGGGCTTCGGACATGTGCTACAACCGATGTAAATATTGATCGAGCGAGAGTAATCGATGGTGAGCGGAATGCAAAGCAAATGTTGTTTGCCCGGTTTTACAGCCCCGGATTGCGGGTATAGACTGGCGGCCCAGGAGGCGCCATGCAATCGACCAGTTCATTCAACGCCAACACCATCGACTGGCAGAAGCCGGGCATCAGTATCGATACCAGTCAGTTGCCGGATATCGCTACCGACGCCAATGACATTGAAGTTTTCCGGCGCGATGGAGTCGTGTTACTGCGCGGCCTGTTTGCCGACTGGGTCGATACGCTGCGCGCCGGCCTGCAACGCAACCTGGAGAATCCCTGCCAGTTTGCGTTTCCCTGCGAAAGTAATCCAACGGGTGAGCCTGGCCGCTTTTTCGACAGCTACTGCAACTGGCAATTGATTCCCGAGTACCTGGACTTCGTTGCGCATTCGGCGGCAGCCTCACTGGCAGGCCAGTTCATGGGCAGCGACCAGGCACAGTTCTTCCACGAACACGCCTTTCTCAAGGCACCCGGTACGCAGCGCGCGACGCCGTGGCACCAGGACCTGCCCTACTACTGCGTTGATGGCATGAAGACTGCCAGCGTCTACGTGTCACTGGATCAGGCCGCTGCGGAAGTCGCGGTACAGTTCGTCCGAGGCTCACATCGCTGGGGGCGGCTGTTCTATCCGCGCGTCTTCGCAGATGGCAGCAGCTTCAATGACGATCAGGCAGCGAGCGATCTCGAGCCCGTGCCCGACATCGATGCCGATCGGCAAAACTACGACATTGCGGCCTGGGCGCTCGAACCGGGCGACACCATAATTTTCGATTTTCGTACCCTGCACGGCACCGGGAACGCGATGGTCAAAACGCTGCGGCGAGCCTTTTCAACGCGCTGGCTGGGCGACGATGTGACCTATTGCGAACGTCCCGGAGAAACTTCCCCACCCTACAGCAATCACCGGATGCGCCACGGCGAGCGCATGCGCAAGGACTGGTTTCCCGTGTTGTGGCAGCGATAGAACCTGGCGAACTGGCGACCCGGGAATATATTCAGCTTATACTTCCTTGCGCCCGCACCACAGTTCCCAGGCGAGGCGCGCGCGCACGCCGATACCGAGCAGCGGCTCGATCGGTAATTTGCTGGGGTTACCAAGGCTCTGCATGAAGCCGATCAACTCGTTGTCGACCCCGCAGGCCATGTCCGCCGCGAGCATGCCACCGGCCGTGCCCTTGGTAACGCCGATCGCGTTCTGACAGACCGAACTATAGATGTTGTCCGCCAGGCGACCGAAGCCGGGCGCTCCATTTTGTGACAGGCAGATGAACCCGGTCCAGGTGTACTCCATATCGACCGCCGCTAGCATCGGAAAGCGTTCGTCGAACAGACGCTTGTGACGGCGCCCGATATCGGCCTGGTAGGATTCGCTTTCGCGCATATCCGGGTTGTAGTAGATATTGTTGCGGATCAGGATGCGGTGATCATTGGTATAGCGCATGGTGATCGACGAAAAGGCGTTGGCCGGGGTTACACCCCAGTTTTCCTCGCAACCGATAGCGGCGCGTTCGGCTTCGGTGAGTTGCCGGCTCAGACTGGCATTGGCGGCGAAAGGCAACAGCCGGCGCTGGTAGTAACCGAATTTCTCGGCGAAGGCGTTAACCCCGAGAATCAGCTGGTCGGCGACTACCTCGCCAAGCGGAGTCGTCAGTCGAATAGTCGAGCCCGTATCCAGGCTGGTGACAGGAGTGTTTTCACACAGGGTGACGTTTTCCGGCAGGCTATCCGCGAGACCGCGCACCAACGCCGCAGGGTTCAGCAGGCGGCAACCCGGGGTATAAACGGCGCCCTTGAAATGCGAGGTACCGAGCCGCGCGGCCAGATCATCCCTGTCGATCCAGGTGTAGGGCTCGTTCAAGGCATCGAGTTCGCGCATAAAGGGCTCCAGGAACTCCTGTACCCCCTCATCCGAGCTCGCAGTCTGGTATTTGCCGGGCTGAGTCCAGTCGCAGTCAATCGCATAACGCTCGATCTGGGTTTCGTGATAGGCGATGGCCGAGCGTGCCAGGGCCATATAGCGATGCGACCCCTCGAGTTCTTCCTGGTTACTGCCGATCACATGCGGCAGATCGATCGCAAAGCCCGAGTTACGCCCGGAGGCATTTTCGCCAACCTCGCCGGATTCCATCAGTAAAATGCTGTCCTGCGGCCGATTTTCCGCAAGCCGCCGTGCCGCGGCGAGACCCACGTAGCCGGCGCCAATTACCACCCAGTTGACCCGTTGCGGTCCTGACAGAGCCGGTTTTGGGCTACGTGGCGGCAGAATACGACTCCAGCCGTTGCTGCTGTCATTGATCGGGAAATGTTCTATCTGTTTCGCGCTCATGAGCTTTCCTGCCAGTTGGCGGGATGGATGGCGAAATGTACCAGTGCGGATTGTGTCTCGTAGACCAGCTCGGTGCCCGCGGGCAGCCAGATGCAATCCCGCGGCTGTAACACGTGCACCTCGCCGCCCGTGTGCAGGCGCAGTTCACCCTCGAATACGGTCAGCACTTCATCATAGCGAATCGTCCACGGAATGTGCGCATTGCGCAGACGACCCCAACCAACGCCCAGTTCACTGCCGTCATCGGCACCGCACACCCCGGCCACTTCGGCCATTTCGCCGTATTCGAAGCGCGCTGCAAATTCAATGTCGTCAAATCTTACGACTCGAACAGCTGACTTTTCAGTGCTCATCACATTCACCGGTTGCATAACATATACAGACCTGTATATTTAACCATACACAACTGTATGGTGACAACAATGGCCGATATCAGGCTACTCAGGAGCGTCGCCGAACGCGGCACAACGGCTCCGGAGCGCAGTCAATTGCAGCGCTTCGACTGGCTGCAAAAAGCGCTCGAAATCTTTGTCGACGAAGGTATCGATGCGATCCGCATTACCCGCCTGGCTGACGACCTGGGCGTAACCCGCGGCAGCTTTTACTGGCACTTCCAGAATCGCGAGGATTTGCTTGACAGCCTGGTGAGTTACTGGAAAGACAAGAACACTGCCGCTATTACGGAATCGATGGCGCAGGCATCGAGCCTCGCAAACGGTATTTTCCGTTTCTTCGAAACCTGCATCGATGCGGTGTTGTTCGATCCGCGACTTGACCTGGCGCTGCGCGAATGGGCGCGACGCTCGCCCGCGATTCATGCCCTGGTCGACGCCGAAGATGCCGCTCGCATCGAGGCGCTGCGACAGTTCTACCTGCGCTTCGACTACTCGATGCCGCAGGCCCTGATCCGCGCGCGCGTGCTGTACTACTCGCAGATCGGATTTTACGCGCTTGGCACGAGCGAATCCCTGCAGACCCGGCTGCAATACACCGATGCCTACTTCGAAGCATTCACCGGGCAACAGTTGACGCGGCAGGAGTCAGCAAACTTCCGCCACTACATCCTCGACAAATATGGAGAGAACTAACGTGAGCAGACGATCCCGCCGCGGCCGACATCACGGTGTCGCCGACACCTCGCATCAACGCAAAGTCGATTACAGCAGGCTGCGCAATACCCTGATCCGGCAACCCGCCTTTAGCCAGGATCGACTCGAGGCGATACATGACACCGCGCTGCGAGTGATCGAAGAGCTTGGTATCAAGGTGCTGAATGACGAGGCGCGCACAATATTTGCTGCCGCCGGCGCGCAAGTCGATGAGGACACCCTGCTGGTCAGGATCGACCGAGAGCTGGTCGCCGGCGCACTCGAATCGGCGCCGAGCGAATTCATCCTGCACGGGCGCACAACAGACTGTGATGTTAGCCTCGGTGGCGATCACGTCGCCTTCGTCTGTGTGGGTGGTGCGCCGCACATCTCCGATCTCGATCGCGGCAAGCGACCGGCGACGCTCGAGGATACGCGCAACCTCATCCGCCTGAGCGAACACTTCGATGTGATTCACCTGCAGTCACCCAATGTCGAATCACAGGATATCCCCGTGCACCTGCGCCATTACCGGGTGACCCAGAGCCAGTTGACGCTTAGCCGCAAGCCATTTTTTATCTATTCGCGCGGTACGGCGCAGGTCGAGGATGCCTTTGCGATGACGCGCCTCGCCTATGGACTCAACCAGCAGGAATTCGAGGCCAGGCCCTGGTGTTACACCATCATCAATACCAATTCACCGCGCCAGCTCGACATTCCGATGTGCCAGGGCATTATCGATTTTGCCCGCGCCGGGCAGGCTTCGGTTATCACCCCCTTCACCCTCGCCGGCGCGATGGCGCCGGTCACCATGCCCGGTGCACTGGTGCTGCAGCACGCCGAGGCGCTGGCCGGCATCACCTTGTCCCAGTGCGTGCGGCCCGGAGCACCGGTGGTTTACGGCTCGTTCACGTCCAACGTCGACATGAAATCGGGGTCTCCCGCCTTCGGCACCCCCGAATTCGTGCAGGCGGCTTTCGGCGCCGGGCAGCTGGCGCGTCACATCGGACTACCGTGGCGAGGCTCGGCGGCCACCGCATCCAATGCCCCGGATGAGCAAGCGGTGTACGAATACCTGATGTCCGCCTGGGGTAGTATCCTAGGTGGGGTAAACATGATGGTGCACGCCGCCGGCTGGCTCGAAGGCGGCCTCACCGGGTCGATGGAAAAATTCATCCTCGATATCGAAATGCTGCAAACCTTCGCCGAAATCTTTGAACCACTCGCCAGTGACGATGCGGAGCTGGCTTATGACGCGATCGCGGCGGTCGAACCGGGCAGTCATTTCTTTGGCTGCGAGCACACCATGGAAAGGTATCAGACCGCTTTCTACGAACCCCTGGTCTCGGACTGGAGCAACTTCGGCCAATGGACCGACAACGGCAGCCTGACCGCAACGCAACGCGCCAACGGTATCTGGAAGCAGATTCTGCAGGATTTTGAGGCGCCGGCACTGGACAGCGCACGCGCCGAAGCGTTACAGGCGTTTATCGATCGACGCAGTGCAGAAGGCGGCGCACAGATCGTCTAGTCATTAGCGGAAGTATTTTGGGGCCTCAATTGCGGGAACGGCTCACTACTTTTTTTTATTAAGCATTGCGGCCAGGTCAGCAAACGGATTATGGGTCGCATCGGCCTTTTGCGTTTCGCTGCCGAGATCGCCGAAGCCGGCGTCGGTATACCGAGAGTGCTCGTTGTCATGGCAATAGACACACAACAGTTCCCAATTGCTGCCATCTTCCGGGTTATTGTCGTGATCGTGGTCGCGATGGTGCACCGTCAACTCCTGCAGATTCCTGGCGTCAAACTCGCGCGCGCAGCGACCGCAGACCCAGGGATACATTTTCAGCGCCCGGCTGCGGTAGCCTCGTTCGCGCTGATCACTGGCGGTACGCGCCGCGGAAACAATGCGATCAAGCTTATCAGTGGGACTTTCAGACGACATTCAAACCGCGGAACAAGGTGATTCTGGTGAACTTTCTGAGCAGCCGCATACGCTACCTCCTGCTGGATTGATCGGGAAACTGACAACACGCGATCAGCACCATTGATGATAAGCCTGTGTCGGCCGGTGAACTCTACACCGCAACCCTATTTCATTGCAATCGCGCGTTTTTCCCATTCAAGGCATTAACAGCGTGAGCAGAAAAGTGCTCAACCCGCTGTATATCCCCGGGGTCTGCGACTTCCAGATTCGTGAAATACCCGATGCATCAGGGATTTGCACCCTATATTTGCAGTAAATCGTCCCACCTCATCATCGAGTCCGATTGCAGACTATACTCATCATCAAATGCGCATAATACTCATGATGGTCTCGCTTCTGGTCATTTCCTATTTGGTCCTCGATGGATATGCAAATGGAATGAATGAAAATGGCGATACCGATAGCCAACTGAAAACCTCACTCGAGAAGGCTGAAGACGTCAATCAATTGATTGAGGATGTTGCAATCCAGCAGCGACAAGCCCTGGAAAAGCAAATTCAACAATAAGCCGGACACGATCCAGTTAGAATAACCCACCCCCCCGGCACTGATTAGTTGTTGTAGCATTGGTGCCAGAGCACTTGCGCTCGATCTTCGTTGACGAATTCAAAGTAAGGCAGCCCGTCAAATCCCGCTTTCGTCAGCGCGGTGATATCAAAATCGATCTTCCGCCCCACCCGGATCGTCAGTGTCGGGAACGGCCACTCGACTTCGGTCAAGCCCCGGGTTCGCAGAGTCACCGCCGTCAATGGCATGCCACCATCACCTTCGAGGGAGCATTTGACATCCACCCGCGCTACGATCCTCGTCGGTTCGACCGAGAAACGGGCGGTCTCCCCGGCCGCCACCGGATGAGGATGCGAATCTTCATTGATGATGTGGGCGGCGGTCGTATCCGCGGAGCAGACCACCGCCGAATAAACCAGCAGGCCAGATCCGATCAGGCGGTAGAGTCGTATAAACATCCACTGCTCCCGATGCAAGCTGCAGGGTAAACCCCGCTGATGAGAACCCCGTTTTTCAGCTGTAAGAGCGCGAACTGTGACTAATTTATCAATGAGCGGATTATTCTCCAAAAACCGATTGAAATCACACTACTATTGTCGATAATGCCTGCCCGCGAATTGTGGGGCTATCGATCGTCAATCCTAAAGACTTGATTGCGAGAAGCCTGAAGCGCTTTGCGGTTGGGTACTGCGGCAAAGGGTATCGACAAGCGACGACACAAGCCGATGCCCCCTGGATACGGTCGTTTTTTCAGGGCCTGTAGGGACACTTTTTTATCTGGAATGACTGGAATGTTGCGCAAAATCGAGGGCACAGTACAAACTTACCGGGCGATCGACGTCCGCAATGTCCAGTTTGAAATTCAGGGCGCCAAAAAAATTATCGTGCTTAACGTCGATCAGCCCTGGATATTGAAAAACGGTGACCACGTCGCGGTTGCCGGTGAGGACGATGGTCGCTCGGGTAAATTCAACGGCTACGCCTACCGCAACGATACCAGGCAAATCTTTGGCAAAAGTGACCCGGGGTTGCTGGATGGCTATCGCTATATTTTATTGGGCCTGCTTTTCTCCTGGGCCGTTTTCCCCGTGTTCACCCACATCCCCGCGGGCCTGCGTTACCTGAAATTCGGACGCAAGGTCGACCGGGCCGCTTCGATGCTGTGGTCCGCGAACGGCTGACCCGCACCTCGGGTCAGCGTCTATTCGCCGCTGGCCAGATGTCGCCGCGCATTCCGCAAAACGCGCACTTCACAAAAAAGTAACCAGGCCGGCCCGGTCGCTAGCTGAACAGCAATCCATAAATCAGTGCGCCGATTGTGAGCAGCATGCAGCTAGTGGCCACAACACCTAAGGTTTTACTTTCACCTTTGGAGGTTTGCGGCCAGAACAGGAAGCCCAACAGAAAGCCGCTGACAAAGCCGACCGCATGCGCCCAGTTATTCACATTTGGCAACACTAACCCGGTAATGGCAATCAATGCGACCCAGGTACCAACGGATGCTATCCGCATTTTCAGGTTGCCCTTGCTGGCGCGCCAGTCATCGTACGACATACTGCCGATCAGCGCGCAGATCGCACCTGAAGCACCGAGCGTAAGCGATATGCCAACCAGGCTGGAAACAGCCATGCTGAATAAGCCGCCAAGAAAATAGATCAGAAAAAATCGACTGGACGCATAGATCTCGATATTAATTTTTCCAACCGTACGTAAGGCAGAAATATTAAACAGTAAATGCAGCAAGCTGCCATGCAGATAGTTGGCCGTAATCAGTGTCCACCAGCGATCTTCTGCGAAGACGGGCAACGTACCAGATGCGCCAAGTTTAAAGAGTACGCCAGTACCCGGTGAGAGAAAAACCATGGGATTCAGGTCGTAGTTCACTGCCCCAGGCGCAATAAATAACGAGGTGATGTACAGCACGATGTTGGCTGTTACCAGAAATCGCACTAGTTCCTTTGGGTTCCCGATATCTCTTATTAATTGCATCTGCATCGAGCTATTATGGCGTTTCAGTGAGATGCGTGACAGCGCTTTTGCTACGAAGATTCCGGGTGCCAGATATTCCCTTCAAACGGCAAGTGCCTGCGCTGTTGACGCATCCAGCGACAGGCATCATCCAGCTGTAAAGCGGTGAATAGCATCCGCTCAGCTTGAATATCTCGGTGTCCGCCTGGTGGCGATTGCAGAAGTACATGGCCTCGCATCGGTGGGGCTACTGTTTCAGGTGGGTGTGGTCAGAAAACAGGAAGTCTGCGAACCATAACTATGCCCACTGCCACAGAGCAGGTTAAAACACTTTCGAAATCCCGCCGCGGGCAGACCGAAAGCCCGTAGCGACAAGCTCCAGCCGGTGATCATTCCTCGATTCTATACTTGACGATTCGATCGTTGCCGGAATCTGCCAGCCACAACCACGACCCGCTGATTTCGACACCTTCCGGCGTGCGGAAACGGTTCGGCCCTTTCCCCGGCCGTCCGTCGCCGAGTACCCGCAGCAGCCTGCCACCGGCATCGATGAACTTGACCACGTGGTTGTTTTTATCGGCGGCAATGATGGTTCCCTGCACCGTCAGATCAAGGTAACGCACGCCATCGAACTCATAGTCAGCGCCACCCAGTTCGCGCTTGATTTCGAGATCCGGCGACAGTAACAACAGGCGGTCGTTACCGGCGTCGGCTAACCAGATATCGCCGCCGCGCGCGAGCTCCAGGTCGTGCGGTGCCGATAGCCCTTTCAGCTCCGCGACAACACGACCATCGTCGTAGGCAACGACGTTACCCGACCAGGCGCCGGCCACGTAAATGCGCCCGTTGGGGTGGGCCAGCACGCCTTCCGGTCCGCGAATGCGGGCTTCGAGCTGGCCGATTCGGCGAGCCTCGAGGCCATCGACGGTGTAGATCAACACCCGGTTGTTGTGCGTGTCGGCGACATAGGCCCTGCCGCGCGCATCGAAGTCCACATCGTGGGTACCGGACTGATGATCGGCACCGAACTCGCCGCGCAGTTCAAGCGTATCCGCATCGAGTATTGCCACGCGGTTGTTGCCGACATCGGCGACGTACAAATAGCGGCCATCGGGCGACAGTTTCAGATCGTGGGGATTCTCAAGCGCCACAGTGCTGGCAGCGAGGTAATCCACGGACAGATCACCGGCTGCGGCCGAGCACACCGCGAGGGCGCCGGCGAGTATCGACAACGCGCGTCCCATGGAACCGGGGCTAGGCCAGCGGCAGCTCATACAGTGAACCGAAGTGGCCGAGATTGTCATCGATACCGGCGAGCCTGAGCGCGTGCCAACCCATCGCGTGGTTCGACGAGGTCAGTGGAATACCGAGGCTCTTTTCCAGTTCCGCGCAGGCCAGCATCAACCGCACGGAAGTGCAGGAGACGAAGATCGCATCGACTTCGGCGTGTCGGATAATCTCGCGCACCGCTGTTTCGATCGACTGCGGCGTGATGCGCGCGACGGTGGTGTCACGGTCGGAATTGAAGGAACCAAATACCGGCACCTGGTAACCGCGGGCCGCGATGTAATCGGCGACGATTCGATTGACCGCAGCTGGATATGGGGTTAACACCCCGATACGCCGTGCCTTGAAGGCATCGAAGGCGGCGAACGCGGCGGTGATCGGCGTGGTGCAAGCAACCTCCGGTTTGGCTTCACGAATTCGTGCAAACACCTGTTCCTCGCCAATTGCCATCGACGCCGAGGTACAGCCATAGGCCATGACATCGACCGGCGTGTCCGGCGTGATCACGCGCGTGCACTCGACAATGCGCGGTTCCATCGCGCGCAGTGTCTCCGGGGTAATCTTGTTTTCGTTGTGAATGCGGCTCTGGTACAGCGCCACACCGTCAACCCCGGCAAACAGCTGACGCCACTCATGCTCGATGGTGTAGTCGGTGGAAAGTACGATCAAACCGATCGCCGCGCGGCTGGCAATACCGCCATCGGTTTCAAAAGGCAAGTGCTCGATCAGTTTCGTCTCGACCCGATCGTCGTCAACGATTGCTTTGCTGGCTGGCTGGCTCATAATTCACTCCTGCGCGTTGGATTGCGCGAGTACTTTATCATTAAACAAACACGGAAACATGGCATTTGGCTGATACCGTTCACTGTGATTACCTGGTCATCGGCGGCGGCGCCGCAGGCTGCATCGTGGCGCGCCGACTGGCCGAACGCCCGGAAAACCATGTCATCCTGCTGGAAGCGGGCAAGTCGGACGAAGGCGACCCGCTGGCCACCGATCTGTCGCGCCTCGAAGAACAGGATGAAAGCTACGACTGGGGCTACCAGGCCCGACCGGTTGCCAGTTCCGCGCAACAGATCTTCTACAATCGCGCGCGCATGCTCGGCGGCTGCGCCAATCACAACGACTGCGCTTTTCTGGTGCCTCCCGCCAGTGATTTTGATGAATGGGTCAGGCTCGGCGCCGTCGGCTGGGACTACGCCAGCAACCGCGGCGCCTTCGACCGTATTGAGCAGCGCCTGCACATCGAGGCGAGCCCGCCCGGCAACTCGTTGAGCCGCGCCTTTATCGACGCCTGCCAGGCACTGGGCCTGCGCGAGCTCAACCTGCGCGAAACCGTGGCTGCGGGCACCGGCTGGTTTCCCCTGAACGTGAAGGGCGCGCTGCGACAGTCATCATCGATTGCTTATCTGCATCCGCTCGCCAGCCTGCCGGCCAACCTCGAGGTACGTTGCGAGACCCTGGCGACGCGTTTGTTGCTGGAACAGGGACGCGTGGTCGGTGCCGACACCGAGTCCGGGCCGATTCGAAGCAACGCGGAAGTCATACTGTGTGGCGGCAGTATCAACACGCCACAACTGCTGATGCTGTCGGGCATCGGCCGCGGCCCTGACCTGCACAACCTCGGGATATCGGTGCAGTGCGACTTGCCGGGCGTCGGCAACAACCTGCTCGATCACGTCGCCGCTAACCTCGCCTGTGAGTTGCACGCAGCATCGCCGCCCTGGCAACTTACGCCCTGCGAGTCGACTGCGCTGATCCGTATCGACGCGGATGCGCCGGCACCGGACGTGCTGTTTCACTACGTATTGATGCTGCGCGACAAGTACAGCAACGTCGATCATTTCAGCGCCATCGAGCATGGCGTCAAACTGTCGCCGAACGTGGCACGCCCGCGCAGTCGCGGTAGCCTGCGCCTTGCCAGCTCGGATTATCACGATCACCCTTTGATCGACCTGAACTATTTCTCCGACGCCGAAGGCTATGACCAGCGCATACTGATCGCCGGCCTGCGTTATGCGCGCGCACTGGTGGCGACACCGGCGCTGGCCGCGTTCATACGACGTGAAGTCCTGCCCGGACCCGACGTCGGCGACGACGACGACTGGCTCGACTACATTCGCGCCAGCGCGGAAACCGTGTATCACCCGAGCGGCACCTGCCGCATGGGTGCCGCAACCGACCGGCTTGCCGTGGTAACACCGGATTTACGCGTGCGCGGCATGGCCGGGCTGCGCGTAGCCGACGCCTCGGTGTTCCCGAGCATGGTCAGCGTCAACATCTGTAATACCGTCATGATGATCGCGGAACGCGCGGCCGCTATGATCCTGCAGGAATAAATGGCCACACCCGGGCATGGCGCGCAGTCTAACGATCTGATTTAATCGCGCTTCAAGCCTGAACCGATGAGTCCAAATTGAACGCTGGCAACGAAACTTTCTACATCATCGCGCGCCAACCGGGCGCCGAAAACCCGGCGATACCCACCTGGGCCAGTCGCGTGGACAACCCGGTGGAACTCGACGAATCGCCGGCACTGCCGCTCACTCGACACAAGGTCGAGGGTGTACCGGGAGCATTCCAGCTACTGAACCTGCTGTCTGCCGACGAATGCGCTCGCTTCATCGCGCTGACCGAACAACTGGGGTATCTTGAAGACGCCGCGGTGTCGCTGCCACGATCGGTGCGCCACAATCACAGCGCCACCTGGGTCGCCGACGACGCTACCATGGACCTGCTGTGGAAGCGCCTGGCCGGGCATATCGACAGCGCCGACGACTTCGCCGGCAAGCGCGCCGTGGGCCTGAACGCGCGGCTGCGTTTCTATCGCTACGGTAAGGGCGATTACTTTGGCGCGCATACCGATGGCTCCTGGCCCGGCTCACGCGTGGTCGACGGCGTGCTACTCGACAACGCCTACGACGATCGCTGGAGCCAGCTCACTTGCCTGCTGTTTCTGAGCGATGATTTTAGCGGCGGCGCGACGCAATTCCATGTCGACCAGGAGGCACCCGCGAATACGATCGATGTGCGTACCCCCCTGGGTGGTGCGCTGTGCTTTCCGCATGGTGTGCACCCGTTGCATTGCCTGCACGGCTCGGAACTCATTCGCAGGGGTGTGAAATACATTATTCGATCGGACGTGCTGTTCGAACTTTGAAGCTCAGGCTGCTCGACCGGGGTCGCCGTTCAGGCGCATGAAATGGATGGCACTGCTGAGATCGGTGAAGTCGATATGACAGGCACTGGCCGCGCGTAATATCGGTTTGCCATAATAGGCAATGCCGAGCCCGGCGGCGCGCAGCATCGGTAAATCATTGGCACCATCACCGATCGCGCAGCAGGCAGCGAGTCCATGCCCGCGCGCCTGCGCAGCCCGCTGCAATACGTTGCACTTGTAATCGGCATTGACTATCGGCGCCAGCACCTTCCCCGTCAGCCGGCCTTTGGCAAGCTCGAGATGGTTACAGTAGACTTCATCGAATCCGAGCCGCAGGGCTATCGGCTCGGCGACCTGCGCAAAACCACCGCTGATCAAAATGCAGTGCACATCGGCCGCCTTCGCCGCGGCGAGCATTTCTCGCGCGCCCGGATTCAGCTGCAACTGGCTCGCAACATCGTGAAAAACCTGTTCCGGCTGCCCCGCCAGCATGCCGATACGCTCACGCAAGGCTGCGTCGAAATCGAGTTCACCACGCATGGCGCGCGCGGTAATCGCCGCGATGCGTTCGCCCATACCCAGCTGGGCCGCGACCTCATCCAGGGTTTCGGCGGCGACTATGGTCATATCCATATCACAGATCAGCAGGCGTATCGGCAGGGTATCCCGCGGTTGCAGGTAAACATCGGTCGCCTGCAGGCGCTGTCGCAAAGTTTGCAATAACGCCCAGGCCTCGGCGGGCACACATTCAATCGTGATAGCGCAGGCATTTGTGCCGTAGTCCCTGCGACCCAGGATGGGTAAATTGCCCAGCGTCGTGTGCAACGTCGACACGGCATCGTCGATACTGGCGGCACTGCAAAGCGTCGCTACGAAGGCCTGCCGCGCATTACTGCGCGGCAACCACCGTGGCGTCTGCCTGGAGTACTCCAGGCTCATTGCATCGCAGGAAAGTGCAGGTATTGCACATTGGTGATGTTCGGTAATGAACGCAGGTGCTCGAGATCGTCGTTGGAGAGTTTTTCGTCCACTTCGAGCAGCACCATGGCGTTGCCGGCCTGCTTGTCGCGACCCAGGTGCATGTTGGCGATGTTGATGCCGCGTTCGGCGGTAGACGAGCCGATAGCGCCGATAACGCCGGGTTTATCACTATTGGTAATGTAGAGCATGTGTTCGCCGAGTTTAGACTCCAGTGGAATGCCGCGCACATCGATCACCCGCGGTCGATTCTGGATGAGTGTACCGCAGATACTGCGCTGTTTCGATTCAGTCTCCACTGCCACGGTAATGCGGCAGGGGTATTCGTCACGCCCCTCATTGTGCGCCTCGATCACGTTGATATTACGATCGCGCGCGATTTCCCGCGCGTTCACCGAATTCACGTAGCTGCTGTGATGTTCGAGGATCGACTGCACCACCTGGATGGTCAGCGGCGATACGTTGAGATCGTTGGCCTCGCCACCGTAGGTCACGGTGAGCGTCTTGATCGGATCGTGGGTGAGCTGCCCCACGAACGAACCCAGGCACTGCGCCAGCTGCAGGTAAGGACCCAGCAACTGGGCTTCCTCGGCGCTGATGCTGGGTGCGTTGATCGCGTTATTAATCGCACCGGTCAACAGAAAGTCACTGATCTGCTCGGCAATCTGGATTGCAACTTTTTCCTGCGCTTCGATGGTCGAGGCGCCGAGGTGCGGGGTACAGATGACGTTGTCGAGTTCGAACAACGGATTGTCGCGGGCCGGTTCGACCTCGAATACGTCCAGTGCCGCGCCTCTTAAATGGCCGCTTTGCAGGGCCGCCAGCAGCGCCAGCTCATCCACCAGCCCGCCGCGCGCGCAATTGACCAGCATGCTGCCGGCTTTCATCTTGTTGAGCGCGCTGGCACTGATGATGTTGGTGGTCTCGGGAGTTTTCGGAACGTGCAGCGAAACGATATCGGAGGTGCCGAGCAAGCTGTCCAGGTCAACCTTTCTGACGCCCAGTTTAGCGGCGCGCTCGTCGGTCAGAAACGGGTCGTAGGCCTGCACCTTGAGGCCGTAGCCGAGCGCCTTGCTGGCGACGATCGAACCGATGTTACCGGCACCGATCAGACCCAGCATCTTGCCCGTCAATTCCACACCCATGAAGCGTGACTTTTCCCACTTGCCCGCACGGGTCGAACTCGTCGCCTGCGGGATATCGCGCGCCAGCGACAGCATCATCGCCATCGCGTGTTCGGCGGTGGTGATGGCGTTGCCCAGGGGTGTATTCATCACCACGACACCGCGTTTGGTGCAGGCCGGCACGTCGACGTTATCGACACCGATGCCGGCGCGACCGACCACTTTCAACCGTTTGGCGTGCTGCAGCAGTTCCTCGGTCACCCTGGTCGATGAACGGATCGCGAGCCCATCGAAATCCCCGATCATGTCAAACAATTCAGCTTCGCTGAGTTTGCTGGATTGCACTACCTCGACGCCGCGCTCTGCGAAGATCGCCACGGCCTGGCTGGACATGGAATCCGAAATCAATACTCTGGGTTTGGTGTTTGCCGATTTGGTCATTTTATTGCTCCTGCAGGGACTGCTTGAATTCTGCGAATAGGTAATCGAGCCAGGGCGTCAACGCCCCGAGATCGCTGCTTTCGACTGTGGCCCCACCCCAGATACGAAACCCGGGCGGCGCGCTGCGGTAATTGCCGATATCGAGGGCGACGTTTTCCTGCTCGAGTTTTACCAGCATGGCGTTGATTGCCGTTTGCTGCGCCTCGGCGGAAAGCCTTGCGAAATCAGGATCGACAATTTGCAGACACATCGAGGTCGGCGAACGCGTCGCCGGATCGCGGGCCAGCCAGTCGATCCAGTCGGTCTTGCTGACCCAACTATCGATACAGTCAAAGTTGTCGCGAGTTCGTTGCCACAATGCTTCGACACCGCCGAGTGATTCGGCCCAGCTGAGTGCCGCGTGCAGGTCTTCAAGCGCGAGCATGCTCGGCGTATTGATGGTGGCGCCGGCAAAAATACCATCGATGAGCTTGTCACCCTTGGTCAGCTTGAACAGCTTTGGCAAGGGAAAACGCGGCGTAGTCGATTCGAGGCGTTCGACGGCTTTCGGGCTGAGCGCGAGCATGCCGTGTGCGCCCTCGCTGCCGAGCACCTTCTGCCACGACCAGGTCACCACGTCGAGCTTGCTGAAGTCCATCGGCATCGCAAAGGCAGCCGATGTCGAATCACACAGCACCAACCCGTCACGATCTGCATTGAGCCAGTCGAGATCCGGCAGACACACGCCGCTGGTAGTGCCGTTGTAAACCATCACCAGGTCGTGAGCCGGATTCACCTGCGTGAGATTCGGCAGCGCGCCGTAGTCGGCCTGGTAAACGTTCAGGGATTCAATTCCGAGCGCCTGCAAGTCTTTCGACCAGTCGCTGGAAAAGCTTTCCCACACCAGCGCGTCGACCGGGCGCGAGCCGAGCAGCGACCACAGGGCGATCTCGAAGGCACCGGTATCGGAACCGGGCACGATGCCCAGCTTCCAGTCAGCGGGTAAGCCGAGCAAACGATGCGATCGATCGATCGCGTCGCGCAGGCGTTGTTTGGGGAGTTTGGCGCGATGGCTGCGCCCGAGAAACTCGGTGTTCAGGTGGCTTAAGTCCCAGCCGGGATATTTCTTGCACGGCCCTGAAGAAAAGCGCGGATCCGCCGGTTTTACGGTCGGGCGCACGGGAAGGCCGTTGGCTTTCTCGTTCATGGTATAACCTCTAGTTATGGGTGGTTTGCTCCACCAGGCCCGCGCAGAATAGCAGATTCGCAGTGCGATGCGATGCGTTTTTTATACTTACCTCTTAATATTTATAGAACTGCAAGAATCAGTGATGATTCCTGTCGGAGTGGGGAATCTAAGGGGGAATCTAAGGGGTCAGGCCTTACAAGCCACATAATTACTAGCGACCACTGTGTCAATTGCTCTCTTGCTTGTCACATAACTTATGCCAGATAGCTAGCAATGCCAGGGCGTCGGGTTTCAATTTGTGAATTGTAAGGCCTGACCCCGTTGTTTGCGCGTTGTTTTGCGTTGTTTGACCCCGTTGATGTTGATGCTGACCCCATTGATGCGGGGTGTCCCGCTCAGGGTGCAGTAATCGCCTTGATCAACTCCCGCAGGGATTGCCAGCTATGTTCGAATTCGGACTTGAATTCTTCCCACTTCTCTTCGTCTGCCTGCTTGAGTAACTCGAACTTTCGCTCGGTTGCCTGCAGTTGCACCTGTAGCTCATCGATGAGCGTGTAATATTCCAGCTCCAGGTTGATTTCCGCCTGCTCCAGCTTTTCCCTGAGCCTGGTAATTTCCGCTTTCACCTCGTCGAGTTGGGCCTGCAATCTGCCCTCGTGTTGCTCTCTCCTGCTCATGTGAATTACCTGAATGCCTCCGCTGACTATTAATTTCAAATCCCGCTACGCAGTTGTTACGGTCATTCCTCGATCGCGAAGGGACCCACCACGGGCTGCTCCAGGTTCAGATAATCGCTGCAATCCATGCGCAGTATCTGTTCGTGCGATCCGGCGTTAAAACAGAGGTCGTCCACCTCGGTAACCATTTCATCGACGAAGATTCGCGTAGCATAGAGCGAGCCAAACGGTGGCATCGCGCCAATCTCGCAGTCCGGGAACAATTCTTCGAATTCATCCTCGGAGGCCAACCGCGCCTCTTTGCCACCCGCCAGCTTTCTGAGCGCCTCCAAATCCACGTGGCGCGATGCGGTCAACACGGCCATAACCTTCTCGCCATCCATGTCGACGATGATTGTTTTGGCAAACTCACGCCTCGGTACGAAGGTCGATGCCGCGGTTTCGCGAGCGGTATAGGCCGGTGAGTGGTTGATGCTGAGATACTTGATGTTGCGCTGATCCAGCATTCGTTTCAGTTTTTGCGCTGGCATTTGACCTGCCCTCCAATGGATCCGGTAGCGCCAGCATTGCACCAACTCCCGCGTGAAAACCTGATCGATATCAAACGAAACGTCGATATATTATTTCTACTCCATCTGGCCGATATCGAGTTCTCCCGGTCAGAATGGGGGACAGACCACGATTTATCAGGGCTGATCGTAACTGGGGCAGGAATTACGGGAACAGTTCGAAATGGCACTGACTTAAGCTATAAACGGCTGTCATCCCGGCCTTGAGCCGGGATCTTGCATGGGTGCCACCGTCATAAGATCCCGGCTCGGAGGCCGGGATGACTCGTTAATTTTCTTAAGTAAGTGCCACTCGGGACAGTTTACTTAATTCAGATCAAATTCATCGATCTGAGTAAGCTGCCCCCGCATTGCTGATAGTAGTTAAAGCGCCAGCAGGTCACCAACGCGCGCAACGCGCATGCGTTCGACGAATCCGGGGGCCCGGTCGGTATTTTCGGCGGGGGACCAGGCGGCAAAATCCTGTTCCCGGGTGGGGAGATACGCCCCCTCCTTGATCTCCAGGGCGAGTGTGTTGGCTTGCATGCAGACATACGCATGCCAGGTACCAGCGGGCACTTCGACCGCGCGGGTCTGTTCGCCGGACATTTCTATACGCTGTTGCAGCTCCCCCTGGTTATCGAACACCAACAGGTCGATCTTGCCCTCCAGGACGACGAAGAACTCCCATTTATGCGCCTCGGGATGACGGTGCGGGCGCATGTAGGTATCCGGCTGCGTGGCAATAAATAGCCGTTGTACATTCGCGTCGAGTTCCGCATGGACATTCAGGTGGGCGCGCCGGCGCCCGGTGCTGGCCGCCTCGTGTTCGAGCAGGCCGAGTTGGGTGCTGGTGTAGGCCTTGATCATTACTTTTCCTTTACTGTCAAACAAAGATCTGGCGATTCGAGAACGGCATACCCGTTGGCAGAAAACGAGCCTGCTACCCGGATTTACGGGGACATTTTACTTGTTTGGTGGGTTTGATCCAGTAAGGTAGCCTGCCCCGCATTTTCAAGGGCGACCATCTACGCGGAGAGCAAATAAAAAGGACAGAGGGATTAGCAAATAATCCCTCTGTCCCGTCTTACATGTCGATTTCAGGACGACTGCACGCAGGACGCTCCCTCGCGCAATCGCCGCGAACTTCGTAACGACGTTACAGTCCGAGCATATCCTTGGCTTCGCCGAGCGCTTTCACGGATCCGGAGTGATCGCCCGACTTATGCAGCTTTTCCCCCTTGGCGCGCAGGGCTTTGACTTTATCCATGTCCGCCATGCTGAGCGTCGAGTTGGCCATTGCCGCGTCGATCTGTTTCATATCCATCGGGCATCTGCCGGCGTGGGCTGTGCTCGCTGCCAGGGCTGCAGTTAACGCGAGTGCGACAATCATTGTGTTTTTCATAGCTTGGTTCTCTTGGGTATAAACTAAAACGCCTGAATCATCAGGGTCCGGTAAAAGCGTTGTCCTGCCGCATATTAGTATACGCGGCAATTTCTGCAGGGGATCACAATGCGGTTTATTTACGTCTTCACTTTTTGGCTTTTTTTATCCCTGCGAACCGGGCATATCGCCCGGCAAGCGCTGATAGTAGGATATGGGCAGAGTGCTCGATGCGAGTTTCCACCAACATTCTGGCGATGTCTCAATGAAACATATCTTCTGGTTAATCGATGGCGAGCTCTGCGGCCGAGCGGGTCCAAATCACCAGCCGTGGAACGCGCAGGAACTGAAAGCCGCCGGCGTAGGCGCGGTGTTGTCGGTCAATAACGCCGATG
>JAJDOF010000022.1 GCA_022340305.1 Gammaproteobacteria bacterium
AGGCAGAAAATGCGATCGTAGTTGATTTCAGCGCTCAATCGGTTACCGCTGCCGGATATCCCGGTCGTTGGCCAGATTCAGGCAGGTCGATCCAGTGCAGCCTATTTTTTCGTTTTGGCAGATGTTTTCGCCACCAGCTTGCGGATTTTCGCGAGTTGTTGCTTTTCCCAACGCTCGCCGGCTGACAGCATCATCTTCGCTTTTTGCTCACCGAGTTTCAGCAGGGCTTTTTCGCGTTTCAGGGCATTTTTCAGGTTTTCATTGAGTACGGCGATTTCGGCCTTTGCGGCAGCTTTTGCGAGCTGGATTTCCTGCTTTGCCGCCTGGCGAACGCTCCTCAGCGCCGCTTTGGTTTCCCTGAGGTCTTCACGCAGTTTTTTCTGCAATGCCTGACGGCTGGCAGATGCCACCTGGCGTTTGGATGCTGCCTTGTTGCGCTTCGGTGCTTTTCTGGTAGATGTTTTGGGGGCCGCTTTGCTGGCAGCACGCTTCGCGGAGGGGGCGCTACTTTTCTTTGCCGCTACCCTGGGTCGCCGGACGGCGGGTTTGGCGACACTCGCTTTTTTGCTTGCTGCGGTTTTAGCTTTTACCGCGGGAGCCGCTTTTTTGACTGCCTTTTTTTTGACTGTTGCTTTTTTACGGGAACTGCTTTTGCCGGTTGGAGTGGCAGTGGAATCGTCGGTGGTGGGCATTATCGAGTCCTGTGTTGTTGGTATTGAGCCCTAGAGTACTGAAAACAGATCACCGATAAAAGCAGAGATTGTCGCATGGTGTTGTTGCGATAGATGCCAGCGCATAATTCAGGTCCGGGTTGACTCAGGCCCTGAAGTGAAATGGAGTGATCAGTAGGTACCCGGTCCGGGTATTGCCGTAAGATTTTCTACCGGTTTTGTCACTCGGCGATTTCAGCCTGATGATGTCCGTCGATGAGCCCTGAAAATTTGACCGCCTGATCTCACTTCTGCTTGCGGATACGTTTCGGCTTACCCTTGTCTTTTTTATCCTTGTGTCTGACCTTGGGTCTGGCGCGCGGCGGTTTGTTGCCAGCGTCCGTGTCCCGGGTTTGTTTTCCACCCAGCAAAGAAATGTCCAGGCGCTGACCGGAAACGCGAACCGGCTTGAGCGCGTTGAGTAATTCCTTCGGCATGTTCTCGGGCAGATCGACGACGCTGTATTCTTCGAATATGTTGATACGACCTATGTGTTTACTGTCGATATTGGCCTCGTTGGCAATGGCGCCGACGATATTTCCTGGCATGACCTTGTGATTGTGTCCGACTTCGATGCGAAAGCGCTGCTTGCCGGCCTCGAGGGGATGGTCGTAGGCGTCGTCGGGATTGCGTCGTGGTTTACGGCTGTCGTCGTAGGTCGATTCGCCATCACGTCGTGGTTTACGATTGTCGGCGTAGGTTGACTCTGCGTCACGGCGAGGTTTACGTTTGTCGTCATGGGTCGCCCTCGATTTATCGCCGCGCGGTTTACGTTCGCGCGCGGAGTCGTCGAACTCGAATGCGCGCGCCGGCTTTTCATGTGACCTGGACAGCAGGAAGGGCGCGCTGCCCTGCAACTGTTTGGCCAGTGCAGCGGCGATGTCGAGCGTATCGACTTCCTTTTCCTGCTGGTATTGCGTAACAAGGTCTTTGAACAGGCTCAGGTCTTCATCCGCCAGTGTATCGCTGATGCGTTGCTTGAATTTTTCGATGCGGCGGTTATTGACCATGTCGGTCGACGGCAGTTGCATCAAATCAATTTTCTGGCGCGTTGCGCGTTCGATCGATTGCAGCATGCGTTGTTCGCGAGGCGCCACGAACAGAATGGCATCACCTTTGCGGCCAGCGCGACCGGTGCGGCCGATGCGGTGGACATAGGCCTCGGTGTCGTGCGGAATGTCGTAGTTAATGACGTGGCTGATGCGTTCGACGTCGAGGCCGCGAGCGGCCACATCAGTAGCGACGAGGATGTCGAGTTTGCCGGCTTTCAACTGGGTGATGATGCGTTCACGGTTTTTTTGCGCGATGTCGCCATTCAGCGCAACCGCGCGATAGCCACGCGCTTCGAGTTTTTCAGCGATTTCCAGCGTCGCCGTCTTGGTGCGCACGAATACCAGCATCGCGTCGGTGGTTTCGGCTTCAAGTATGCGGGTCAACGCGTCGAGTTTGTGCGTGCCGCTTACCGGCCAGTAGCGCTGGCGAATGGTGGCGGCGGTGGTGGTCTTGAGCTCGATGGTAACTTCAACGGGATCACGCAGGTAACGTTTGGTGATGCGGCGGATCGCGGTTGGCATGGTCGCTGAAAACAATGCGATCTGGCGGTCCTTCGGGGATTGCTCGAGCACCCACTCCACGTCGTCGATAAAGCCCATGCGCAGCATTTCGTCGGCCTCGTCCAGCACCAGCGTCTTCAGTTTGTCGAGCTTGATATTGCCGCGTCGCATGTGATCCATCACTCGACCCGGAGTGCCGACGATAACGTGTACGCCGCGCTGCAGCGCACGAATCTGGGTGCCGTATTCCTGTCCACCGTATACCGGCAGTACGTGGAAGCCCTTCGTCTTCGAAGCATAGGACTGGAATGCCTCGGCAACCTGAATCGCCAGTTCACGCGTTGGCGCAAGCACCAGTACCTGTGGCGTAGTCAGTTTCAGGTCGAGATTGGACAGCGTTGGCAGGGCAAAGGCGGCTGTCTTGCCGGTGCCGGTCTGGGCCTGTCCGAGAACGTCGCGACCCTCCAGCAGTAACGGAATGGTCTGTGCCTGAATCGCGGTCGGTAACTCGTAACCGAGGGCTTCTAACGCCTTCAGCAACGGTGCCTTCAACGCCATTTGCGCAAAGCTTGTGGGGGTATCGTCAGACATCGGTGGCTACGGGATTAAAGCGGGCGCGCATTGTAGCGGTTTGCGGCCTGATTTTCACTCTTTATTAGCAGGCATAAAGCGATCTGCAGCACAGACCCCTGCCAATGACTTCCCGCGTGGCTAGACCCGGTGCGCCGTTTCGAAGCCGGCAATCTGGCGTGCGTACCTGAAATCACGGAACAGGTCCATGTCGGCGGCGCCAAAACCGGCGGGTAACACCCCCGCGTCTCACCGTTGCAGCTTGTTACCAGGCACTGCTCGCAGCGGCATCGCCGTCAGTTTCAGGCTGGGGTACACGATAATACCCGTAGCCGGTATTCGTTGGCGTCACCTACGCCACTTCAGTCAATTTCGATGTGACTTTGCACAGACACCGCCCGGGTAATGTCAGCACCAACCGGAGAATGCTGCTCCACCCAATGCACCAGGGCTTCAATCTGTTCGCGGCTGACACCGCTGGCGCCGATCTTGAAGAAAAGATGCATTGCAGAAGAGCCGGGCGATATGCCTTCGTCGAGAAACATGCCGCGCCCATCGGAGCTGGCTTCGACACGAACTTCGATACTGTCGAGTTGCAGACCGAGTCGCGCGGCGCGTATGGCGAGCAGGGTAGCGTCGCAACTCGCCAGCGCCGCTCGCAGATGCCAGCCGGGAGAGTTAGCCGTGGCGCCGCCACCGACATGCGCCGGCATGTCGGTATAAATGCTATCGCCCTGGGGGGATTCGATGCGACACCTGAGCCCGCTGACGATGGTTGCAGTTGCCGGGGCGTCAGCCTGTGGACCCGGATCGGATTGCGACTGTAAATAGTTTTCGACGTTTTCAACAGCCTTTCCGATTTCGACGTCGCTCATGCTTTTTGCTCCTTGGTACAGGGCCTTCAAAATACTCGAACCGGTATCAATTTAACAACTGAAATATCGCCAGCGAACTCTGTTTGGGGCTACCGCCTGCGCATATTGCTGGTGCATTGGCAGTAGCGCGTCGATAATCGGAGTTGCTTGCGCTAAAAAACGCCGGCTACTCGGCCCGGTACCTCAACACACCCCTGGCGTGTAACGATTGGCGCTGATAAGTGCCGATGCTGATCTCGACGGCAATATCGCCCGGCTCGACGTGAAAGCCGATGGTTTTGAGGTCGCATAGCAAGTCCATGTGCGAATCGTCATTGATATCCTGCTGTCGGCAGAGATTCTTGTCAGACTTGCCCACCAGGTTTTGCGACACCGCGCGCAGCTTGAGGGTGCGGGGGTTGAGGTCGGTGACGTCGAAGGCTGCCGATCCCAGTATGGCGATCGGAATCACGCGTTGGGTGACGAGATTCACAGTGTTATCGGGGTTGCCCGGCAGCAGGTCGATGGTCATGGTCCCGGGGCCCGGTGCAGTAGTCAACAAGTGGGAACTCGCCAGGGATGCAGTAGACGCAAGGCACAGCACTGCGCTGACAAGCGTCATTGCCGCCAGCGCGCGGATTTTCCCGGCTATCGCCGTTACAGCCGATATGCGGTTAACAGTTGTGTTCGGTTCTTTCATTGAATTGACTCGGTGATTGCTGTTGGCGCTTGGCTCGCGGCCCGCGAACCGCCACACTGCCATCTGTATTAACGAAGATAACAGTGGTAGTCAACCAGAATACCAGTAATTGTCCGTGCAATGGGTGATTGCTAAATAGGTATACTGTCCCCTGATTTCAAATGGATGACTGCAAATAACATGCTTTTTCCGACAGACGGTCATGGTTGGGCCGAATTACTGGAGCCGCGACAGCCCCGTCCTGCGCTCGTTGCTGACAAACGGGTTGCGTGGACGGTAATCGGCGCCGGGCTGACGGGTCTTGCCTGTGCGCGCCGCCTTGCCACATTGCATCCCGACCAGGAAATCCTGCTACTCGATGCGCGTTGCGTGGGGCAGGGGGCCTCGGGACGGAATTCCGGCTTTGCCGTTGCCACCAGCCAGTTCAACGGTGGTTTTGATCCAGGGCAAATGGAAAATTACCGGCGTGTCAATCGCATCAACCGTGCCGGCCTGGATCTGCTCGACGCCCAGGTGGCCGCAAACGGTATCGACTGCCAGTGGCGCCGCGATGGTTTTATTCACACCGCGGTCGATCAGGTGGCGTTGCGCGAGTACGATTTTTTCCGGCGTTACCTGGAGGCGCTCGAGATCGACCATGTCGTGCTCGATGCCGGCGATCTGCAGACACGCCTTGGTAGCTCGCTTTACCGGGCCGGAATTGCGATCGGCGATGGAGCGCTGGTACAGCCGGCGGCACTGGTCCGCGGGCTTGCCGATAGTCTGCCGGCCAATGTGCGATTGCACGAGCAAAGTCCGGTGCTGGAGATTATCGATGGCCAGCCTTTGAGGTTGCGGCTGGCCGCTGCCATGGTTACCTGTGACAAGGTCATCGTCGCCACCAATTACGAGGCACCCGCACTCGGCTTGTTGCGGCGCTACCTTATCGGCAGTACGCTGGCGGGCAGTTTCACGCGTGTGCTGACCGCTGCAGAGCGAGCCAGTCTCGGCAGCCTGCCAGAATGGGGCGCAATCTCGTTACACAGCGGCGGCGCCACCATACGCCTGACCAGTGACGGTCGCATCAAGATCCGTAACACCGCGGAATATCATGGCGCCCGCTTGCTGAGCGACGCCGAGCTCAGTGCACGCCAGGCGACGCACCGTGCCGGTTTTGAAAAGCGCTTTCCACAGCTGGCCCGGGTGCCGTTCGAATACGCCTGGTCGGGCGTCGAGGGCATTACCGCCAATGGCACCAACTTCTTCGGACGGCAACGCGATAATCTGTATTTCGCCGGCGGTTATAACGGCTCCGGTGTGAGCCGCGGTACCGCCTTCGGCACAGCCATCGCAGACTACGCCAGCGGTAACACTACGCCGACGGTCAGCGACTGCCTGGCGTCCGTACCGGGGGCCTGGATACCGCCGCGCCCCCTGCTCGATATCGGCGCCTTTTTCAAGGTCCGCTCACGCTTCAAGGGTGTCGGCCGCGACCGTTAGCTTACCAGGTGAGATCGTCGGGGATCTTGTAGTCGGCGTAGGGGTCGTCCTCAGCGCTGCTGCTGTCATCCTGCCGGTTCAACTCGATTACCGTTTCGGGATCGCGTTCGGCTATCTTGCGTGCTACCTCCATGGGGACTAGTTCGAATCTGCGGCCTTCATTGGCCACTACCGTGGTGACGATGGCGAGACGACCTCCGGTGAGCAGATTCTTTTCGGTTTCACCGATGAAAATTTTCTTGATTTTTTTGCGATAGACGAAGCTATAGGGGATCTCACCCTTGCTGCGATCGACTTTATTGGTTTCGATTAGCTGCTTTACCTGGGCGGCGATCGCTTTCTGTTCGAACGCCTGTTTGCGCTTCTCGTTGAGCGCGTTATCGCGCGCTACCCGTTCTGCCTGGCGCTTCTGCGCGGCCACTTTGGCGGGATCCACTTTCTTTGCTGCAGATTTGCCGCCCGACTTGCGCGCGTGGTTGACGCGTTTCTGTTTTTCCTTGAGGGCCTGCTTGGCGCGGCTTTCATCGACGAGGCCGGCCTTGAGCAATTGTTCCTGTAATGATGACATGGTGATTGACCTGGTTTTGAATCGACAGGGTATCAGGCTTTTTGCGCGACGACACGGGCGCTGGCGACCTGGCCGCCCTCGGCAATCGCTGTGATGGACTCTTCGTAAAGCAGCAGATTGAGCGACGACACGGCCTCGCGTAATGCGCCGGGCGCCACGCGAAAGTTCGGGTTGCCCGGTCCGATGACTTCCTGTTCGCAGTACAGGTGTTCCTCGCAGATCAGGAAACCGCCCGGCACCAGGCAATCACACAGCTGTCTGATCAGTTCAAGCTTGACGTACCACAGCACCACGATCAGGTCATAGTTGCGCGCGAAGGCATAGGGTTCGTCGAGATCATGCTCGATACAGTTGACCTCAAGCCTCTTTGCAGCCGCTTTTTGCGCGGTTTGTTGCAGCCCCACGTGAGAAATGTCGATCGCATCGACTTGAAACCCGGCCTGGGCCAGGTAAATCGCATTACGTCCGGCCCCGCTGGCCACGTCCAGCGCTTTGCCCACGGGAATATTCGGCAGCCAGTCGCGCAGCAGGTCGACCGGGTTGGTCTTGCGGTAGCTGTCCTCGGCGTAGCGCTGGTTCCACTTGTTTCGATCTTCTGTGCTCATGTTGGCTGCCCGGGCTGTCGCTTGTGATGTTCAAGCGTTCCAGTTTAACCGATTATGCAGGCGCAATGAATCTATCCGCTAATCGATATGGCTGGTTTATAATGGCCGTCTTTGTACACTCATCACAGCCCTGAGATCGAGCACATGCACAGTACCGACAACGAGAAACCCTGGCAGTTCGTGCACAGCGAGGCGGCCGAGGCCGACTGGACGCAGGGAATGCGAGCCATATTCGAATACCGTGACCTCGGCATCGAAGCCGGCACTAACGGCGATTACGTGGCGCATGTCATTCGCGCCAACGGTGCTCAGGAGGGCGATCAGATCCATGAATGGCACGTGCATGACTGCCGTTTCCAGATGGTGTATATCCTCAGGGGCTGGGCCACTTTCGAGTACGAAGGGGTTGGTCTGCGTACCCTGCGCGCCGGCGATTGCATCAACCAGGTGCCATTACTCAGACACCGCGAAATAGAATGTTCGACGGACCTCGAGATACTCGAAATCGTTTCGCCCGCCAACTTCGAAACCCGCGTGGTCGAGGCGCCCCGGTGATGAAACTGGAGAGTCGAGCGCAAGCGGATCGCCATGCCGGATAGAGCAGAAATCGATGGCTTCGATGGCATCGATACGATTGTTGCCGAGCCGCTCAAGTTCAAGGTGAAACTCGCCATCGGCGAGGACGCCTACACCTCGTTGCGAGTCAAGAATGCAGTGGTGCAGGTCTGGGATGTCGCGGGTGTCGCCACCACGGCAGCCGTGGTGGCGAAATCGTCGCTGGTGGCATCTACCTTTTTTGCACCGACCGGTCTGCTCGCGGCTATCGGCATTGGTGCCGCGGTGACGCCAATCGGCTGGGTGGTCGCCGCCGGCGTGGTGAGCGGCGGCGCCTGGTTTGGTATTACCCGGCATCTAAAGAAAGCCTCCGCGAGCAAGGTAACCGTGGTGCCGAATTTCATCAATACCCCGCTCGACGTACTGGCGCTTGGCCTGTTCGACCTGATGGTGCCGCTGGCGCTCAGGGTGGCTGCAGTCGATGGGCGTATCGAAGCGGCTCGTCGGCAACAGGTCGACGATTATTTTGTCGGCGAATGGGGCTACGATGCGAATTTTGTCGATGCCGGCATACGGCACCTCGAAGCCAGCCTGGCTGAACTGTCGGTGCGTGAACTGGCGCAGACCATGGCCGAGTTTGCGAGCCAGAATCGCGACTGTAATTTCAGTATGATGTCGCAGGAAATTCTCGACTTTTTGCGACACATTGTGGCGTCGGGTGCCGCGGTCGATCCGCGTGAAGAGCAAGCCATTTCAGAAATTGAAAGCATTTTCAAATCGGCCAGTCGATTCTCGCTGCGGCGTAAATTGCATGCCGCCTGGGCCATGCTCAGAGAGAGGTCAGGCCGATTGATATCGCGGCGCAAAGCATGATCTGCCCGGCCTTGCCGACAGCCAGGACGGCGAATCGTGAGAGCGATATTTAATCGCCCTGTACCGTAGCGCTAATCAACTGCGGCATACCGACATGGGCATCATCGGAATCCGGAAATGCTGCACCCCGGTGGTTGGCATGCCGTTTCAGCCACCTTTCTGGACGACGGTAGACAGGCCTCCTGGCTTCCCGGGATCACTGCGCGGTATGCCGTATCGCGTCCCGCGGGATAGGGCCATGCGGCAAGCCGATGCAATACGCAGGCTAGGCGACCTTGGAGATATCGATCTGGCTGGCGAGATATTCGTCGTAACTTCCCTGGAAGCTGAGCATTTTGTGGTCCTTGATCTCGATAATCCGGGTTGCCAGTGAAGATACGAATTCGCGATCGTGGCTGACGAAAATGACCGTGCCATCGTACTTCGCGAGTGCCCTGTTGAGCGCTTCGATCGATTCCATGTCGAGGTGGTTGGTGGGCTCGTCGAGAATTAAAACGTTGGTTTCCGCCATCATCATCTTGCCGAACAACAGCCGGTTTTTTTCTCCACCTGAACAGACGCGAACCTGTTTTTTGTAATCGTCAGCGGTAAACAGCAGACGTCCGAGCATAGCGCGCACCATCAGGTCGTCGTGCTTCGGCTTGCGCCATTGCGACATCCAGTCGAACAGGTTGAGGCTGCAATTAAACTCGGCCGTGCTGTCCTGCGGGCAATAACTCAACGTGGCATTCTCGGACCACTTGATAGTGCCCGCGTTGTTTTCGAGTTGACCCAGCAGGCAGCGCAGAAACGTGGTCTTACCGGTGCCGTTTTCGCCGATTACCGCGAGGCGCGCACCGGCTTCGAGAATCAGGTCACCTTCGCTGAACAGGGTTTCTCCGTCAAAGCCATGCGCGAGGCCTTCCATCACCAGCGCCTGGCGATGCAGTTTCTTTTCCTGCTGGTAGCTCAGGTAGGGGGTGCGGCGACTCGATGGCTTGACCTCGTCGAGCTTGATCTTTTCCATTTTCCTGGCGCGTGAGCTTGCCTGTTTCGCCTTGGATGCATTCGCCGAAAAACGATCGACAAACTGCTGCAAATCGGCCAGTTCTGCACTCTTTTTGGCATTGGAGCTTTGTAGCTGGTCGCGGATCAATGTCGAAGCCGCCAGGAAGGCCTCGTAATTACCCGGGTAGATACGCAGTTCGCCATAGTCGATATCAGCCATGTGGGTACACACTGAATTCAGGAAATGTCGGTCGTGCGAGATGATAATCATCGTCGACTTGCGCTGGTTGAGCACGGTCTCGAGCCAGTGGATGGTATGGATATCGAGGTTGTTGGTCGGCTCGTCCAGCAGCAGGATATCGGGGTTGGCGAACAGCGCCTGTGCCAGCAATACGCGCAGCTTCCAACCGGGTGCAACCTGGTGCATCGGACCGAAGTGCAGTGCTTCGACGATTCCCGCCTGCAGCAGGATTTCACCGGCGCGGCTTTCGGCGCTGTATCCATCCATTTCGGCGAATTCGGCTTCAAGGTCGGCGACCCGCATACCGTCGGCCTCCGACATTTCGGCCAGGCCATAAATGCGTTCGCGCTCCTGCTTGACTCGCCACAGTTCGGCATCACCCATGATCACCGTGTTGATGACGCTGAATTCCTCAAAGGCAAACTGATCCTGGTTGAGCGTGCCGACCTTGTGACCCGGTGTGATCGAGACATTGCCGGACGAAGGAGCCAGGTCCCCGCTGAGGATTTTCATCAGTGTCGATTTGCCGCAGCCATTGGCGCCGATCAGGCCATAGCGGTTGCCATCGCCGAACTTCGCGGAAATATTTTCAAACAACGGCTTGGCGCCAAATTGCATGGTGATGTTCGCAGTTGAAATCATTGCGTTGATCCAGGGTAATCAGGGTGAAAAAGGTGTCGGTTGCGCGCAGCGATAAGCGAGCAAACGGGGCGCACTGTAAAGAGTCGCGAGCGGAATGTCGAGCCCAGCGGAGCATAAATGCGCAATATGCCCCAAATGCGTGCTGTTTTACGCTGAATTGGGGTCGGTCGGCGTTAAGCCGTGGGGAAATCTATCTTTTCCCCAGGAATTGATTTCTATTTTAGTCCGCCAGAGGTCGCTGGTTGGCCGCGGATAGTGCTTGCGGTAAACCCGGTAAACGGGGGTGCGAGTATCTCCCGGGCGACTCATCCCGCCACACCAGTCCCCGTGCAATCCCCGATCAAGTGCTTAGGTAGAATCGCTTAGAAGGCGAAATTTTCCGGGATGACGACGATGCCCTTTGCGGTCACGGTAAATCGTTCACTGTCCTTCACCGGATCGAAGCCAATGACTTCGCCATCCGGGATGGTGACGTACTTGTCGATTATGCAATTGTTCAAACGCGCTCTTTTACCCACCCTGACATTGCTGAAAATAACCGAATTTGCAACCATCGCCTGATCGTCAATAAAAACGTTTTTAAACAGTATCGAATGATCGATATTGCCACCCGATATGACCGTGCCACCCGCCAGCATCGAGTTGATAAAGACGCCTTCAGTCCCTGAATCTCCGGGTACCGCACGTGCCGGGGGAGTTTGCGCCTGGTAGGAACGAATGGCCCAGTCACCCTGGTACAGGTCCATCGGTGGTATCGGCTGCAACAGGTCCATATTTGCCTCGTAGAAGGAATCGAGGGTGCCGACGTCGCGCCAGTAGTTATCAGGGGATACCCGACCTTCAGTCTCGCCAAAATAGTGGGCGCATACGTGATGACTTTTGATCAATTGCGGCAGGATATCCTTGCCAAAATCATGGCTCGAATTATCGTCACGACTGTCCTTGTCGAGGATGTCGATCAACAGCGACGTCGAAAAGATATAGATCCCCATGGAGGCGAGCGCATACCCGGCATCGTCCTCACAAGCTTCGACGACATCCGGTTTTTCGACGAAGCGGACAATCTTGCGCTTGTCATCGGTTGCCATGATGCCGAATTGGCCGGCATCAGCGACAGGGACTTTCATGCAGGCCACGGTAGCCTCTGCGCCAAGTGCTTGATGGGTTTTGAGCATGGCGGCGTAATCCATGCGATAAATATGATCACCGGAGAGGATGATGGTCCACTCGGCATTGCTGCGTTTTATCAGGTATTCGTTTTGGTGTAAGGCGTCGGCGGTGCCCTGGTACCATTTGTCGCCGTTGCGCATTTGCGCGGGTACCGGGGTTATGTACTCGGCGAGCTCGGGGTTAAACACCGACCAGCCATCTCGCAAATGTTTGTGCAGCGAATGCGATTTGTACTGGGTCAGCACGAGAATGCGGCGCAGGCCTGAATGCAGGCAGTTACTCAGCGTAAAATCGATAATCCGGTATTTACCGCCGAAAGGAACCGAGGGTTTGGCGCGATACCGGGTCAGGGGCTGCAAGCGCCCGCCGGCCCCGCCAGCCAGGATGATTGCCAGTACCTTGCTATCCATGTGAGTCTTAGATCAATCGCTAGTTGAACAGGTTTGCACTGTACCAGCGTGGCGCAGATATCAGTACCTGGCAGGCATTCGATCGCTTTTATGCACTATTTTGATGCTTATTCTGAAATACTGCTTTAATTTGGTGCGAAACAGGCGGGCCCCAGGCGTGGGCTGGTGACTCCCACTGCTGTCGATGCCACAGTGGCGTGGCCTTATGTGGCCGGGTAAGCGGCGCAAAATAGATCGGGATTGTGTCCTGGGATTGAGCAACTGTTCCCTGATACTAAGAGCCAGTCGCATCGAGCTCTTCGGTGCCGCCGAAGGCTGCCGTCAACGCCTTGATAAAGCCGGACAGCTCCAGCGCCATGATGGAAAAATCCACGTCGAACTGGGCAGCGGCGTCGTCGGCTTCGCTATCGCTGGCCTGTTCCTGCACGATGTCGGCGAAGCGCAGTCGCTTCACCGTCAGTTTCTCGTCGAGCAGGAACTCGAGGCGTTGCTGCCAGTTGAGCGCGAGCTTGCTGACGTGCATGCCGGTCTTGAGGTGATTGACGATCTCGGCAGCGGAGAGGTCCTGGTTCTTGCAACGGATTACACTGCTGATGTCGGCATTGTCACGCAGTTCACCTTCTTCACCGAGCTCGAATCCCGACTCGCTTTGAGCGGAACTGACCCAGCGCGTCATCACATCGATGGGCTGATGCCTGGACACCAGTGGAATCACCGACAACGACCCCAGCGTGTCACGTAGATCCTGCAGAAAATCCTCGGCACGCTTTGCCGAGGCAGCATCGATAACCAGTAGCTGATCACGTGGCGAGATATAGGCGAATTGCAGCGATGAGCGGGTGAAGGCTTTGGGTAACAGGCTGAAGTAGACTTCATCGCGTAGCGCGCGTCGTTCCTTGCGTGGCAGCTGGCGGGCTTCGCGCGACTCGATCTCGAGCGCCTTCTCTTCCAGTTCCTCGTTGATGACGGCGGCCGGCAACAGTTTGTCCTGGCGCTTCAGACAGAGCATCAGGTAGCCGTTGGTGGCATGTACGAATTCGCTGCCATTACGACCCAGTGGTGGCACCCAGCCCGCGCGGGTCATGTCCTGGCTGCCGCAGGGTACAAACGCCTGTTGCTCGAGTTGCTGACCGAGGGTGCTTGCGTCCAGTTCGAATGGCTGGGTGAATCGGTAAAGTTGTAAGTTTTTGAACCACATGAAAGCGTTTTTCCCTTGAGGAGGCCGGATTAATAAAGCCGCGCAGTCTAACAGCATCGCACCGAAATACCATCAGCATGCTTGCTGAATGAAAAGCCGACGGGGTTGGAGCCGGCGGTTTGTGATTACCACAAGGTTGCCTGCGGCTGGCAGGCGGGGTAAATTTATCCGCTCAAACGAGGCGATCGCCATGAAAACAAAAACAGGTGCTAAAGCCGAGTCGCGTAAGCAAGATGATGACGCGGACTTCGATGGCCTCACCCGGGTAGTTCCATCGTTGGCCGCCAGCTGCTATATCGACGCAGACTGGTACCAGCACGAGCTCGAGCGTATCTTCTATAGCGGCTGGATATACCTGTGCCATTCCAGTACGCTCGTCGCGGCGCGCTCGTTTCGCCGATTTCGCATCGGCACCCAGGAGATCGTGGTGCTGCGTGACGATCAGGGTGGGTTGCGCGCCTTCCACAATAGCTGTCGCCATCGCGGCTCGATCCTGTGTGAACGGGAATCGGGAAGGTTGCAAGGCAAGCTGATCGTGTGCCCGTATCACCAGTGGGCCTACGCGCAGGACGGCGAGCTCAAGGCGACCAGCTCGATACGCGAGGCGCCTGATTTCGACAAGTCGGATTACCCGCTACACGCGCTCGCCGTCCAGGAATGGCGCGGCGGCATCTTCGTGTCGCTGGCTGATACTCCCGCGGAGCTCAGCTCCGGCTTTGAGCGTGGTAGCGATCGCATCGATAACTGGCCGATGGAATCGTTGCAGGTGGGTCATCGCTGGCGCAAGGTGATGCAGTGCAACTGGAAGGTCTTCTGGGAAAATTTTAACGAATGCCTGCATTGTCCCAATATCCACCCCGAGCTGTGCGAGCTGGTGCCGATCTACGGGCGGCGAATATCCGGCTATCGCGATGCGCCGGACTGGCATGCACACCGCGACAGCAGCGATCCGAAGTACGCTGGCGGCCTGCGCGCCGGTGCACACAGCTGGTCGACGAGCGGGCAGGCCTGTGGACCGGTATTCCCCGGGTTGACGCCGGCCGAGGTGGCGCGCGGTCAGAGTTACTTCGTCAGTCTGCCGTCGGTGTTCATTGCCTGCCACGTCGATTACATGCGCACGGTGCGCATCCTGCCGCTCGGGCCGGAACAGACCGAAATCGAGGTCGAGTGGCTGTTTCAGCCGCAAACCCTGGCACGCGATGATTTCGACCTCGAGGACATTACCGGGTTTGCCATCCTGGTCATGCAGCAGGATGCCGCGGCATCAGAGCTTAACCAGCTCGGGCTGCACGCGCGCCGCTTCAAGCAGGGGGTGCTGATGCCGGAGGAGCACTACGTCAAGGGATTCCAGGACTGGGTGCGTGCGCAGACCGGCGATTGACGACGTCTTCAAACCCTTTTCAAATGATAAGACTTGGGTCGCGTCAGCGATTCAAAGCCGACCGTCGACAGGGTGCAGCCACGACCGGAGTGCTTGACCCCGGTCCAGGCCAGTGCCGGGTCGAGGTAATCGCAGCGATTCATGAACCAGGTGCCGGTCTGAACCTGGTCGCCGATGGCGATGGCGGCGTCTTCATCCTGGGTAAAAATGGCCGCGGTTAATCCGAACTCGCTGTCATTCATCAGGCGAATCGCTTCGTCGTCACCGCTCACCGACATGATAGCGATCACCGGGCCGAAGGTTTCTTCGGTCATCACACGCATCGAGTGGTCGACATCGACCAGCACCTGCGGCGCAAGATAAGGTGTGCCGACAGCGTTGGCAGAAAAGCTGCTCGCCGCGATCAGTGCGCGCGCCCCGGCGGCGACTGCGTCATCGATTTGACCCCGCACAAATTCGGCGGCGCTGGTCTTCACCATGGGGCCGAGGTTGGTGTCGGCATCATCCGGTCTTCCAAGCCGGTAGCCGGCCACCAGGCTGGTAACGCCGGCGACAAACTCGTCGTAGATTGCAGCGTCGACGTAAACCCGCTCAATACCGCAACAGGACTGCCCCGAGTTGAACAGCGCGCCATCGGTGACGGTGTCGATGGCGTGTTGCAAATTGGCGTCCTTGCGCACGTAGGCAGGGTCCTTGCCGCCAAGTTCGAGGCCGACACCGATAAAACGTCCGGCAGCGGCACGTTCGACCATTTCGCCGCCAGGTACCGAGCCGGTAAAGGCAACGTAGTTGACCAGCGGAGACTGGATCACGGCCTCGGTATCGGCGTGGTTCAGGTGCAGATACTGGAACACGCCGGGTGGTAAGCCGGCCTCGTCAAAGGCCTGCTGCAAACGCTCTGCGCACAGCGGGGTTTGCGCTGAGTGCTTTAAAATCACGCTATTGCCGGCAAGCAGTGCAGGCACGATCGCGTTCACCGATGTCAGGTAGGGGAAATTCCACGGCGCGATGATGAATACCACGCCGAGCGCCTCACGCTTGATGTAACGGGTGAAGCCATCTTTTGCCTGCGGCTGCAGGTCGGCGAGTGCATCGGCCGCGATGGCGATCATGTGGCGTGCGCGTTCTTCGAAGCCACCAACTTCGCCGGGCGCCTGCGAAATCGGGCGGCCCATCTGCCAGGTCAATTCCTCGGCGATCTCGGTTTTACGCGCGGCAAAGGCGTCAACCGCCTTGCTGCACAACGCCTGGCGTTCGGCGACTGGCATGTTTTTCCATAGCTGCTGCGCTGTTACCGATGCGGCGAGCGCCTGCTGGATAGCGGCGGCGCTTGCGGTCTCGCGCTCTACGTAGACGCTGCCGTCTACCGGGGAAATGCATTGAATCGTGCTCATGTGCTTTGCTCGCGGGGTCCAGGTTGAAACTCAGGAATCAGGGACCAGTATTTTAACGATTCCCGCTTCGATGTCGACCGCATGTTGGTGGCAGCGGCCGATGCGCAAGTTCCTGCTATCGGTTTACCTTGACTGGCGGGTAACTAGTCAGGGATCACATTCAATGGGTCATCCATCGAGCGACTGGGCTCAGTAAACCAGCGCGGACCATCGACACTGATGTAAGCGTGGTCTTCGAGGCGCACGCCGAATTCACCATAGCTGCAAATCATCGGTTCGATAGAGAAGCACATGCCGGGCACGAGCGGCAGCTCGTTGCCCCTGACGATATAGGGGTGTTCGTGGACATCGAGGCCGACGCCGTGGCCGGTGCGGTGCGGTAATCCCGGAACCTGGTAGCCCGGACCGAGTCCGGCTGCCTCGATTACTGCACGTGCTGCCAGATCGGGTGCCGAACAGGGCGCGCCGACCTGCGCTGCATTGAAAGCGGCGAGTTGCGCCTGTTGTTCCAGTTCCCATAGTTCTCGCTGGCGTGCATTGGCCTCACCAAACACGTAGCTGCGGGTGATGTCCGAGTTATAGCCGTGCAGCGTGGCGCCGGTGTCGATCAATACCATGTCGTTTTCGGCCAGTGTCTGCGGGTAGGGTACGCCATGCGGGTAGGCGGTAGGTTCACCGAACAGCACGATCTTGAAGGTGGAGCGGCCGTCCATGCCGCAGGCGACATGGGCATCGTCGAGGAAGGTCTGAACCTCGCGCGAGTCGATACCTGGGTGCAGGATGCGCGCGACGGCCCGGTGTACGCGCAGCGTGATCGCCTTGGCCTGGGCGAGCAAAGTCAGCTCGGCATTCGACTTGATGCGTCGGCAGGCGGCGATCAATTCTTCACCATTGTTGATGAGCAGGCTGGAATCATAACGCTGCAGTCGACTGGCGGTAAAAAACGGCGTTTGCGGGTCGATGGCGAGAGTGCAGTGGTTTTGTCGCGCAAACTGCAATGCGGCTTCGGCGACCTTGGCAGTCGGGTCTTCATGTTCCTCCCAGAGCACGAAATCACCTTCGACGAGCATACCGGCCCGCGTTTTCTGCTCCTCGAAGGCCGGGCAGACATACAGTAGTTCGCCGTTGTCGGAGACGATGGCGCCATGCAGGCGCTCACTCGCGTAGCACTGCATTCCGGTGAAATAGCGCAAGCTGGTGGTGGCATCGAGATACACGGCGTCGACGCTGGTCGCACGCATTATCTCGCGCAGTTTTGCAAGGCGCTGGTGATACTCGTCGAGACCGATCGCAATCGCCTCGTCGCGCTCTGAAGTCAATCCCTGGAGTTCTATACTTGCGGTCGAGCCGCCGACGCCTGTGGCCATTACTTTTCCTCCACGAAGGTAGAAGTCGCAGGTTAACGGATGCGGGAGTATATTTACAGTCGCATTGACTCGGCAGCTATTGACAGCCGCATAAAATGATAAATGCCTGTGGCTAAGGTTCAATACCGAAGTGGTAACAGTTATTCGTCGGTGATCGCAGATGAATAGAAGACAACTCGCTGCGTTCGAACAGGCGACCGGCTTCCCCCGGCGATCACGGCCATGCTGATGACCTTGCCGGCGCCGTAAATAATTCGTGCGTCATAACCATAGCCTCGAATCAGCATCTCACGATTACGATAAAGCCCGGCTACTCCACCCGTTCCGGGATGGCGTATACAGCCATCGGCGCACGGCCAGATCGGTCCCAGTTCGGCCTGGAACTGCGCTGCGCTGAACGGTCGGTGCGCCAGTAGCAGCAGCGGTTTAGCGCATCCGATATCGCTCGGGCAACGAAGGCAAGAGTCACCGTCACCGCAGGATACTGAAACCCAGGGGGCGCTGGTCATCGGCGTCTGGCTCTGCAGCAAGGGCGATAAAATTTAAAGACTATGGTGAACTCCCGCGCAAGCCAGGCTCAGAATCAACGCAAGTGCCAGCAATTCACTCCGCTTCCTGCCGGCTTCGAATGTAAACAGGCGGTAAATTTTTGCACTCTTTGTTTACCAGCTCATGTCTAACGGAAGTGTCTTTGGACACTTATTCTTGGCCCTGTACTTCCACTCACAGCAATACCTTTACAGGAGTCGACCATGAACAGCAGATCAGTCGCTAAACCGAGAAATCAGTCCGTCCTGTTGCGCCCTGCGGGCATCGCCGGGGCCATCGCCATGATGCTGGCAGCCAGCAGCGTGCCGGCGCTGGCTAGCGAGGTGAGCAGCGCTCATCGGTTAACTTTCGCCGCGCAACAACCAGCAGCGAACAATCCCGTCGCGATCAGCCAGCTGAACGCGGCGCCGCGGATTCAACTCGCCATCCTGCTCGATACCAGCAACAGCATGGACGGGCTGATCGACCAGACGCGCAACCAGTTGTGGCAGCTAGTCAACGAGTTTGCCGCAGCGAAACAGCACGATGTAACCCCGATACTCGAAATAGCGTTGTTCGAGTATGGCAACAGCGGCAATGCCCAAAGCTCTGGATACCTGCGCCAGCTCAGCGGTTTCACCCGCGAGCTCGACGCGGTGTCACAGGGGCTTTTTTCGTTGACCACCAACGGTGGCGATGAGTATTGCGGTTATGCAATTGAGCGCGCGCTGCAGGCGTTGCAATGGAGTCAGTCAGCGACCGACATCAAGGCTATTTTCATCGCCGGAAACGAGTCTTTCGCGCAGGGGCCGGTGCGCTACCAGGACGCTGTTCAACTGGCGCGACAATACGGTATCTCGATCAATACTATTCATGCCGGCAGCCATGCCGAGGGCGTGCGCGATGGCTGGCAGGCAGGCGCCATTCTTGCCGGCGGAGAATATCTGAGCATCGACACCGATCAGAAGGTGGTTCACATCGAAGCACCGCAGGATGAGCGCATCAATGAACTCAATGCACGGCTCAACGAAACCTACGTGCCCTACGGGGCGAAGGGCGCCGGTAATGCACAACGCCAGTGGCAACAGGATCAGATGAGTAGCGAGATCTCGACGGGTTTACTCGCCAGGCGTGCCCGCTCCAAAGCGTCCGAATTCTACGCAAACGCGGACTGGGACCTGGTCGATGCTCTCAAGGATGGTGCAGTGGCCGAGGAGCAAATTGTGGAAATGGAAGATGCCGAGCTGCCCAGACCGATGCAGGGCCTGTCGGCCCAGCAAAAACTCGACTTCCTGCAACAAAAGCAGCTTGAGCGAGAGTCAATCCGCGCGGAAATTGTCGAGCTCAGCGAATCGAGATCCAGCTATGTCGCCGAGCAGCAGCAGGCTGCAGCGGCCCCGAGTGTCGGCGATGCGCTTACCGCGGCGATCCGTAAGCAGGCCGGGCAAAAGAACTTCACTTTCGACGATTGACCTTAGCCCGGCGGCAGATCCTGGCGCCGGCTCAATCGCTCGCCCAGCGCCGGAAATGACGACTGATCTTGGTGACGCGATTCAGGAAAGTCCTGTTGCGCGCTGCCGGATTGGTGGTCATCGGCGATGGCAGGGACGCCGCAAGCTCGATCGCCTGGCGTTTCGACAGGCTGGAAGCAGGGATGCCCCAGTAATGACGTGCCGCGGCATCCACTCCGAACAGGCCGTGGCCGAACTGTGCCACATTCAGGTAGTGTTCAAGGATGCGCCGCTTGCTCAGGTGATGTTCCATCGCCAGCGTCAACACCAGTTCATGCCACTTGCGCAGCGGGTTTCGCGAGGGACTCAGGAACAGGTTCTTGGCGGTTTGCTGGGAAATGGTACTGCCACCGTAAATCAGGCGTCCGCGCGCCAGGTTGTATTGCATCGCCTCCCCGAGAGCTTGCCAGTCGATGCCACCGTGGCTGTAGAAGCGCGAATCCTCGGCAATGATGACCGAACGCACCATATGTTGCGGAATACGATTCAGCGCGACCGGATTCCAGTCGAGTTCGGGCAGGTCGGGATCGAGGCGCTGTTCGGCCTCGTAGTCGCGGATGAAGCTGGAACGTTGAATCGGCCCCTGTTGAAAAGATTGCCAGTCGGGCCATATCCACGCCAGGTATGCGACATCCAGCAACGCCAGTAACAGCAGCAGGTAAAAGCTCCAGCGCAGCGCACGGGCAATGCGGTGCCCAAATCCGGATTTACGATAAGTGGCGTATTTCATCGAATCACATCTTAGAGCATTCGCGTGATCGCGACGAGCCAGACCTGGTCGCAGGCCTCGATTCCCTGGTCAGGTATGTGGTAACGATAGACTTCAGGCCTGGCGACGGTCAAAGCAGCGGATAAAACGACAGCGCGCTGGTTCGCATTGTCGACAGGCCGATCCCTCGACCCAGAGCGATGAGCGTGAGGCTGCGAGCTGGTTCAGACGGCCTTTAGCTGGACGGGGCCGGCAGTTTTGATGCTGACGCCGGCGCGCGCGACGGCCGCCAACACGGCGCGCAGCGACGCACCGACTATGTCTTCGCTGCTACCGGCGCCGCAGACGCGTTGGCCGTTGATGTTGAGTTGCACGTAGGCCATGGCCTCGGATTGCTCGTTGTCACCCAGGGTGTGCTCGCTGTAATCGACGATCACGATGCGCGCATCGAGGTGCGCGTTGAGCGCGCCGACGAACGCGTCCAGGACCCCTTTGCCGGCGCTGGAAATCTCGATCGGGCCGCTGTCGGTCAACAGTACCGCGCTAAGCTGGTCGGTGCCCTGGGAGCGTGCGGCCTGGTAGCTGTCTACCGTCATCGCGCCCTCGACATCGATATAGGTGTCCTGGAATATCTGTCGAATCTGGTTGGTCGATACTTCGCTTGCGCTTGCCTCGGCATGGCGTTGTACCTGCGGGCTGAAATCGACCTGCAACCAGCGCGGCAAGATCAATCCATAGTCCTGTTCCAGCACGTAGGCCACGCCGCCTTTGCCCGACTGGCTGTTGATGCGAATGACTTCCTGGTAGCTGCGTCCGACATCGCGCGGATCGATCGGCAGATAGGCGACCTTCCAGTGACTGTCGGGGCCGTTGACCTCGCGCTCTTTCGCGTCGATGGCGAGGCACTTGTTGATGGCGTCCTGGTGGCTGCCGGAAAAGGCAGCGAACACCAGATCGCCAGCGTAGGGATGACGTGGGTGTACCGGCAATTGAGTGCAACGTTCAACCACGTTGATGATGCGGTCCATGTCCGACAGGTCGAGCTCGGGGTCGATGCCCTGGCTGTAGATATTCATCGCCATGGTGACGATATCCATATTGCCGGTGCGCTCGCCGTTGCCGAGCAGGGTGCCCTCGATGCGGTCGGCGCCGGCCATCACGCCGAGTTCGGCGGCGGCCACGCCACAACCGCGATCATTGTGGGTATGCAGGCTCACGCACACCTGGTCACGATGGCTGATGCGATCGCAAATGGTCTCGATCTGATCGGCGTAAACGTTGGCCGTGGCCACTTCGACGGTGGCCGGTAAATTGATAATGATCTTGTTATGCGTGACCGGTTGCCATACCTCGATGACCGCGTCGCAGACCTCGATGGCGTAGTCGAGTTCGGTATTGGTGAAGCTTTCCGGCGAGTACTGAAACTGCCACTCGGTTTCGGGTTGTTCGGCCGCGCGGTCGCGTATCCAGATTGCGCCCTGTACCGCAATGCCCTTAATTTCAGCACGCGACATTTTGAATACCTGCTCGCGTTGCACTGTCGAAGTCGAGTTATACAGGTGCATGATGGCGCGCTTTGCGCCCTTGAGCGCGGCAAAGCTGCGCTCGATCAATGACTCGCGCGCCTGCGTCAACACCTGGATGGTGACGTCATCCGGTACCAGGTCCTGTTCGATCAACTGGCGTACAAAATCGAAGTCAGGCTGCGATGCGGCGGGGAAGCCAACCTCGATCTGCTTGAAGCCAACATCGACCAGCAGTTGGAACATCGCCAGTTTCTGGCTCGGGTTCATCGGTTCGATCAGCGCCTGGTTACCATCGCGCAGATCGACGCTACACCACTGGGGCGCCGCGTCGATGACCTGATCCGGCCAGCGCCGCGCGGGTTTGGCGACCGGTGGGAAGGGGCGATATTTCCTGAAGTTATAGAAAGACACGATCTTTATCCTGTTTGTTGAGTTAGTTCAAAGGGGTTTATTTACTAGTGAAGCAATATAACCGATGCGGACTAGCTAATGATCGCGTTTATGCCCCATTTTGGCGTAAATTTTAGATAATATGATTTTAAATATAAAAAATATTAGATAATATATCTAAAATTACTTAATTTATTAGAGGATATTATGAGTGTATCGCTGGATCGCATCGACAAACACATCCTCCAACTGATGCAGGCCAACGGGCGCATCAGCAACCTCGAGCTGGCCGATCAGGTTGGTTTGTCACCCACGCCCTGTTCACGCCGCGTCAAGCGCCTGGAAGAATCGGGATTGATTACCGGTCACGTGACGCTACTCGACCCCCAGGCGCTGGGGCTGAACCTGACCGCCATCGTCGGCATCGCAATGGACCGCCATACGCCCGATCGCTTCGAATCCTTCGAAAAGGCGATATCGACCATGCCGGAAGTGATCGAGTGCAGCATCGTCACCGGGCAAACTGCCGATTTCCTGCTCAAGGTGGTGGTGCGTGATATGCAACACTACGAGAAATTCCTGCTCGGTAACTTGACGCGCCTGGACGGGGTTACTGGCGTACATTCAAGTTTTGTATTGCGCTACCTGGTGAAAAACACCGCATTACCGCTGGATTAGGCATGCGGCGAAGGCGTTTTCTGGCCCTTCCCGTTTCTAGGACGACATCAGTGTCGGCAGGTACAACGCGATCGACGGGTAGATGGTGATCAGCACGATCGCGATTGCGATCATGAAGAAGAAGGGCAGGGCAGCCCTGGCAATATAAATAATATTTTTGCCGGTGAGCGACTGAATCACGAACAGGTTAAAGCCGACCGGTGGAGTGATCTGCGACATTTCCACGACCAGCACCAGGAATATCCCGAACCAGATGGTGTCGATGCCCGCCTGGGTGACCATCGGCAGCACCACCGAGGTGGTCAGTACGATGACCGAGATACCGTCAAGAAAACAGCCCATCGCGATGAAGAAAAAGGTCAGGCAGATAATCAACTGCACCGGAGAAAGTCCGAGCGAGGCGATCCATTCGGCGAGCGCGTTGGGGATGCCGATGAAACCCATCGCCAGCGTCAGGAAATGCGCGCCCACCAGGATCAATCCGAGCATGCAGGAATTCTTGACCGCGCCGGTGACGCTGTCGAGGAAACTCTGGATGGTGAAGCCACCGAGGATTTTTGATAACAACAGGGCACCGAAGACGCCGAACGCGGCCGCCTCGGTCGGGGTCGCAACGCCCTGGTAGATGGAGCCGAGCACGCCACCGATGAGAATCACGATCGGCAACAGCTTTTTCAGTGCGAGTATTTTTTCCTTGAAACTGTAACTGATGTCATCCACCACGCCGTGTCGATTGCCGCTAACGATGGACCAGCCAATGGTGTAAGCCATGAATAACAGGATCAACACCAGCCCGGGCAATGCACCGGCGAGAAACAGGCGTGCGATCGATACTTCTGCGGCGACCCCGTAAATGATCAGGATGATGGACGGCGGGATTAACAGCCCGAGTGTTCCCGAGCCTGCCAGCGTGCCGATAGCCATGGAATCGTCGTAGCCACGCTTCGACAGCTCGGGTAAGGTCATGCGGCCGATGGTAGCGGCGGTAGCCGCCGATGATCCGGAAACCGCGGCAAAAATACCGCAGCTCAGAATGTTGACGTGCAGTAACTTGCCGGGCAGGCGCGACAGCACCGGGGCCAGGCCTTCGAACAGGTCGCGCGACAAACGCGTACGAAACAGGATTTCACCCATCCAGATGAACAGCGGCAACGCGGTTAGCGACCAACCCGTGGTAGCGCTCCACGAAGAGGTACCAAGCAGCAAACCGATGCTGCTGTTTTCGATCAGCGCCAGGCCAATGATGGCGAGCCCCGTCAGGGTCAGGGCGACCCATATTCCGCTGGTCAACATCAACAGCATGCACACCACCAGGATTCCGCCGACGACTGTCATATCCATGGTTTACTCCGCCCCGCTGTTGCTGAGGTCGTCTTCGTTGAGCACATATTGCGGTGTCTCGCCCATCAGCATGATGCGAAAGCTGTCGAGCATCGCGATGAACAGGAATAGCGAGCCGACCGCCATCGGTGTCTGTACCATCCACAACGGAATCACCAGGTAGGTATCGGTAACCTCTTCGTAGTCGAAGGAATCGTAGACCGTAAAAATCGTGTAAAAGGCGAGGTATCCACTGATCAGCAGGCCGCAGACCAGGTTAAAGAACTCCAGGTAGCGGCGTTTCCTGCCCGCCAGGCGCGCCACCAACATGGTGACGCGGATATGACCACCTTGCTGGAAGGTGTAGGCCAGCCCGAAAAATATCGTCGCTGACAGCAACCAGCCGGCAAAATCCTCCGATGAAGGGATCACGGTGTTCATAAAGCGCGCCACGATCTGAGCCAGGATGAGCGTGGTCATAGTCACCAGCGAGGTGCCGGACAGCACCGCCGAGGACAGGTAAAAGTATTTTCGTATCGGGCTCATGATCGCTTTGTACCTGGCTGAAATTGCGCCTGGTGAGCGCAGTTTTCGCGGCCGCCGAAATCGCTATCTCGATAGCGATTCAGCATGTGTCTGCTACCGAGCACGCCACACTACATGGCATTGTAAGCATCGATAACTTTCTGGCCATCGGCGCCGGCTTCCTCCAGCCACTCCTTGACCATCACTGCGCCGATGGCGCGTAACTCGGCATCCAGCTTGGCGCTCGGGGCGGATACCTGCATGCCGTTTTCGCGCAGCAGATCGGTGTGCTCGACTGCAAGCTTGCGACCCAGCGCCCAGCCTTTCTTTTCGGCGTTGGCGGCGGCCGTCAGGATCACTGCCTGGGTATCCTTGTCGAGGCGGTCGAAGATCTTCTTGTTGACGAACATCATGTTCTTCGGAATCCAGGCGTTGATCGTGGTGAAGTGGCTGATGTAATCCCAGCTCTGGCTATTTACGCCGGTGCTTGGCGAAGTCACCATGGCGTCGATCGCGTTGGTGGTGAAGGCCTGGGCTACATCGCTGAAGGGGATGTTCACCGGGGTGGTGCCCATCAGGTCGGCGAGCCGCGATGTTGTCGGGCTGTAGGCGCGCATCTTCAATCCTTGCAGGTCGGCCAGGCTGTTGACCGGCTTGTTGGAATACAGGTCCTGCGCCGGCCAGGGCGAGGTATACAGCAGCATCAGCTTGTCCTTGGCAAGTTCCGCCTCCAGCGCGGGTTGCGAGGCCCGGTAGAGTTTCTCCGCACTGTCGAAGTCGGTGGCGAGGAAGGGGATATTATCGAGCTTGAAAATCGGATTGATGTTTCCGAGGCGCCCGATAAATACTTCGCCGATCTGCACCTGGCGTGATTTTACCGCACGGTGAATTTCGGGATGCTTGATCAGCGCACCGCCGGAGTGGACCTTGATAGTCAGCTTGCCGCCGGATTTGGCATTGACTTCATCGGCGAAGCTGCGCGCTACCTGGGTTTGATGGGTGCCATCGCCGTAAGGCGTGGGCAGGTCCCACTTGTCGGCCGCCACTGCCAGTGAACTTGCGAAGGCAAACAGGATGCCAAGAGCTAAAGTTATATTTTTCATCAGACGAATTCTTCCTTTCTGTATGGTATATCGGCAGGTGAGTATTGTGTCGGGATTACCACTTGCCGGGGGAGTAGGTGTCAGGGAGGTCAATTTAGCATTGGTTGTCACGAAGAGCAAAATAGCGTTGTTGGGCCAGGTCCACGGCTGACCCTGTACCGCATTGGAACGAGTCAGTATCGCCCACCTGTCGCGGAACCAGCACCGCGGCTAGTGCGGAATTTGACCGCCAGGCCGTTGCGTCCGCTCGTCGAGATCGGGCGGTGGTGGCAAATGCCGCCCCGACCTTTTCGGGATTTTAACGTCTAAACTCAGCAATCATGTAGCATTGGATAATTTACGATGATTAAAGTCGATAGCCGCGTTCCGGTAATAGCGAACGCCGACGAATTCAGTATCCCCTGGCAAACGTTGCAAACCATCATTGCCGGCAGGTCGCTAATCGATACGCTTGAATTGCAGGTTGCCAACCTCGATGAGGCGCGCCGATTTTTGTTGGCGTATGGGATGGGGGACGGCGACGATCCTGAAGGATTGCGCAGCATAGCGCTCGAGTATATCGAAACCGTGCTGTTGGCGGACAGCGAACTGTGCCTGCCGCAGGCGTTACATGACCTTTCGTTGGTGCAACTCATGGTGACGGCGTCGAAACGGCCCCGAACCGCAATTTGCGAGTGGTCCTGCGTGATCCTCAAGGTCTGCCATGCTGTTGCGCATGCCCGCTGGACGCGTGACGAGGACGCCTATCGAGGTGCTCTGGCCCTGGTTCAGGCGCGGCTCGAACCCTATCTGACCCACTCCAGTGACGGGCCCTGGATCGGTGATGATCGCTGCCGCATTCCCATTGTCGAATACGGCATCAAAACGGAGAAGCACTTTTTTCGCCTGGTGACCAAGCTGCTGGTCAAGGAAGGCAACCTCAGCAGTGAAATTTACGATCACATTGGCATGCGCTTCGTCACCCACGATATTTTTTCAGCGATTTTGCTGATCAAGTTTCTGCGCACTCGCCACGTGTTCATGTATGCCAATATGCTGCCGCAGGAAGCGAAAAACTCGCTGGCCGAATTTCATCAGATCGAGGCGTTGTTTGCCGAATTCAGCGAACCCACGGAGAGCGCGATAAAGGCGCGCGGTGAGCAGGTCTGGCCGCCGGCAAAAAATCAATATTCCAGCAAAAAGTTCAAGATGATCAAAATTATCGAGCGCGTGCTGGTGACCACAGGCAGCGGTCGCAAGGTATTCTTCCCCTGTGAATTCCAGATTCTGACCCGGAAAACGCAGGATTCGCTGAGTCACAAAAACACGCATCACTCAGCCTATGAAAAGCGCCAGGTGAAAGGCGTACGGCGGCGTTTATTTCACGGGACTTCGTTGTTAAAAACCGATTAGCTAATTCCGCGGAATGCTGCCCGGTTAAACATGAATATTCAATAAAAACAAAGGTGTAGTCGATTCGGGAATGAAAGTGCTTTCAGCTTTCTGGATATTGCGCAGAGGTCCCCGATTCGACACCGCGGCGGTGGCGCTGCTGGCCGCAGCTAAATCCGATTGACCGCACAAGGCTTGCGAGCTACGGTTAGCCGATTCAATTAGACCCCGGGAGAGCGGAAATGCAGGTTGGATTTGTCGGTCTGGGTAACGTCGGCGCGAAGCTGGCGGGCAGCCTGTTGCGCCATGGGCACACGCTACGCGTACGCGATCTCGAGCGGGCGGCGGCGGCGGAGCTGCTGGCGGCGGGTGCGATCTGGGCCGATAGCGGCCGCGAGCTGGCCGCTGCCAGCGAAGTGGTGATTACCTGCTTACCGTCACCGGTGGTTTCGGCGCAGGTGCTGGAGGAAGCGGACGGTATCCTGCAAGGTCTCGGCGAAGGTGCGATCTGGATGGAAATGTCGACCACCGAAGCCGCCGATGTGTGCCGCCTCGGTGAACTGGTGCGCGCGCGCGGCGCGACTGCGCTCGATGTGCCGGTTTCCGGTGGCTGTCATCGTGCGTCGACCGGCAATATCGCCATTTTTGCCGGTGGCGCGCGCGCCGACTTCGAGCGCGTGCTGCCGCTGCTCACGGTGATGGGACGTCAAATCGTGCACACCGGCGCACTCGGTTCCGCATCCATTCTTAAAGTCATCACCAATTACCTGGCCGGGGTACAACTGATTTCTACCGGGGAAGCCTTCATGGTGGCGAAGAAGGCCGGTATTGATCTTGCCGTCGCCTACGACGCCATACGCGTGTCTTCCGGAAATTCATTCGTCCACGAAACCGAGGGCCAGTTGATTCTGAACGGCAGCTACGACATCAACTTCACCATGGATCACGAGTTAAAAGATGTGTCGCTGTTCGACCAACTCGGCAAGTCGCTCGACGTACCGCTGGAACTGTCGCCGGTGGTGGTCGCCGCGGTGCGTGACGGGCTTGAGCGTTACGGCCCACGGGTGTGGTCGAGCCAGGTGGTCAAGCGTCTCGAAGATGATTGTGGCGAAGACTTGCGCGCGCCGGGTTTCCCCGAATACCTCGTCGATCATGAGCCGGGAGGCGAGGGCGCCGAGGTGGTGATCGCAAACCGACGAGACAGCGATCACTCCTCATAGCCGCCAGAATCCGCACGAAACCGGGAGGTAAAAATGCATTTACTGGTGACCGGCGGTTGCGGCTTTGTGATGAGTCACGTGATGCGGCAATGGGTTGAACGCGGCGCCGATTATCGCGTGACCAGTGTCGATGTGTTTGCGGCCGATTGCGCGTTGCGGGCTTTTCTCGAACCTTATGCGGGTCAAATACATTTGCTCGAAGGGTCGGTGACCGAGCGCTCGTTATGGGAAGGGGAATTGGGTCACCTTGAACCCGACTATTTCATCCATGGTGCTGCGATGACGCCGAATCGTAACGGCTCGGAGAAAAGCCAGGCGCGCACTGTGGTCGAGGTCAATATCCAGGGCGTGTTGAATGCGCTCGAGTGGGCGCGCAATTGCAAATCGCTCAAGCGCATGCTGCACGTCAGCACTGGATCGATCTATGGCGACGACGGGCCTGATGGAGCATTGCCGGAGGACGGTTTCGAAATGCGCAGCCCGGATTCACTCTATCCCATCACCAAGCGCGCCGGCGAGCTGCTCGCGCTGCGTTATCGTGAGCTGTTCGAACTGCCGCTCGCGGTGTGTCGGCTTTCCAGCATCTACGGGCCGATGGATCGCTGGACGCCGGGGCGAGATTTCCAGTGCGCCCCAAACCTCATCGTGCAGCACGCGTTGCAGGGCAAGGCCATCCGCGTCTGCGGTGCGCAGGGAGTGGAGGACTGGTTGCACGTCGCCGACGCGGCGCGGGGCATGCTGGCGCTGATCGATTCGAAGAATGCCGAACCTGCCGTGTTCAACATCGCCTATGGTGAAGCCGTCAGCATTCGCGAGCTGATTGAACTCGTGGCCAGCAGGGTTGCCGGTACCCGGTGGCAGGAGACGTCTGCGCCGCTGGTCGACCTGATCGGCCACCCCGACAAGCGGCGCGGTGCCTGGGGGGCTTACGATAACAGCCGCCTGCGCGCGTTGGGTTGGTCGCCCACACCACTGCCAGAGGCACTGGCGAGTTATATCGACTGGCTGCGCGAAGCGGCGGGCGATATTGACCGTGACTAAGGCCTGCGTGAATCTGTCAACCGGTTTCGAATCCGCTAAACTGTCGGCTGTTTTCAGGAGGAAACGTGGTGACCGCAACAGCATACCGATCTGAGTCCCCCCGCGCGCGCGACCTGGGGCTTGATTTCCCGGGTACGCCGGGCAGGCACAATGCACTGACCGATGTGCCGGGAGTGCTGGTCGGTTACTCGACCCTGGTTTCCGGCGAAGGCCCGCTGGTGGTCGGTAAGGGACCGGTGCGTACCGGGGTGACGGCGATTTTGCCGCGCGGCCACGATGCGCGGCCAAACCCCGTGTTTGCCGGAAGCTATGCGTTGAACGGCAACGGCGAGATGACCGGAACGCACTGGATTCGAGATGGTGGTTATTTCCTTGGACCGGTGTGCATCACCAATACCCACAGTGTCGGCATTGCGCACCACGCCAGTGTCGGCTGGATGCTGGATACCTACCGCGAGCATTTCTACAATCACCATCTGTGGGCGATGCCGGTGATTGCAGAAACCTACGACGGTACGCTGAACGATATCAATGGCCGACACGTCACCGAGCAGCACGTGCGCGCGGCGCTCGATAGCGCGGCGGGCGGTGCGATTGCCGAAGGTAATGTGGGCGGTGGCACCGGCATGATGTGTTTCGAGTTCAAAGGTGGCACGGGCACGGCCTCTCGACGTGTCGAAATTGACGGTCAAAGCTACACCATCGCGGCGCTGGTGCAGGCCAACTATGGCATTCGACCGTGGCTCACCATTCTCGGGGTGCCGGTAGGAAAATACCTGACCGAAGATCGCATTCGCCAGGAGCACGAACTCGGTTCCATCATCGTGGTGATTGCTACCGACGCGCCGATGCTGCCGCATCAGTTACAGCGCGTTGCCAAACGCGGTGCGCTGGGTATCGGTCGTTGTGGTTCGCCAGGTGGCAACAGTTCCGGTGATATATTCCTGGCCTTCAGCGTGGCCAATGACGCGCCGCTTGCGATGCACAACAGGGCGCATTTGAGTGCGCAATTCATCAATGACGAATACTTTGATGGACTATATGCGGGGGCAGTCGATTCAGTTGAAGAAGCCATAGTCAATGCGCTGATCGCTGCGCAGGATACGCCGACCATCAAGAACCCGGCGGATCGCGTTTGTCGCGCGCTACCGCAGCAGCAACTAGTCGATATCATGCGCCGTCACGGCCGCTGCGCATGAGGGTATACACCGCAGTCGCCGAGGCTCGCTGCTCCTGCCGTAGTACCGTGATGGCGGGCCGATGAAGCCGCAGCAACCAGCGGTGCAAAACTACCGATCGAATGTCGGCATCATGATCGTCAACCGCGATGGTAAAATCCTCGCCGGTGATGCATTCCACTATCCCGGCGAATGGATGATGCCGCAAGGAGGCATCGATGCACAGGAATCGGCCGAGCAAGCCATGCGCCGAGAGTTGTTCGAGGAGACCGGCCTGGATTTCGCGCAGGTTCGCCTGATTCGTGAACACGATGGCTGGTTGCAGTACCTGTTTCGCAAACCGCAGTACAAGGACGGTGTGTTTTATGTGGGCCAGCGACAGAAGTGGTTTCTGCTCGAATATAACGGACCCCTGCCGGATGCTACAAGTGTGCAGGAGCAGGAATTCAGCTGTTTTGGCTGGGTCGAACCCGAATGGTTAGTCGCCCAGATTCCCCCGTTCAAGAAAACCGTCTACCGCACCGTGGTTAGTGCGTTCCGTGCGCATTTTCCCTGAGGCGGTGATTGCACCGGGCGAGCTTCCGCAGGTTATCGCGCAGGCTTCGCTGCGCGCTTGACTCGGACTGACAAACTGCCGGTCGAGGATATTGGTTCCCCACCGGTCGCCTGCGACAACAGGGCCTTGCCGATACATTTGCCACGAATCGTCATCGACGATAAACCAGCGCAGATGTACCGTTGCGCCGCCGAAGTCGGTTGCTTTGCTCCCGTAAAATGAAAATCGGTATACTGTTCACGGAATTTTCCCGCTGCGAATTTTATGGAGAGACTAGATGCGCGCATATGAAATTGTTTCGGATGGCGGTGTCGAAGCGCTGGCCTTGAATTCCCGCCCGACGCCGCAACCCGGTCCGGGTGAAATCCTGGTGCGGATGCGCGCCTCGGCGATTAACTATCGAGATCTGTCGACTATTCTGGATCCCGCGGCGCGTGGCATACCCTATCCGCGTATTCCTAATTCAGACGGTGCCGGCGAGGTGGTTGAAGTCGGTGCCGGTGTTACCCGTTTTGCAGCGGGAGATCGCGTTGCCGGCTGTTTTTTCCAGAACTGGAGCGATGGTCGGATTTCGACCACGGCGATGGCGAGTGCGCTCGGCGGCCCTGTCGATGGCGTACTCGCCGAGGAGGTCGTGTTCAGCGCACAGGGCGCGGTGCATCTACCGCCGCAGTTGTCGTTCGAGGAGGGCGCAACGCTTCCCTGTGCGGGCCTCACCGCGTGGAATTGCCTGATCGAACAAGGGGGCTTGACGGCCGGCAAAACAGCGCTGTTTCTGGGTACCGGCGGGGTATCGATTTTCGGTCTGCAGATCGCCAAAATGATCGGCGCGCGAGCGATTATCACGTCATCCAGTGATGCAAAACTGGCGCGCGCGGCAAGTCTCGGTGCGGACGAGATGATCAACTATCGGCAGACCCCTGACTGGCAGGCGAGGGTGCTGGAACTGACCGCCGGCGTCGGTGTCGATGTGACCATCGAAACCGGTGGTGGCGGGACGCTGGAGAAGACCATCGAGGCCACCCGGGTCGGTGGTACCGTCAGCCTGATCGGTGTGTTGACGGCAGGCGCGATCAATCCGTCCAACGTGATGCGCAAATCGATCCGATTGCAGGGTGTTTATGTGGGCAATCGGCGTATGTTCGAAGAGATGAATGCGGCGCTCAGCTTGAACCAGGTTACCCCGGTGATCGATCAGCTGTTTGCTTTCGACGACGCGCGCTCTGCCTATCAGGTCATGCGTGAAGCCAGCCATTTCGGCAAACTCGTGGTCACCATTTAATTCCAATCTTAGCGCTGCCTTCGCATCGGGTTGTCGACGCTCAAGGGAATTAAATGTGGTTTTTTGTGTCACAACATCCATGAACTTAGCGGAGAATAAATTATGGAACGCCGATTATTTATTGCCGGAGCGATCGCTTCTGGCGCGGCCGTTATTGCCAGCAAAAGCGTATTTGCCACCTCGGACTCGGCAGCCATGAAGGGAGATTTTCCAGCGATCAACAAGAGCAAAGATGAATGGCGCAGGTTGTTGGGCGAGCTGCAATACCAGGTGCTGTTCGAGGAATCCACTGAGCGGCCCTGGAGCAGCCCGTTGAACGACGAAAAGCGTGCGGGCACCTATATTTGCTCGGCTTGTTACTTGCCGATGTTTTTATCAGAAACCAAGTTTGACAGTGGTACCGGTTGGCCCAGTTTTTACCAGGCGATCGAATCGAACGTTGCCAGCAAGCGTGACTGGAAGTTGATTCTGCCACGTACGGAATATCACTGCGCCCGCTGCGGCGGTCACCAGGGGCACGTGTTTGACGACGGCCCCAGGCCTACCGGGCAACGCTGGTGCAATAACGGTGTTGCACTGCAGTTCGTTGCTGACGGTGAGCCCTTGCCGGAACTGCGCGTCTGATTCGGGTCGACGACAGTTCCTGACCTGGTGGGGGTCATTTAAATGGAGACTGCAGTTCGACACCGCGGCACGATCGCGGAACATTCAAGCAGGAGAGGTTAGCGCTGAATCAAGGTGTATTTTCCGGCAATATACAACGATTCCAATTGTTCATTGGAGTTGGGTGATCTGGTAGCCGCGACTGGATAGCATAGAAAGTAAGCCATCGCTTCCCACCAGGTGCAACGCACCGACCAGAATAAACTCGATTTCGGCGGTTTTCGACATGGCTACGATTTGGGGCATCCAGGCGTTATTGCGATCGACCAGCAGGGCTTGATAGATCGCGGGAAAATCATCGCGTAACGGGATTGCAGACGTTGCTTCGAGCCTGCGCAAGTCACCGCTGCGCCAGGCCTGGTTCATGGATTGCCACAGAGCGGGCAAATTTTCCAGATCGGCGAGGTTATATGCCAGCATCTCGTCCTCGCGTCCAGCGCCCATGCTGGCGATGAAAGCGACCTGTTCCTCGGCTGTTTCGAGCTTTCCCTTTGCTTTTCGTTCTTTATCCGCGCGTTGGTTGAAGTAGCTATCGACACCGGTGCCGGCCAGGCCGAGCCGTTGCAGCTCGACCATGGCCATCATGGCGGCAACCATACCGGGTTTGAAAACTTCGACGCTGGCCATCGGCACCCCTCGAGTGGTAAAAAATTCATCGATGGAGCGATAGGTGCCTTCACTGAGAACTTGACGCAGGTTGCGGCCATCGCTGTACCGCAGTTCCGCCAGCATGTACTGCTGGAACTGGGGGCTCTCCATCTTTGCCAAATCCGTTTCGAAAACTACCTGGGTCGCTTGCTGGTACGCCGTCTCAAAAGCAGTGGGCAGGGGATAGTCCTCGGCGGTCAATACATGCATGGTGCCGCCAATAAACATCAGGTTGGTGTTCTTTTCGACCCGCCACACTGGCGACTGGGCATGCGCTGGCAGGGCTAACCACAGCAATAGCGATAAAAATAGAAACTTGCGGGTGCTGGTTGGGATTTCCATGTGCGTTGCAGTACTCCGTTGCGGTACTGTAATGAGGGATCATAGTGGCAGCCTAGCGACATGTTGGTAAATTGCAAGGGGGACGGCAAATCTGATCCTCCGCTTCCCGCGCGGAACCGCCAGCAGGGCCGGATCGCTAAGCTTATGGTCTGCTTCACGAGCGAATCGAGACAATGGCTTGAACAGCATGATCTGGGATCACTGGACGCAATTCGCGCGATGAAAATTCAGTAATTAATGCCTTTTGTCTTTGTTTTTACTGAAAAAATAAGCACCGTCATCTATTATCAGGGTTCGCCTGTTAGCAATAGCGACAATCCGCAAGGTCCGCCATTTACCCGGTTTATGAGCTTCATTCCGGGCCGGTGCAACGAGATAGATAAAATGAAAGATAAACGGCGAATCACTCTGGAGCGCATGGAAGGCCGCACTTTTATACTCGGCCGTGAAGGCCATATATACATCGATTCTCCCACCGCCAGTAAATACCACGCAGAAATCCGAATAAAAGGAGGCAAGGTATTCCTGCGCGATCTGAAGTCCACCAATGGAACCTTTTTGCTGAAAAACAAAACCCTGGTTCCTTTTCAGGAGGGTGTCGTGGACCCTCGGCAACCCATTGTGATCGGCAGACATGCCTATGTCATTCAGGATTTACTGGCTATCGCCAGTGAATTTGTTGCGGCGGATGAAAGTACCACGCGTCTGGACCTGTCGCAAAACAGCGGAAAAAGCATGGTCCGCGAGTAATCAGGCTTACGGGATATTTCAGTTGTGCCTTGTTCGACTGCGGGTAATCAATGGACCATGATCCGCTCGCTCCATCCATTGAGCCACAGGCATTGAGAATCGATTATTTCTACCCGGGCTAAAGCGGCAACGACAGGGGTACTCGCAGCACCTTATTGAACTCTTCGGTCCAGCGCACCGAGATGCGCGCATGCACCTTGCCCTGGCGACCAAATATATCGGTTGGAGCGTGTTCGGGCTTCACATATACCGCGTTGTGCCAGACACCGGGGTGAATATACAGACCCATGCCCGCCTCCACGTAAAACGCCGTAAAGTCTTCCGCTTTGATCGTGTCGCCAAGCGCCGGAGCCAGATTTGCGACAAAAGGGCTGTGCTGCGAATAGAACATTTGCCCACCATCAGGGTGATAATCCGAGTACCAGACGTAAACGTGGTCGACCTGCCGGGCAGCCGGGTTTTGCGGTAAGGATTCAATTTCTGTCGACTGACCGGGGAGCGCCCCGAGCGCCAGCAGATACTTGTTCGCAGTAGTGGCAAGTGCCAGGTTTTCGCCGAACAAATTTCCATCACGCCAGAACAGCCTGAAAGCACCCTCCGTAGTTCCACCTTCATCGCCCGTGCCGGGATCGAGGCTGCGCCAACCCGCATGTGGCCAGGGCACAATCTCAAAATTACGATTTTCGACGGTGAAGTTCCGAGGGTCGTCGACCAGCTTCCCGTAACCCCTGAGCGACTCCTCCGTGGCTCTTACGATCGGCACGTCATGCACGTCGACCGCGGATGGAATCTGCGGACTCTGATAGGTTATTTCGTCGGTACCCCGATGTGATTTTGGTTGCGCCATAGTGTGGAAATTATAAACCGATGCAGTTCGTAGGGACAGTGTGCGCTGTCGAAAATCCAGGATATCGCGGGCATTAACTTTTAATCCCCACCCGGGGTATGAGCCTGCAAACTATCGTCCCTGCTGGCTGCAGCAGTACAGGGCGCACCGTTATTATCGATGGCGGTACAGGTGAGGGCGAATACGATGTTTCGGACTGACCGAGGTCAGCGGTAGTCCGCGGACTTGTATTATGGCACTGACGCGCCTGGTGTACCACCAGTAAACCTTTGTCGGGTAGTAAGCGCGGTGATTGTGGCAGAATATCGATAGCCGTGCAGGTGATTAACCGATATGATGGCGCTCGCTCAGGGAATGAGCGATGAACCGAATGCTGCCGAATCAGGATTTCAACCGCTATCCTGCAGGCAAGGCTAGCCTCAATCCGCCTGCCCCTTCTTGTTTTTATTCGCTTAACAGACCCGCATTAGCGTGGATATGACCGTTATCGCCTGCAACTTGGGCCCGGTCCAGACTCCGCTGTTTTGCTCCATCCGAGATATATTTTGAACACTTTTTCTATACGGCGCCTACACAACGAATGGTGTGGCAATATCCGCACCGAGATCCTGGCGGGGTTGGTCGTTGCACTGGCACTCATTCCCGAGGCGATTGCCTTCTCCATTATTGCCGGTGTCGACCCAAAAGTCGGGCTGTATGCATCGTTTTCGATTGCGGTCATCGTCGCCATTACCGGTGGCCGCCCTGGCATGATTTCGGCCGCGACTGCGGCAACCGCAGTATTAATGGTCACTCTGGTCAAGCAGTATGGGCTGGAGTATTTGTTAGCGGCCACAATCGTGGCTGGATTGATTCAGATACTGGCCGGATTGCTACGGCTGGGGTATGTGATGCGCTTTGTGTCGCGCTCGGTGATGACTGGTTTTGTCAACGCACTGGCGATACTCATTTTCATTGCGCAATTGCCCGAACTCATCGAGGTACCCTATATAACTTATTTTATGGCCGCTGCCGGGTTGGGGATCATTTACCTGTTTCCCTACATCACCCGGGCCATTCCATCGCCGTTGGTCTGTATCTTGCTTCTGACCTCGATTTCGATGTACCTGCATCTGGATCTGCGCACCGTCGGGGACATGGGTGAGTTACCGTCAACCTTGCCCATCTTCCTGTTACCCGATATCCCGTTAACACTGGAAACACTGTGGATTATCTTGCCCTACTCGGTGGCCGTGGCTGCGGTTGGCTTGCTCGAATCCTTGATGACCGCGTCGATAGTTGATGAGCTCACCGACACCAATAGCGACAAAAATCGCGAATGCATCGGCCAGGGAATCGCCAATACGGCGACCGGATTCATTGGTGGCATGGCAGGATGCGCGATGATTGGTCAGTCGATGATTAATGTAAAGTCCGGTGGGCGCGGGAGATTATCTACCTTGTGTGCGGGTATGTTCCTGTTGCTGATGATTGTTTTCCTGGGTGACTGGGTGAAACAGATTCCGATGGCTGCGCTGGTTGCGATCATGATCATGGTATCGATCGGTACCTTTAGCTGGTCGTCGATCAGGAACTTGAAGGATCATCCGCGCAGTTCGTCCATCGTCATGCTGGCGACAGTCGCTGCGGTGCTAGCTACCCATAACCTTGCCATCGGGGTGATGGTGGGGGTGCTGTTCTCGGCAATTTTCTTTGCCTGGAAAATTGCGCAGATTTTTCGCATCACGTCGCTGCTGAGCGAAGACGGTAAGGCGCGAACATATCGGGTTGAAGGGCAGCTATTCTTTGCCTCGGTAGACGATTTCAGGGCCTCCTTTGACTTCAAAGAAGTGCTGGAGAGTGTCACTATCGATGTTAGTCATGCCCATATCTGGGATATTTCCAGTGTTGCTGCGATCGACCTGGTGGTTCTGAAATTTCGCCGGGAGGGTGCAGAAGTCGAGATTATCGGGCTTAATGAAGCGAGTGAAACGATTGTCGATCAACTCGCTATCCACGATAAACCAGGCGCTCTTGAACGCTTGCTCGGACACTAGGTAGAAAATGATGATTAGTCTATTGGCACTTATCGACGGATCGGGATATTCCAGGAGTGTGTGTGATCATGCGGCCTGGTTTGCCAGGCGCCTGGGCGCAGCCGTTGAGATCGTTCATGTGCTTGGCCGTCGCGATGTCTCCAGCAAGCCGGAAGACCTCAGTGGCAATATCGGCCTCGGTGCAAGAAGCGCATTGCTTGAGGAACTGGCCGAGCTCGATGCGCAAAAAGCCCGTTTATCGCAAAAACGCGGCAGGGCAATTCTGGATGACGCCAGGGATTCCGTCAGCGCATCCGGGGTCAACCAGGTGACGACTAAATTGCGCCTGGGCGAAATCGTCGAAATGTTACAGGACCTGGAAGCCGACAGCGACATGATTGTCATCGGTAAACGTGGTGGTGGAGCTGATTTTAATCGATCACACCTCGGCTCGAACCTCGAGCGTGTGGTACGTTCCAGTCATAAGCCGGTGCTGGTAGTCCCGAGCGCATTTGAGCCAGTTCAGCGTTTTCTGATTGCCTATGATGGCGGCCCCAGTGTCATCAAGGCCATCGCGGAGATCGCGCGCAACAAGGTGTTCGCCGATCTCGATTGCGAGCTTTTACGCGTCGGCACCGAGACTCCCGAGTTGGTTGCTCAAATGGAAACCTCGGCCAGGCAGCTGCGCGAGGCCGGCTACAGGGTGAAAACCAAGTTCGAGCCGGGTAAGCCTGAAACGGTGATCGCCCGTGAAGTAGAAAGTGACGCCTACGATCTGCTGGTGATGGGGGCCTTCGGCCATTCAAGGATTCGCCATCTCATCATTGGTTCAACGACCACCGAAATGATACGCAATTGCAAGATACCGATATTGCTATTTCGTTGAATTGTTGACCAGGTCGGGGTGCTGGCACAGGATGGTCATTCGCTTTGTTAGCGAATTTCTGTTGGTTATGTTTTGTCGTGGATTCTGCAACGGGTTAACTGGCTACAATGTTTCCCGGGGTACTCCAATATTGAGAGCAACTGTGATCTAATCTCGATACGCTTATGACGCTAAAAGAACATCAACTGGCTAGTCTCGAACGTGACGGGTTCCTGGTGCTTCCCGATCTGTTTGGCCTGAGCGAAATACAGCTGCTGCAGTCACGTCTTCCCGCTTTGTTGGCACAGGAGAACCCAGCCAACATCATTGAAAAAGCGTCTGGACAAGTGCGCACCGCGATGGGCATACATCTGCGCGACGAGATTTTCGCGAAACTGGCTCATCATCCGCGACTAATAGGTGCTGCCCGTCAGATCCGGGCCGAACCGCTGTATATCCAGCAGGTCAAGGTCAACGTCAAGGCCGCGTTTTCAGGCGAGGTCTGGCAGTGGCATTATGACTTTGCGACCCATCACCATGACGACGGGGTGCCAGAGCCCCTGGCATTGAATCTCCACGTTTTTCTGGATGACGTTAACGACTTCAACGGTCCGCTGTATTTTATTCCGGGTTCGCACAAGTTTGGCGCACATCGGGCAGTGCACGATACCTCGACCACCTCATACCCGCTGTGGGTAGTTGAACCAACCGTGGTGCGTGAGATGATTGCCAATGCCGAGGCCATTGATCCCAACCGGGCAATTGTTGCGGCTACCGGCAAACGGGGTACCGGCCTGATATTTTTCGATACCCTGGTGCATGGATCTCCAGTCAATCTGTCGCCATGGGACCGATCGATTTTTTCGTTAATCTTGAATCCGGTGAGTAATGCCAGTACCCGGGACACCCGGCCGGAATTCAAACATCATCGTGATTTCACCGATGTTCAGGCAGATGCTGACGATTGCCTGCAATATGGAGCAGGGTAAATCAACGCCGGCGTAGTGTTTATCGCATGCTCTCGACAGCTGGCGAGCATGCCCTGAATTTCAGGCCGCTGCTAAAATCAGATCTGCCTCCAGGGTACGGGGCAGGACTCCGCCCTCGTGATTTTTCTCCAGGGTTGTTGCTGCTGTGCCTGGATAAGGTGGATGCCAGCTAGCTAACTGTTAATAGACTGACTGCAGGATTACTGACCGGGTTGCCTGATCTTGGCAGGCGAACTGGTAAAGCCAGCCCCATGTCATCACTTGTTTGAGAAAGGCTGGTGGGCCAGGGAATAAACGAGTGGTTTCGATCGATTCCCGATGCCCTGCTGGTCGAAAATCCTCTCGTGTCCTCGCAGTAACTTGAACTGTTCGGCGTTTGCCATGAAGGCCTGTGCGCGCATTTTCCGACCTTTTTCTTCTTTGGCGTGAGCCTGGTCACATCAATAGCGTGCGTCTAGTCACGTTAATATGTAGCCGATCGAGCCAGAATTAAGTCATGTCAGTTTCAGGAGAAATCCCATGTATGACTATGAAAGCGCCGATCAGAAAAGTATGGATGAATTGAACCAGGGCCAACTGCTGGTACTCGATGGTACGGTTCACCTGGATTATTCAGAAGATGAGCAGATCCCGCGAGTCAAGGGCTTGCTTGAATTGCTCGGTGAGTACATCGGCAACTAGGCCGATCATGAAGACTGTCGCGTTTGCCGACGGTGAAGAGGTGCAGGGAACCGCTGTGCAACCAGGCACCTGATCAATCGATAGTGCGGGTGAAAACCTCACTGCTTTGTGGCCTTGTCGCCGACCCGGGACTAGGCTTGTGCAAGTCGCTCCAGGCGTTGTTGCTCCTCGATCATGGCCTGTTTGATTTCTTCGATGACTGCGTCGACGTCCGCATCCAGCTCGATAACATCGAACTCGCCACTGAGCGCAACATCCGGGTGTAATTCGCCAGCCTCGTATAGTGCCCAGATTTCCTCGGCGTAGCGGGTATCGAGGATTTCGGGAGCGTACAGCCCGTAGTAGGCGGTAATTTTATTGACATCACGGGCGAGGAAATGTTCGGCGTGATTATTGGCTGCCGCGTTGACTACCTGCGGCAAGTCGATAATGACCGGCCCTTCGGCGTCGACCAGCACGTTGAACTCCGACAGGTCACCGTGCACCAGGCCTTCGCACAACATGCGTACCACGTAACGCATCATCAACTGATGATCTTCGATGGCCTGCTCGGGCGACATGGCGACGTCGTTAAGGCGTGGCGCTTCGGCGCCGTGTTCGTCACAGATCAATTCCATGAGCAAAACGCCATCGAAGCAACCATAGGGTTTCGGCACGCGTACCCCGACCCGTGCGAGTCGAAACAGCGCATCGACTTCGGTATTCTGCCAGACCTGTTCCTGTTCCTTGCGGCCAAAGCGTGAACCTTTCTCCATCGCGCGGGCGCGGCGACTGTTGCGCACCTTGCGACCTTCCTGGTAGAGCGTTGCCTGCTTGAAGCCGCGTTTGTCGGCTTCCTTGTAGATCTTGGCGCAACGGATTTCATCGCCACAACGCACGATAAACACGTCGGCTTCCTTGCCGCTCATTAACGGACGGATCACTTCATCGACCAGGCCGTCTTCGACCAGTGGTTTGATGCGCTTGGGGATTTTCATGGCGGCCTTATACCCTAGTTGGGTCGACTATGATAGTAAATGGCCGTATTTTCTGGTCTAGCTGTCAGTATAAAGGTGGCGAAGGGACTATTTATTGACTGGTTTTCGGGGTTGGGTAAAGTTGCATCCCTGCGTCTGTTTCCCTCGCTTTTTTCGCTTTGCTACTTTTTCACTGAGTTGTGGTTTGCTCCTGCGGTTATAATCGGTGTTCGAAATGGCACCTGGATAGACATCATGCCCCCCGCAGAAGATTTCAGTGAAGCAGCGAAAATAGCCCATCGGGCCTTTATCGATATGAGTACCAGCAAGAATGCTTATTTCAACCGCCTGGCGGCGGTCGATGCGATATATGAAGCGGGTGGTGCCCCGAGTCTCGCGGAAAATCTGGAGCTGGAAAAACTGCTGGCCATTCACGACAGGAATGTATTGGCCTTCAAGACGGCAATCGATGCAGTAACCGACGATATGGAAAAGCAGGCTTTGTTTCAACTCATGTCCTAGAAGATTCCAATGGCACAATACGGTCGAAGATCGCCGGGTATTGCCAGCAACGCAGTCGAATGCTTATATCTACGGTCGCTTTCGCACTTGAGCCGCAGTTGCAGGGAGATAGGCATATGCCCTGGCCCGGCACTGCTATTGAAAGTGGAAACAGTACGAGCTAGCCAGCATGTTATATCGATACATTGATTCTCCCATCGGGCAACTGTGATTGGCCGGTGATGCGGATGGGTTGAAAATTATTGGCTTCCCCGATGGCAGGGACAAAATCGTTGTCGATCCGGCCTGGGAATACCGGGTGAATTGCTTTCCCGATGTGCAATCCCAGTTGGCGGAATATTTCCAGGGCAGGCGTCGCTCCTTTCACCTGAAACGCTCACCGAGTGGCACGGATTTTCAGTTAGCAGTGCCCGGGCAGCGGTGTGGGAATACGCGAACGATGATAATTGTCATCGCCCATCAGTCTTGCCTGCGCCTGGCGGCATTTCGATCAATCCGATTTTGCGCCAAGCTTTACCTGCATTTCGATTGAACCCCCGTCATCCCGCGTGATCGCCTTGTTCTCGGTTATTAATACCCGATCCTGCAAACTATCGGTGATCGCAAGCAATGCCATTTTCAATGCCTCGGCGCGTGCCGTTGCCAGGCTCGCCAGGTCGTTTTCGTCAATGACCCGTGAATCGATAAGCTGTCTACGCAGCTCGCCTGCATAGGCCAGGCTATCGAAACTGGGAGCGGGTTGGTCCTGGCCCTCGATCTGCACCAGGGTGGTAAATTGCATCTGCAATTCCTCGAGGGTCTGAAACGCCGCCCCCGTATTCGGTTGCTCGCTGTACAATTGTTCGAGCGCCATTCTGCGCAGATCTGCATACTGAATTGACGGGTCGCTGGTGGCGGTAAGTTCGGTGATGCGCAGTTCCAGGATCTTGTCCAGTTCGGCGGTACGCAAAGCGAGCCCATCCGCGACAGCGTCCGCAACACCGGCGATGGTCAGTTGCAGTTCGGGCCGGAGTACCAGGGCTTCAGCCAGTTTTCCGGTTTTTTCCATTTCGGGCGGAGTTAAATCGGCGCGGCCGTCGAGGAACTTGACGTGCTCGAGTTCGCTCGCTTCCATTCCCAACAAGCTCCCGAGAGCGGTAAAGGGTGAGAGAACGATCTTGACCAGCAGATCACCAAGCGCCTTGAGGACCACACCGCCATAGTTGAAATCAGGTTCGTTGACGTTGCCGCGTACCGGCAGGTCAATATCGATCTTGCCGTTGACGTCTTTGAGCAGGGCAACAGCAAGGCCCAGGGGCAAATCCATCGCATCCGGGTGAGGCACTTTCTTACCGAGTTCGAAGTCGCTCAGGATGATGCTGTTTTCACCGGCCAATTGTCCATCGTGAACCTGGTATCCGAGTTTCAGATCGAGTTTGCCGCTGGCGACCTCACGTCCGGCAAAGGGAATGCTGTAGGGGGTGAACTTCGGAACACTGATGTTCTCAAACGCCACCAGCAGGTCCGTGTTCGCGGCTGGGTCTAACGGTGTGACCGTTCCGCTAATGCGTGCAAAGCCGTATTCGTCGACTTTGCCTTCCAATGCGACGGTGGAAGGTTCGCTGCTCTCGGTCGATATAGTGGTCATTTTACCGTTAAGCGCATCAATTTTTACCGCAAACGGCAGGGGTAGGGACAAGTCCTGAAAATCGGCTGATGCGTTCGCCAGGACAATGTCCCCAATTCTGATTTTAAGCTCAGAATTCCCTTCCCCGGTTTCGACTTTGGCCGTTACTTCGCTCGGTTCCGATACTGTTGCGCCCGTATCGACTTTTTGCACCTGGCCGATATTCAGACTGCTGTCCTGGTTAATCAGGATGTCACCATAGAGCTGGTCAAAATGAATCCTGGAAATATCTAGCTGACGCTTAGCAAGGCTTAATGCGATCTTGTCGGCGCGGAAGCTTTTCCAGCTCGCGAGGCGTTCCTGGTTGATCGATTCCGCGATAGCCAGGTCGACGATCTCGAGGTCACCGTTGAATAGCAGAGGCTCCAGGGCTGAGCCGCTGATGTGCCCGCCCAGGTTTATCGCTCCCGAATCCATGCTCAGATTGGCGTGCTGTTTGATGTAGGGATGGGCGCCTGCAAGTTGAACGGCATCGATTGCCACGTCGAAATCAAACAGTGGTTCAGGCAATACCGACACCTCACCCTGGAGTGACAGCCTGCCACCACTGAGCGCCTGCAGGTTGAGGCGGGTAGGGAAACGTTTGCCGGGCAGATTACTGATATCGCTGATATCCAGGTTGAAGTCGGTAACCCCAAGCTTCGCCTCGGGGGCAACCGTCTTATCGATGAGGTTCACAGCCAGGTTGTTGATGGCCAGGTTTCCGACTGACAGCTGCCATTGACCTTCCGAGGAGTTCTGATCATTGTCGTTGGCCACGGTTTCGTCAGCGACGTTGGTTACGTTTTGTTCGGCAGAATTTGTCGGTCTGGGTTCAACATTGAACACGCCATCTTCAGCACGAGACAAATCGATTTGCGGGTTATCGACCGATATTGATCCGAGGGTTACGGTTTGTTCTGGCCAGTGAAACTGCCCATCGGCCAGGTGAATCCTGGGCAGCTTGAGAATTTGCTGGTCCGGGCCTGCAAAATCAAATCCCGTACCGTCGGCGAAACTGTTGATGACAACATCTGTGAGGGTCAGATTAAAGTTGATGATACTGGCTTTGATCTGGCCACTATTTGTTTGATCGACCTCATAATCCAGTTCGAAATCCGCCGAGCCATTGACAATCTCGAGGCCGGTTTGATGGCGAATATAAGCCGAGGCTAGTGGAAAGCGGGATTCTGCAATCGACGCACGGCCGGAAGATCGCAACGGATTCAATTGCAGGTCTCCGTTCCAGCTCAAGGTACCGGAGTTTTCGGTGACGATGACGACGGATTGCTGCCCCACGCGATCGGGCAGGGTGTTCAGTTCCTTGATGCCTATATTGATGGGGCCAAAGCGAGCCTGCAGCGGCTCCACCGGGAATTGATCGGTCCAGTTGATAACCCAGTCTTCGATCGTGAAATTGAAAACGAGTGCGGGTAACAATCCGCTATCTTCGTCACCGTTAGCAGCCTTGTCATCGGCTTTGTTATCCGCAGATTGCGTCAGGTAAGCGAAATCCATGTTTCCGGATTTATCGCGTGTTACAAACAGTTCGGGTGAGGACAGTCGGATCTCATCAAAAGTCAGGGCGAAGCGGAATAACGAACTAAGCTGAAAATTCGTGAAAATTTCCTGAATTCGGGCAGTCGGCTCACCCTCAGGGTTGTCGAGTTCAAGCCCATTGATTCGCAGGCTCAGCACAAATGGATTGATTTCGATCTTTTCAACGCGCAACTCGGCATCGAATTCCTGTTGCATCGTTGCGACCAGGTTTCTTTCCAGCAGGTACGGGGCGAGAAAGAACCCCAGCAGGCCATAGACAATGATTGCACATACCACCGACGTATAGCGGGGGTGCTGTTTTGCATAGCCAATTAGTGTTTTGATGGTATTGCTTCCTTCCCAGACCCGCGAAAATGTGTCCCCGGATTTTTATCGATAACCTAAATACGCGCAGCCGACCATGGTTGCATGAACGGTTACAAGCGACAGACTTTACTATCGCCGGTCTTTGATCTCAAGAGATTAGGGGCTGAATTTTGCGTCCCGGGTCGTCCGGCTGCGACTCGACCGATGATCTGGTTCGACAGCGTGAATGCGTTGGCGAATAATCATTCCAAAAATCAGGGCCCCGCCCTTTGCTCCCTCTGCTATTTTTCCTGCAAGAGCACAAGCCAGGGCCTGGTCCAGCACTCCCTTTATCCATGCCCGGGCCTTTGCGTTATGCAGGAGTGGCATGGGACAATAGCCACCGCGAAAACCGATTATGTATTCGACTCGAATCGAGAGCGGAGCAGGGTTAACCAGGTTGTCATGATATCGATGCAGTATTTTCAACTGAAAGAGGACAGTGAACTGCCGAGCATCGGGCACTTCGCGCCGTTCAAGGTAGTCCTTGCAATCGAGGACGACGTCAGCCGCGCCCGTCAACTTGAGGTTGCAAACTGGATGATTGCAGAGGGTGGTCGCTACGTAATGATATGTGGCGAAAATTGCGCGGGCTGGCAGCAGGCGATCCGCCAGGCCAACCTGGAGCTGTACGATATCGAGGATATGAATCCGGCGGATTTCGTTATGATTACCAGCCATGCGCACGAGCGATTGCGCAGCGTGTTCTGGCACGCCAGGAAACATGCCAATCACCCGAATGTCAGGTTTGACCAGGTGATTACCATTCATCTCGGCCAGCGGAATCGCTCGGTGGAGTATCTGGCGATGTTTGACAAGGCTTAGAGTCCAGGCGCAGGGGACGGGGCGATAATTTTAAAATGAATCATGGAGAACGCAAAATCATGACAGGACCGGGTTAAAGGCTATGCGTTGGCGAGAAGGTCAGGAAGTCGACCCGAACAACCCTTATACCGAAAACACCCACATGATGCTGGATATGGCGTACTGGATGTCCATCCCGATCGGCCTGATATTGTTGTGGATGGGGATCAGGGGGCGTGTGATGTGGCTCAAGGTGTGGAGCGTTGGCCTGATCATCCTCGGCATTGGCATTCTGATTCACAACCATTTCGGCATAAGCTGATATTCAGTCGCGACAGATACCGGGAAAACTGATCATGGGGCAACTTTCGGGTCGCCAAAATAGACCTTGGTATGGGGCCAGGGAATCTCGATATCTTCCTGGTCAAACCTGTTCTTGATGCGTTTGCGCAGTTCTCCCGTCAGCGCCCACTGCTCTCCGGGTTTGGTATCACCGCGAATGCAAATGTCTACGCCATGATCACCGAGATCGCTAACGCGCATGGCAGAGGGCGTAGTGGTTAACAGAATGCCAAACTCAGGATCGTCCTGCAGGCCCTGGCATACCTCATCAATCACTTTATAGACTTTGCCGATATCCTCCTTATACGCCACTGTCACGAAAAGGTTGATTCGAGCCCAGTCCCGTGTCTGGTTACTGGCGTGTGGGATCTGACTATTGGGAATGATGTGCATGGTGCCATTAATTTCCCGCAAAACTGTACGCCGCGGCGTGATCTGCTCGACGGTACCCTCCATGCCTGCAATCACCACCCAGTCACCGGGCCGGTACCAGTCTTCAATAAAGATGAAGAAACCCTGCAAATAATCTCGAATAATATTTTGCACGGCAAAGCCGAGCCCCAGGCTGACGACACCAAGTGTCGCGAGCAGGGGAGTGGTATCTACCTGTAAAACGCCGAGCACCATTAAAATGCCAACAAGCGAGATAACAATGGTGGCTATTTTGGAAATGACGGAGGTAATCATCCCGGAGCGTACATCAGTTTCATCGTGGGGTTCGGGCATGGCGTGAAGCGTTTTCGCGATCAGCTTCCTCTGAACGATAATTAGCCCGAGTGCCAGAATAAAAATGAGCGCAATCCTGCCCGCGATGAGCATCAGCGGAACCAGGTCGGGAACGAAATCAAGCGAAGACATGGATCGCCGCCGGGCAGGGGGTCCAGTAAAGGACTGATAAGCCGAATTGTGAATGAGTCAAAGGTGTTTTCTTCCTGTCGGGTGCGGCACTCTGGGCTGGCATCGAAGTGGTGGATGCCGGGTAGTTGAATCAGTAAGCGCCTGGCAATGGAGGGCTCAGAACGAGACGCGGCTTTTCAGGTAGCCGCAGACGTGAGCCAGCCTGCTCACAGATTGCTGTCGATCATACGCTCGGGCTTCGGGATAAGCCAAGTATATCTCCGCCTCGATGCTTCCGCGGATAAATTGAATTGGGTCGGGTTGGTCGGGGGGTCTGCTGCCGGAGGGTACGGAATCACGAGCACGGGTAAATACATTCTTCGGCAGAGCGGTAGCCAGCGGCTCGATTAGCTTTGCAGTTTAGAGTGTGTCTCAATATCCGACCCTCATAAACGGTACCTGTATTCGAGCGGCACTGATTCACGCTATCGCTGCAGCTCGAGCGCAGGGCAGATTCTGATCCGCACAACGTTGAGCGGCCTGGTCCAGGTAACGATCTGCGTCGGGTCGCGTCGGAGCGGGTGCAGCTGAGGGTGTTTATCCCGACCGCTACGATAACTGACGAGCGATCCGTAGCGCGATTTGTTATATCGGTGAATCTTTGTCGGCTTGGGGATTTAATACAAAGGCATTTTGACCCATCTGGTGGTAGGTTGCACCAAACCCCTTGAGAATCTCTTTCGAAGCATCGTCTGGGTTCCCCCAGCACTGACAGGTAATCTTGTCGCAAGCGTCTATGACTGCCCCCAGCGGCTGCTTACCTTTCTCGTTATCGAGATGCGCGACGAAGGCTTTATCGTTGGCGTAAATCTCAACCCATTGGCTCATCGAGTCGGACGGATAGTCAACGTGATAACAGATTACACCGGGATGATCATCTAGCATCACCTGGCAAAGCTTTTCCTGGTTGGCTTTAAAATCAGCTTCTCTACCGCTTTTTATATCCCATTGGATTTTCAACATAAATGGCATGGTATTTCTCCTTTGCAGAGCCTGAATCTGGAACATCGAAGGGTAACAGGAAATTTACTTTATCAATCACTTATGTGTTTATTCCCTATATGAATCGGGCGGTACATTTCTAGCTGATCTGTGCCTGAATATCAGGCCCGGCAGAAATCCCGTTGCCGGTAGAGCCGGTATACGAACTGTGAACAATGGCAGGCCTGACATTCCCGGATTGACACTGAAATGCGGAGCCTGACGGTGTATCCCCTGTGCGGTCGATATTCGAATGTTTTGCGATACCGGGCCGGGGTGTCACAGCGTAGTCATCTGTAGATGGTGGTATGGCGGTCTATCCCGGTAACGACGAATCGCCAGGCGCAGGATTTCCTCCAGAAAATCACCGTAGTCCAGTCCATCCAGTGCAGCTACTGTGGGGACGCAATCCGTCGGTCCGATCGACGGATTCGGATTCACTTCCAGCACAAAGGGATTGCCTTTCGCATCAATCCGAACCTCGGCACGACCGTAATCGCTGCAGCCAACAACGTTATAGGCATCCAGCGCGATCTCCGATATCAATGAAGTCAATTTTGCCGGGACTCCTTTGGGGGGGCGCTGAACTTCGATTCCTTTCTTATGAATTGTGCTGCCCAGGAATTTTGCCTCGTAGGGGTACATATGCCAATAGCCATCCGGCAAGTCTTTGAATATCGATCGTGACAAGGGCAGGATTCTCTGGGAGTCATCCCAGTTCCCCATTATCGAAACATCGTACTCATCTTCGGAGATGAATTCTTCAATCAACACGGGACGCTTGAGTTCTGTTAAAACGTAATCAATGCGATCCTTCAACTCGCCGTGGTTCTCCACGACCGAATCATTGGTGATGCCGATTGAACTATCGGAATTTGCCGGTTTTACAATGGCTGGAAGTGGAAAATCACGATCGTAGTCGTCGCTCACGCTATACATATAGTCCCATCGTGGCGTCGGAATATGATGAAAGCTGAGCAATTTCTTCACCCGGATTTTATCCAGGCACAGGCCGAGGGTGAACGGGTTGGATCCGGTATAGGGAACTCTCAGGATGTCATAAAGCGAGGCCGCATGGGGCTCCAGCAGGCTGGACTGGTTAATGCGCTCGCACAGGTTAAAGACGATATCGATCCTGGCATCCGTTATTTTTTTTACCGCTTCGAACGGGTGATTGAAATCCAGGAATGTAGTTTTGTAACCCCGTTGCTCAAGCGTCGCGGCGATCGTCTGCGCATCCGAGGTCAGCTCTGCTTCGATCGGGTCGTCACTATCCGCGAATCCGTTACTGGCGATGCCCACATGAAGCCTGTTCTGGTTTTCATATTCGATGGATCGAATCATCTCGATTCGAGCAGCGCCGATAACCGCATCTTTCGCCATCCGCGCCGAGGACAACGAGTTCTTTCTTTTGGTCTTGCCGAGTGAAGATCCACGAGTGAACTTGGCGATTTCAATCGTTACGCTGCCCATCGCGCGCTCAACTCGCTCTTCCGCCTCGCCCATGGTATCTGCCATCGCATACACCCATCCCAGGTACTCATAGCCCAGCGGTGGCGCCAGAACGGGGTCGCCAATATCCTTGAACAACTCGATCTCACCATGGGGCACCGATTTCGGCACGGATAACGAGGTCAGCAAGCCGGAATGTGCGGGCAGGAAATACTTGCCCGATAAATATTTTTTCGGCCTTTCCGGTTTCTGGATGGGTCGAATGTACTGGCCTGTTGCAATGAGGGCAGCGCTTTCAACCAGGTCAACGCCCCATGCCTCCTTGACGAAATAGTAGACCTCGTCCCCCCCCATGCGCAGATTGATCTCGATTGGCATGGCGCCACGCGCCCCGTACTTGGCCTCAAAATGAATGCAGCCGTGGCCAACCCCGAGACGCTCCAGAATCTCCTCGGCCAGATCGACCAGTTCTGCCTGTTGGGAGGGCGATAAACGGGTTGGAATACATTGCCCCGTTTCAACGAAGAATGGCTCTCGCGTCGCATCGTTGTCACTCATCGACCAGAATTTGATCTTGCCGTTTTGCAACAGGATATCGATATCGACCTCGTTGCCGTCGATATATTCTTCCGCCATGATGGTCGTACCGGCGGCCAGTGCGGACTCCACTTCGGAAGTCATGTTTTCACGAATGTACTCAACCGTCTCGCGGAGTTGCTGATCGTCTTCCACTCTCACGACGAAGGCGCTACTGGCGCCGTAAACAGGTTTGACGACAAGGGGATAGCGCAATTGTGACACGTAATGTTGCGCAGGCTTATCCGTATCGATAAGGGCATAGCCGGGAGCTGGCAGGTTGTTGTCTTTACAGAATGAGCGGAACAGGAATTTATCCCGGGCAAGCCGGGCGATATCGTAGGGTATACCCTTCAAGCCGAGGAAATCACTGATTCTGGAAGTCAGCAGAACATCGTCTTCCCAGAAGGTCATGACCCCGTCAGGATCGAGATCCGGGTTTACCAGGATAAAGTCGGCTATCGCCTGTAATGCTGCCGCGTGGTCGTTGGTATCGGCGAAAATCCAGTGTGAGGCATAGGCCCTGGCCCAGTTTTCGGCTACATTGAGAATAATCAGCGTGCAGCCAAGTTCCTTCAGTCGTTTCAGGGTAAAGCGCTTTTTTCGATTTCCCGTGTTAACGATTAGCAGCTTTTTGCCCTTGAGGTCATTGCCCCTGGTTTTGTTGGTCATTTTGATCCTGAAGTTGCTAAACAAAATTCGGGGCGTACCGGCTTGCGAAAAAACACCGTGCGTTCGGATTCCGCAAAACCCAGAGCCTTATGCGCCGCGATACTGTCAGCGTCATATTCGAATACATCCGAGGCAAATTCCCGGCAACCGTGCTTCGCTCCCCAGCGTTCAACTTCCAGGCACAGGGAACTGGCATATCCTCGCTGACGAAATTCCGGCCGCACATAAATTCCTTCCAGAAAGGTTACCCGGCCCGGACGACAGCCGTTGACGGGCTCGGTGCGCACAGACGCTTCGGCAAATCCTACCGCGCGGGAACGCTTGTCCAGGGCAATGAACCCCTGGAACATGAACAGGGCAGCAGAAAAGTCGCGCAGGAACTCGGCATGTTCCTTTTTGCCAAGTTCGGGGATGAATTCCCGACGCAGCGCTATCCAGTCATTGTCCCTGATGTCAGTTGCTACTCGTACCGGCATTGATGCAGCCCCGATTGCGTGATGATCTTGAGAAGATAAAGATGCGGGAAGAATAAGCTTCCCTCGGGTGATATCAAGCGCTAATTACCCGGACACAATGTCCCGGTCCAGCCGGGCATCGATGCTGGCTCAGCACGATAGCAGCCAGCCTGGTTTTCCTGTGCGCCAGGCCCGATAACCGGTGCGCTATTCGAATCCGAACTATCGTTGTGCCGACGAAGCAGAGAAAGACCGCCCCGAGTTGTAACCTGTAAATTCGTCGCATCTCGGCCTGGATAGGCCAGTTTAAGGTATCCGTTCTCTACAGGCTATGGCCAGCCCCTGGCATGCGTTCGATTTCGAATTGGCGTGAAGATGATATATGGCGATAACTTGACCCTGGACCGGTTGGCGCGAAGCGATGGGCTATCAATGAGAAGAGAGCGATTCCAGCATGAGCTTGCAGCTGCCCTGTCGCTCTCTGGAGCTGGCCCGGTGTTTAACGACAGGATGTTTTCAGCGAGTCCTGAGACGCGGAAGCATCCTTACTATTTTGCGCCGGGTGAAAACCAGTCCGAGCACGGCCGAGACAAACAGCACTATCGTCACCACGAGAACAAACTTTATCGTATCCATATCGTATTCAAATTTAACTGTAGCAACGATATCAAGTGAAGTGTCTGTTCGCATCACCCAAACAGGCTAAATCCTCAAGGTTTTCAGGGGGATAGTGAGATTTACTGCACATTCCCTGTGGAAACCCCTGCCATGACGGGATTTTGTCAGGCGCGGTTGATCCTCAGCATCTGAACCGAATGCACATATCCGGCTCACGGATTAAAGATTGCCTGGCCAGGTTCAGGTATCACGGCAAGCAGGCAATTTATTACAACCCGAACAGCGCCGTGGAGAAGCTGGTATAGCCACGAGTGCGTGTCCCGATAGTTGCCTGCCCTGCAGGACTAATTTTGCTGGCGCGTCGGGTAGATAATCACCGGTCTGTTATGATGCGCCACCAACCTGCGCAGATCCTGATAATGACAGTAAACGAATTTGCATCACTACCCATCAAGACTGAATTGCTTGCCAGTATTGCCTCGCTGGGATACGAACATATGACTCCGATACAGGCGCAGACTTTGCCATTACTGCTCAAGCGCCAGGATTTACTGGCACAGGCAAAAACCGGTAGTGGCAAAAC
>JAJDOF010000042.1 GCA_022340305.1 Gammaproteobacteria bacterium
AGTACGATCAGCCACAAGGAATCAGCTGCCATCGCCGTGCTCCCAGCGCCTGCCCAATGCAAAACCGACGCTACCGCCGATCACCCCGGTGATCAATAAATCCATTTCCGGCCACAGGCCGTGCGCGACTGCAATGGTGGCACAACCGAGCAGCATCGAAATCCGCTCGGCACGACCCGGCACCGCCGACAGCACCAACGCAAAAAACAGCGGGCTGACAAAAATCAGCCCCAGCACCAGCGCGGCCGGCAGCAGAACGGCACCATGGTATCCAAGCAGGGTTCCAGCCACCGCCGAGAGCAATATCGAGCTGGCAAAGGTGACGTAGTAGCGATGCCGCCAGGCAGCCTCTACCTGCGGAAACTCACGCATGCATACAGCCCAGGAATTGATCGACAGCAACTGCGCGTCGAGCAGCATGCGCGGCAGACCGGGGCGTGCGCGCGCCAGCGTCGGCATAAAGGAAACCACCATCGGCAGAAACCGCGCATTGGCCAGTGAACAGGCAAATACGATCGCCATCATGCCCTGCCCGGTACGGGTTAGTTCGACCATCGCCAACTGCCCGGGCAAACCCCAGATCAACAGGGATGCGGCCGCAGCCATTTCCGCGCCGAAGCCCGCGCTGCGGGCCAGCGAACCAAAACCCATCATGGTGAAAAACAGGATAAACGCCGGCAGCGACAAGGCATCCAGCAACGCCTTGCGCATCACTGCGCGATTCCCGGCAACCGGTGGTGGCACTTGTTTCATTTTGTTATTCGCATCAATTTCAACTTCCCATACCCGCAGTGTCATGGTTTACCCTGACCCGGGACTGCAACCCCGAACCGCCAGCGGCCGAGCTGGCCGCGATCTTAATGGCGCGATTGTACATACTCGCGCCCAAACCGCTATTACTGCAACAAGCGACCCGCGTAAATCGCACCCATCCGTGGCGCGCGGCGAAATCCTGCATCAATATCGGGCCTATCGTGCTTATAATACCGACCCGCTCAGCACCCTGTTGGCGCGTCGACAGGTGACGCCGCAGGGGATCAGGCACAGGGCGTCAAAATATGCAGGGGAGCAGCGCAGATGAACAGCAGTAACAGCATGGCACGGGTGTTTTGTATCGGCCAGAATTATGTCGCCCACATTCGTGAACTCGGTAACCCGATGCCAACGGCGCCGGTTATTTTCATGCGTCCGCTCGCCTGCCTGGTCGCTGTGGGCGATAAAATTCATTTCCCTCGGCACGGTAAACTGCTCCATTTTGAGGTCGAGGTAGTGGTGCGCATCGGCAAGCCGGGAAGCGACATCGACGAGTCGGAGGCACTGTCCCATATCGACGCGGTTACCCTGGGGGTCGACCTGACCCTGCGCGACTTACAAAAGCAGGCCCGGGAAAAAGGCTTGCCATGGGATGCCGCCAAGGCGTTTGAGCAGAGCGCGCCGCTGGGCGAATTTGTGCCTTATGATCCGGCAACGATGGATCTGAAACACCTGGCTTTCCGCTGCCGGGTCAACGGCCAGCTCAGGCAGGACGGCAACACCGACGACATGCTCTTCAGTTTCGAAAGGTTGATCGCCGAACTCAGTAAAATCTGGATATTGAGACCCGGCGACATGATCTTTACCGGCACGCCATCGGGCGTCGGCGCGCTCGGCAGCGGCGATGTCATCTCGGTAGACAACGAACAGATCGGTTCCTTTAGCTGGACCCTGGCCGACTAGCCTGCATTTTGCAGCGGAATGCCGCATCACAGTATCCCGAGTGATGACGCCGGCCAGATGCGCCGGGATAGGGCTCGAGCCGGTACATAGTGCACTTTTGTATTTACGCACGAAACCATAGGTTTACCCCTACGTTTCAATTAGTTAGATAAAGGCACGAGACCGACTGGTGCAATATGCAGGCCAGGCGCTGACAATCAGGCGAGCGCGTCCTGCAGTACGCAGGCGATATGCCGCGCCGAGCGCTGTGCGCCATCCTTGATCTGGTGACGGCAGCTGGTGCCATTGGCGACCAGCAGGGTATCGTCAGCGGTGCTGCGCACCGCCGGCAGTAAGTCGAGTTCCGCCATCTTCATCGACAGTTCGTAATGATCGGCCTCGTAGCCGAAGGCGCCGGCCATGCCACAGCAACCGGAGTCGATCACCTCGACTTCGAGCTGCGGAATCAGCGCCAGGGTTTGCTGCAGCGCATTCATGGTGGCGAACGCCTTCTGATGGCAGTGGCCGTGAACCAGGGCGCGCCGCGCCGCTAACGGCTTCAAGGTCAACTGTAATCTGCCGGCCTGCTGCTCGCGTGCGAGAAATTCTTCCAGCAACAGCGCCTGCGCGGCAAGCGCACGGGTTTCGTCGCCCGGTATCATGCTGTGGAATTCGTCGCGCAGGGTCAGCAGGCAGGATGGCTCCAGGCCGATGATTGGAATTCCTTGATCAACATGGGGGCGCAGCGCATCCAACATGCGTCGCGCCTCGCTGCGCGCCTCGTCGACCATCCCGGTGGCGAGAAAACTGCGACCGCAACACAGGGGGCGGTCACCGTCACTGGCCTGCACCGACAACACGCGGTAACCAGCGGCGGTAAGCACCGCCTTTGCCGCTCGCGCATTTTCTGGTTCGAAGTAACGATTGAAAGTATCGACCAGCAACACCACGTCGCCATGGGTCGCAGCCGCGCCGGGAGCTGCCGGTGCACGGTCGTCAAACGGCTCCCTGCGCCATTGCGGCAGGCTGCGGCGCGCGCTCAGGCCAAGCATCTTCTCGCCGCTGCGCGCCAGCCAGCCATCGCGCCCACGCAGGTTCAAGATTGAACTGAAGCGTGCTGCGAAGGGCGCATAGCGCGGCAGGTATGCGATCAGGCGATCCTTGAGCGAACGGCCGTGGCGCTGGTGATACTGGTGCAGAAACTCCACCTTCATCTTGGCCATATCGATACCGGTCGGGCATTCACGCTTACAACCTTTACAGCCGACGCATAAATCCATGGTCTCGTACATCGCATCGGACGACAGCGCATCAGGGCCAAGCTGACCGCTGAGCGCGAGCCGCAGGCTGTTGGCGCGGCCGCGCGTCAGGTGTTGCTCGTCGCCGGTAACCCGGTAGGACGGGCACATTACGCCGACATTCGCCTTGCGACAGGCGCCGTTGTTATTGCACATTTCGACGGCCGCGCCAAACCCGCCCCACTCCGACCAGTCCAGGCTCGTCGCCAGCGGTTGTAGCGCATAGCCCGGTGCGAAGCGGAACAGGCTGCGGTCATCCATGCGCGGCGCGCGCACGATCTTGCCGGGATTGAACAGGCCGCTCGGGTCGAAGGCGTCCTTGACCGCCTCGAAGGCTTTCACCATGCGCGTGCCGAACATACGCTCGTGGAATTCCGAGCGCGCCAGGCCGTCACCGTGTTCACCGGAATGGGAGCCCTTGTATTGCTGCACGATATCCAGTGTTTCCTCGACGATGGCACGCATCTTTTGCGCACCGTCTGCCTTCATGTTCAAGATCGGTCGCACGTGCAGGCAGCCCACCGAGGCGTGCGCATACCAGGTTCCAGTGGTGCCATGTTTCTCGAATACCCGGGTCAGGCGATCGGTGTATTCCGCGAGGTCAGCAAGCGGCACCGCGCAGTCTTCGACAAAGGAAACCGGCTTGCCGTCTCCTTTCATCGACATCATGATATTCAGACCGGCCTTGCGCACTTCCCAGATCGCGGCCTGGGCCGCAACTTCCTGCACCTCGACTACGGCGTTGGCGAAACCGAGATCGCCCATCAACTCGACCAGTTGCCTGAGCCTTGCCACCTGCTCGGCGTGATTTTCGCCGGCGAATTCAACCAGCAGCAAGGCATCCGGTTCACCGCGCACAATGCTGTCCACGGTCGCGCGAAACATCGGGATTTCGCGCGATAACTCGATCATGGTGCGGTCGACCAGTTCCACCGCGGCGGGATCCAGCTTGACGATGTGCTGCGTCGAATCCATCGCATCGTGAAAGGTCGGGAAGTGGCATACCCCCAACACCTTGTGGGCGGGTAACGGCTGTAGATCGAGCTGCAAACGCGTAAAGAACGCCAGCGTACCTTCGGAGCCGACTAACAGGCGGCCGAGATTGCCGGTTTGCGCGTCGACCAGCTCATCGATGTTATAACCGCCGACACGGCGTAGCAGCTTCGGAAAACGCAGCTCAATTTCGTCAGCCTCGCGCCGGCCCAGTTCCGTCAAGGTTCGCAGTAATTCGCCCGGCAGGCCCTGCTCGCCAGCATCTTTCAGGGCACCGAAGTGAGCGCCGGTACCATCGGCCAAAATCGCGTCGATACCGCACAGGTTGTGCACCATGTTACCGTAGCGCAGCGAGCGCGCGCCGCAGCTATTGTTGCCGGCCATGCCGCCAAGGGTGGCCCGGTTGCCGGTCGACACGTCGACCGGGTAGAACAGGCCGTGGGGCTTCAACCAGCGGTTGAGTTGATCGAGCACCAGCCCCGGCTCGACCCAGATCGAGCGCTCCGCGGCATCGAACTCGCCAATCTGGTTGAGGTACTTGGTGGTATCCATGACCAGCGCGGTACCGACCGTCTGCCCGACCTGCGAGGTACCGCCGCCACGTGGCAGGACCGGAATTCCGGCATCTGCCGCGATTTGCAGTGTGCACAGCACATCTTGCTGGTGACGCGGCACCACGACGCCGATCGGCTCGATCTGGTAAATCGACGCATCGGTGCTGTAACGCCCACGACTGAAAGCATCGAACAGCACCTCGCCTTCCAGTTCCCGCCGCAAGCGGCCGGCCAGCGCGCTGTCGCCGATGCGGGCCCGGCCTGCGCCGGGCGAGATTTGTGAGCGGGTAGTTGCGACCAAGAGATTGCCCTGCAGATTGCTGCAAAACGGAGACTATAAGAGAAAAACAGCTGGCAGTAACGCTTAAATTTTATATGCGTCCATTCCCCCGCAGCACGAGGTGTTGCCACGCAGGCGGTACTTGCACTAGCCAGCGTGCTCAGGCACGATTCCTGCCCTGAACCAACATAATCATGCCGAGGAGCACTCCTATGTCTAATCCCGCCGGGCGTCATTTCCTGCAGATACCAGGACCGAGCAACGTCCCCGATCGCGTGTTACGCGCGATGGACATGCCGACCATGGATCACCGCGGTCCCGAGTTCGCACAACTGACCCGTGACGTCCTCGACGGCATGAAGCAGGTTTTTAAAACCGCGGCCGACGTGGTCATTTTTCCCGCATCCGGGACCGGCGCCTGGGAAGCGGCGTTAGTCAACACACTGTCCCCGGGCGACGGGGTGTTGATGTTCGAAACCGGCCAGTTCGCCACCCTGTGGAAGGGTATCGCCACCGATCTCGGCCTCAAGGTCGATTTCGTCGAGGGCGACTGGCGCCACGGGGTCGATCCCGACGCGGTTGCGGCACGCCTCGCTGCCGACAGCGAGGGCCAGATCAAGGCCGTCATGGTGGTGCACAACGAAACCTCGACCGGCGTAACCAGTCGCATTGCCGAAATCCGCAACGCCATCGACAGCTGCGGACACCCTGCGTTGTTCATGGTCGACACCATCTCGTCGCTGGGTTCAATCGATTATCGCCACGACGAATGGCAGGTCGACGTCACCGTCGGTGGCTCGCAAAAAGGCCTGATGTTGCCACCCGGGCTCAGTTTCAACGCGATCAGCGCAAAGGCGCTGGCGGCGACAGAGACCTCGACCCTGCCTTGCTCCTACTGGAACTGGCAGGCGATGATCAAGTCGAACCAGACCGGTTATTTTCCCTATACCCCGGCAACCAACCTGCTGTACGCGTTACGCGAATCACTCAAGATGCTACTCGACGAACAGGGCCTCGACAGTGTTTTCGCCCGCCACCAGCGCCACGCCGAGGCGACCCGGCGCGCGGTACGCGCCTGGGGGCTCGAAATACTGTGTCAGAATCCAGACGAATACAGTGGCTCGTTGACTGCGATCCTGCTTCCCGACGGGCACGATGCCGACCAGCTGCGCCAACTGATCCTGGAGCGCTATAACATGTCGCTCGGCACCGGCCTCGGCAAGGTTCAGGGCCGCGTATTTCGCATCGGCCACCTCGGCGACTTCAACGACCTGATGCTGGCCGGTACCTTGAGTGGTGTCGAAATGGGACTAATCGGCGCCGGGATCCCGTTTCACAAGGGCGGTATCAATGCCGCGCTTGACTATTTGGCGGATAATCCCTAATTTGGGGCGGTTGCAGATAATTCATAGAGCCGCTCGAATGCGGCCAGGAAGTACGCAGGGAAGCGGACCAGGAATCAGTAAACCGACAACAATAACGACACTAAAACTAGAGGGGCACAACCATGAATAAACCAGGAATCACCATTACCGCGCTGCTGCTCTGCCTGATGACAATATCGTCGGCATTCGCAGCTCCACTTGAACTCAAATTCGGTCACGTCGGCAAGCCGGGGTCACTATTCGAGGCCTCCGCCAATGAATTCGCCAGGCGCGCGAATGCCATGCTGGGCGACAAGGCAAACGTCACTGTCTATGGCTCGAGCCAGCTAGGCAAAGACAAGGAGTTATTAAAAAAGCTCAAGCTCGGTACGATAAATTTCGCACTACCCTCGTCGGTGATGGCTTCGGTTGCGGACGAATTCGGACTCTTCGACATGCCTTACCTGGTTAAAGACCGGGCGCACATGGCGCGTATCGAGAAAGAGATCGTGTGGCCAACGCTGGAACCCATCCTGGAAGCGAAGGGCTACAAGATACTGGCGGTGTGGGAGAACGGCTTCCGCAACATCACTAACAACAAGCTGCCTATCTACAAGCCCGAAGACCTGCAGGACCTGAAACTGCGCACCCCGAAATCCGTCTGGCGCGTGAAAATGTTCAAGGCCTATGGCGCCAACCCGGCACCGCTGTCTTTCTCTGAAGTGTTCGTCGCACTGCAGACCGGGACCTTCGATGGCCAGGAGAACCCCCTGGCACAGATTGCCAGCGGCAAATTCCAGGAAGTACAAAAGTATCTATCGATGACCGGCCATGTCTATACGCCGGCCTATGTAACGGTCAGTACCGTTTACTGGAAAAAGCTGCCCGCCGATGTGCAGAAGATCCTGGTGAGCGCCGCGCAGGATACCCAGGCCTATGTCTATGAAACCGCGGCCAAAATGGAAGTCGACCTGCTGGCTGAACTCAAGCAGGGCGGTATCCAGGTCAATGACGCGGACAAGGATGCCTTTATCAAGGCGAGCAAGCCAATTTACGAGGAATTCGGTGCCAGCGTACCGGGCGGCAAGGCGCTGATCGACAAGGCTCTCGGACTTGCCAACTAGTCTGTCCATAGCCTGCCCCGTTGCCGCGGGGCAGGCTTTCTGTGCCCACTCTTAAAAACTGACTTGGACGGCGTTTCAGTGAATAAAATCGACATGGCGCGTGCCCTGTTCGAGCGCCTGCTGGAGACCATCACGGTGTTGCTCATGATCAGCCTGGCGTCGGTCGTCGTGGTCGCGGTTATTTACCGCTGGTCGGGGGAAGCGCTCTCCTGGTACGACGAGGTCGCCTCGGTACAACTCGCCTGGCTGACCTACTTCGGCGCCTCGCTGGCGGCGTTGAAGCGTGCCCATATCGGCGTGCCGAGCGCCATTGCGGCAATGCCACCGGGCTTACGCATGCCGCTGGTTATCGTCGCCGAAAGTATCATCATCGGCTTTTTCCTGATGCTGGCCTGGTACGGCTACGTGGTGCTGGTCATTCTCGAGGGCGATGCCCTGATCAGCCTGCCCTGGGTCGGCACCCAGTTTACCCAGTCGGTAATTCCGATCGGTGCGATCCTGTTCGTGATCGCGGAACTCCTGAACCTGCCGCAGATCTGGCGCGAGGCGACTGGCCAGGCCGAGTACCAGCGCCATGAGTAGCCCGGTGGAGCGCCCCTGATGATCATTTTGTTCATGTTCCTCGGCCTGCTGGTACTGGTGCTGATCAACATACCGATCGCCATCGCGCTGGCGGTGGTCGCCAGCGCTGCCATGGTCTACGCACATGGAATCGACGTGTTGCCGAACGTCGCCCTGGTGATGATGGATGGCGCCACCAATTTCCCGCTGATCGCGATCCCGCTGTTTATCCTCGCCGGCGCGATCATGAATTCAACCGGTATCTCGAGGCGCCTGATCGCGTTCGCATCGGCGATTTTCGGCTTCGTCAAGGGCGGCCTGGCGATGGTTAACATCGGCACCTCGCTATTCTTCGCCGAAATTTCCGGCTCGGCCGTCGCCGACGTTGCCGCGCTGGGCTCGATCCTGATTCCATCGATGAAGCAAAAGGGTTACCCGGCAGCGTTCGCCGCGGCGGTGACGTCGTCTTCGGCGACGCTTGCGGTCATCATTCCGCCATCGATCCCGATGATCCTGTATGCGGTGATGGCGCAAAGTTCGGTGGTGCAACTGTTTGTCGCTGGCATCGTGCCCGGTGTGCTCGGCGGCTTCCTGATGATGGTCGTCGCGCACCGCTTTGCGGTGCACTACAACTACCCGGTTGAAGAAGTCTTCAAAGTCAGCCAGGTAGTTGCGACATTCAAGGACGCGGCACTGGCTTTTACCCTGCCGGTCATCATTCTGGGCGGCATTTTCGGTGGCTTCGTCACCGCGACCGAGGGCGCCGGGCTCGCGGTCGTCGCGGCCATGCTGATCGGCCTGATCTACCGCGAACTGGACTGGCCGCATTTAAAACAGGCGATGATCGACGGCAGCGTGCAGACCGCGGTAGTGATGCTGCTGGTCGCGGCATCGGTGCTGATCGGTGAGTACCTGACCGAGGCCCAGGTGCCGCAGACGCTGTCGCGCGGTATCGGTGAATTCACCCAGAACAAGTACGTCGTGCTCGCCCTGCTCAACCTGTTTTTCCTCGTCGTCGGGCTGTTCCTGCATTCGGCAGCCGCGATTATCCTGGTAGTACCGATCGTCATGCCGCTGGTGCACCAGGTCGGCATCGACCCGGTGCACTTCGGCATCATCGTGACGCTGAACCTCGGCATCGGCCAGCAGACACCCCCGGTCGCGAGCGTGCTGGTGACCGCCTGCTCGGTCGCCAGGGCGGACATCTGGGAGGTGAGCAAGGTCAATATTTATTTCGTCGGCGTGTTGTTCGCGATGCTGATGATGGTGACCTACATCCCGGCTATCCCGATGGCGCTGGTCGAATACTTTTATCGCTAATCACACAGGGAGATCCCGTCCATGAGTGCCGAACTCATTTTGCTCGAACGCGATCAGGACATCGCCACCGTTATCCTCAACCGGCCCGAAAAACTGAATGCGCTGATCAAACCGATGTGGCAGCAGCTGGGCGATACCATACGCAGCCTGTCGGCGGATGACAGCCTGCGCTGTATCCTGTTACGTGGCGCCGGCGATAAATCATTCGCGCCCGGCAACGATATCTCCGAGTTCAAGGACGCTCGATCCAATAGCCGCAACGCCAGGGAGTACGGCGAAATCCATCACGCCACGCTGGCGGCTCTCGGCGACTGTCGCCATCCCCTGGTCGCCCTGGTGCAGGGAATTTGTGTCGGTGGCGGCCTCGAGATCGCAAGCCTTTGCGACCTGCGCATCTGTGGCGAATCGAGTCGTTTCGGCATCCCCATCAACCGCCTCGGACTATGCGCGGGCCTGCGCGAAATCCAGGGGCTGTACAGTCTCGTCGGCAAGGCCGTGACGCTTGAAATTCTGCTCGAGGGGCGCGTCTTCGACGCCGCCGAGGCGCTGCAGAAAGGCCTGGTGACGCGCGTCGTCGCCGACGACCAGGTTATCGACGAGGCTTACGCCAGCGCGCGACGGATCGCTGCCGGCGCACCGTTGGTGGCGCGCTGGCACAAGCAATTCATGCGCCGGCTCGGTGATCCGGCGCCGTTCACCCAGGCGGAGATGGATGAAAGTTACCAGTGTTACGACACCGAGGACTTTCAAACTGGCTACACCTCGTTCCTGGCCAAGACGAAGCCCGTGTTCAAGGGCCGGTAAACATGTCTGCCTATGGCCCCCTGGCCGGATTAAAGGTTATCGAACTCGCGCACATCATGGCCGGCCCGGTCTGCGGGCAATTGCTGGCGGACATGGGTGCCGATGTCATCAAGGTCGAAAAAGTGCCGGGCGGCGACGATACGCGACGCATGGTGCCGCCGGAAATCGATGGCGAGTCGGCCGCATTCATGATTCTCAACCGCAACAAGCGAGGCAGCGCGATCAACCTCAAAACCGCTGCCGGCCGAGACGTGCTGCGCCGGCTGCTGGACTCCGCCGACGTCGTCATCGAAAATTACCGGGTCGGCACCATGGAGCGGCTCGGGCTTGGATACGAGACCCTGTGCGCACGCAACCCGGGTCTCATTTACTGCCAGATTACCGGTTTCGGCCGCACCGGGCCCTACGCCGACCGCGCCGGATTCGACCTGATCGCCCAGGGCATGTCTGGATTGATGAGCGTGACCGGCGAAGGCGCCGGGCGTCCACCGATCAAGGCCGGTGTACCGGTCGGCGATATCAGCGCCGGCATGCTCGCGGCGATGGGTATACTGGCCGCTTATATTCACCGCCTCAAGACCGGTGTCGGCCAACTCGTCGATACCTCGCTGCTCGAAGCCAGCATCGTCAATACCGCCTGGGTATCCGCCATTTTCCTGGCCACCGGGGTGTCGCCACAGGCCATCGGCTCGGCACATCCAATGGCAGCGCCTTACCAGGCGCTGCAAACGGCGGATGGCTGGATCAATGTCGGTGCAGCCAACCAGGCCAACTGGCTGCGCCTGGTCGAAGTCATCGAGATGCCCGAACTCGCGGCCGACGCGCGCTTTACCGACAACGCACTGCGCATGCAAAACCTGCCCGCGCTGGTCGAGATACTGGGTGAGCGTTTTCAACAACGCAATACCGCCGAATGGCTCGGCCGACTCGAAGCTGTCGGTGTACCGGCGAGCCCGGTGCTGTCGATCGGCGAAATGCTCGCGGACCCGCAGGTCATCGCGCGCGACATGGTCGTCGAGGTCGAGCACAGCCGCATCGGGCCCACCCGCGCGCTGGGTTCACCGGTAAAATTTTCGCAAACGCCGACGCGTATTGCGCGCGCCGCGCCGCAACTCGGCGAGCACACGCGTGAGATCCTCGGCGAATTCGGTTACAGTGACGACGAAATCGAAACCCTCGCCGCGGCCGGCGATATTATTGTCGCCTGATTATCCGTTGCGCCGGCTGGATGCAGGTTAACCGCTAGCCGCGGACAGCTGCCGCATGCCGGCTATCTTCAAGCAGGTTTCAGGTTCTGGTTAAAACGAAAGCGATTATCCGGATCGTACTTACGCTTGATTTCCCGCAGTCGCGCATAATTGGCGCCGAAAGTGTCCTGCAGGATTTTCTCCCCCTCTTCGCCCTGACCCGGAAAATTGAGGTACATGCGACCGTGATACGAATGACTGCGCATGCGCTCCCAGAAACTGCGGGTCCAGTCGATATTGACGTCGTCATCGGCCGCGTCGCTCCACACCGAGTCGATCGAAAGCATGTAAGGCATGGAACGATCGCCGAAGGCTGTCGCATCCGCTGCCACAGCCGCGGTTGCGCCACCGAAATTCCACATTGACGACAGGGTGTTAGGCGATGTTTAGCAAGGACATTACCGATGGCCATGGCGACGAGGAAATCATGGCCATCTATAAATTTCTGTTACCGCAATATTAAAGTTATGGGGACACAGTACTGATTCCTGATCGCCCACCCAGAATCCTGAAAATTTATTGAATCAAGTATTATGCCTGCGTAATTTCGCGAGCACAGGCGTCGGTATCGCCGCCGACCACTTCGCCAATTACAACAGGATCAACCAGCCGCTGATGGTGAACACCGACAGCAAGGTGGACAGCAACACAGAACTCGCGGCGCTGTCCTGGCCACGGTTGTACATGGCGGCAAACAAATAGGCGTTTAATCCGGGAGCCGCGGCCGACATCAGTACGATGCTGCGGGTGGTCGCATCGGGTAGCTGCAATTGCCAGGCCAGCAGCCAGGTCAGCGCCGGCTGTATGATCAGCGACAGCAACGAAATCACCCCGGCTTCGCCGAGCGACCGAGAAAGCCGGTAGCGAGTCAGCAAGCCACCGAGGGCAAACAGCGCAACCGGCAATGACGCGCGCGCCAGCAGGTCGATCGCACCGATCAGGGGTATCGGCAATGTCAGGCCGCTGAAATTGACCAGAAAGCCAAGCGCTATGCCGATCATCAGGCTGTTGCGGAATATCGCATTGACGACGACACGCGAAGTATCGAGGGCGGAGCGTCCATCCGCGCGCAGCAACTCCATCGTGGTGATCCCCACCAGGTAACAGATCGGCGCATTCAGCGACACCAGCGCAAAGCTCGGCGCCATGCCTTCGACACCCCACGCGCGCTCCGAAATCGGCAGGCCCAGCAACACCAGGTTGGAAAACAGCGCGCCGAAGGCGATGCCGACCGCTTCGCCTGGGCGGCGCTTGAACAGCTTGCGGACGATAAGGTAAGCCAGGGCGAAACTACCGATCGCAGCGGCGTAGTATGAGAGCAGCAAACGCCAGTCAAACGCGACCGCGAGGTCTATGGTTGAAGTGGCGCGAAACAGCAGGCAGGGAATCGCAAACTGGATGGCGAATCGCATCAGCTGGTCGACGTGCTCGTCCGTAAAAATCCTACCCTTGACGGCGGCATAACCCGCAGCGACGACAATGAAAACCGGTGCGACTATATCGAAAATTTCGCTGAGCATAAGGTTCAGCCGCGCCAGCAGGCCGAGCGTCTGTCCCACCGCGCAAGACTGGCATCAACAGTATTCGAGGGAATGGCGGTAGCTATTGTGTTCGCCCCCCGGCCTTGCGCGCCCGCTCGGCGTCGAGCAGCGTGCGTTTGCGTTCGAGGCCCCAGCGATATCCGCCCAGTCCACCGTCAGCGCGCAGTATGCGATGGCAGGGTACCAGCACCGCGATACGATTGGCGCCACAGGCGGACGCGGCGGCACGTACGGCACGGGGTTTTTCTATTCCCCGCGCCAGTTCCGCATAACTGATGACGTCACCATCCTCGAGGCTTAACAGGAATTCCCAGACCTTGATCTGGAACGCGGTTCCCTGTAAATCGAGCGGTATTTCAGGGCGTGGCTGCCTGTTCTGGATGTAGGCATTGAGCGCGTCAATCCAGCGATCGAGCTGCGGCCCGGCCTGGCCCTGGTATGCCAGTAATTCGGCCCGTGGAAACTCGTCACGCAGGCGCGCCAGCAAGCTCTCACTGTCGCTGCCGAACTGCGCGAAGCAGACACCGCGATCGGTGGCCGCCATCATGATCGGGCCGAGCACAGTGTCGCGACAGGCATAGGTCAGGGTTTCACCCCGCCCTCCGGCGCGATAACGCTTCGGCGTCATGCCGATACCGTGCATGGCTTGCTCATACACCCGGCTACTGGAACCGTAGCCCGCCGCGTAGATCGCATTGGTAATATCGGAACCCTCACGTAACGCTGCCTTGAAACGTTCGCTGCGCGCGGCCTGCTGGAATTTTTTCGGCGATACGCCGAACATCGACTTGAACACCCGCTGCATGTGCGAAGGTGACAGTTGTACCCGTCGCGCCAGGGTGTCGAGGGTCAGGGTCTGGTCTGCCTGGGCCACAATATAACGCGCCAGCTCGACGAATTTACCCAGGGTCTGGTCGGTTCGATTTGACATGGTTTTCATCATACTCCGCTAATGGGAAACTGATCACCATGTTATTGCGATCCACCGGCGCAAACGCTCCGTTTATTGCTGACATTTAAGCAAAAGAATGCCACGCGCTCATCCGGTCCATGACCACGTCTGTCAGGCGGCAAGTCTCAGGCTATGCAACAGTGACGCGCGAACTCTGACATTATCTTCGCGGAACTCGACTTCAACCGAGCCGTCCGCGTTGATTTCCAGCAAGATACGCATCGGCACTGCCGGCGACAAGGTTACCGGTACCGACGGCTCCAGTTGTCGCGATTGCATCTTGCCGGCACTGTCCTGCCAACTCAGATCGATGGTTTGACGGGGATAATGGCGCCGGCCGAAGCGTTCGTAGCAAATCCTGTTTTTGGTCACCGTGTCGCAACGCAGAATACGTCCATCCGCACCGATCTGTACCTCCAGATTACTGATCGTTTCACCGCTATGATTGACGACCTCGATATTGCTGTAAAACATTCTCGGGGTGTAGCCCGTGGCACAGGAAACGAGTGCCAGGCACGACAGAGCAAATAAGGTGATTTTCATAATAGCCTCCCTGATGACATATGCTGCCTGATCTGGCGCAGCTGCTGCTTGACCTGGCTCATATTAATATTCTCCTGAGAATACGCACAATCACTGCACCTGGATTAATTTCACCGACACGTCCCTGACACCAATTAACCTCGGGGCTCTTGCGTATTAAAAAGCCTGTTCGGGGATATCGCCTGTTGCGACCGGCCAGACGGCGTCTGTCATCCACATGCCGTCGAACTCACCACCAACTTGCTGACTCAGGCGAAACGCAAAAATGACCTCGGCACCGTTGCTGGCGCCAATCTGCACCATCTGATAAGCCGTGTTGCCCATCAGCACGACTTCGCTGAATTCATGCTCGACATGGTCGATCATGATGCCGTAGGTCGGGGTGCGGATCATTTGCGTAAATTTCTGCAGCGGTCCGGTATTGACCTTGTTGGCCGGCGAGGCGAATGCGAAGGTCGTTGCGATGCCGGCATCGGCAAACGGCCTGTCGTTATTGGCGAGGGCATTTACGACTATTCTAACGACGTCCTGCGGCAGCAGGTCCGTTCCAGGCTTGGGTAACACCTCCTCATCGAGGCCGTTTGACAATGATGCATGAAGTGGTGCTGTGGATAACCAGGCCAGAATAAGGAGCAGCCGGGGCACAAATTTAAATCGGTACATAAAAATAACCTCCGGCGCCAGAATACTCTTTCTCGCTTGATTTTCCAGTTGGCCTGGTAACTTGTTATCTGAAAAATGGGTCTTTATACTCCGTGATCCGGGCGTGATCATCACCCGGTGGTTGGTTCACAACAGGGGCATTAACCGCAGGGTTGGCCATCTGTTTTCTGCGGATCGCAACCAATGCGCTCAGTAGCAGGCCGACCTCGGCCATAAACCAGCACGTGGAGCAACGTAATTGACTCAAGCAACACCTGAGCTTCGAAAAATAATTACTGCGCCGGATCAAGCGGTTTCGCAGCCGCTAATCAGCCCCGCACATTTGCGCCAATAAATTCTGTAATCGGGTGATAAATGACTAAACCAAGCCGCTTATTCTATCAGTCACGCTCGCGCCGCCCGGTGCTGGATCGAGCGCAAGGCATCTATATGTGGGATAAATCCGGTAAGCGTTATATCGATGGATCTTCGGGTGCGATGGTCAGCAATATCGGTCACTCGAATCCAAATGTACTGGCCGCGATGCGGCGACAAATGGAAAAATCCACGTTTGGCTACCGCTTACACTTCGAAACCGAGGCTTCGGAACAGCTGGCGGACAAGCTCGCCGAGCTTAGCCCCGCTGGCCTCGACCGGATATTTTTCGTTTCCGGTGGTTCCGAGGCGGTGGAAAGCACGCTAAAACTGTCACGGCAATACGCGCTAGCCATCGGGGAAGCGCAACGCTGGAAGATAATTTCGCGTCAGCCAAGCTACCATGGTTGCACGCTGGGGGCTCTGGCGATCACCGGGTATACCCCGTTGACCGCGCCATTCGCGCCGATGATGCAGGCGATGCCGAAGATACCGGCACCACGCGCCTACCTCGATGGACTTGATCCGCAGGATCCGCTCACGGGCCATCATTACGCCGACATGCTGGAGGCGAAAATTCAGGCTGAAGGGCCCGAGTCGGTGCTGGCATTCGTGGTTGAGCCGGTGGGCGGTGCATCGACCGGAGCACTGGTGCCACCGCAGGATTACATGCGCCGTATCAGAGAAATCTGTGACCGTTACGGGGTGCTCCTGATCCACGACGAAGTCATGAGCGGTGGCGGACGCACGGGGCGCTTTTTTGCCTCCGAACATTGGGACGGTGCTCCTGACCTTATTGCAATCTCAAAGGGTTTTGGTGCGGGTTACATGCCCCTGGGTGCGATGATCGCACATGAGCGCATCGTTGAAGCAGTGCTCGACGCCGGCGGTTTTGCCCATGGTTTTACCTATGCCGGAAATCCCCTCGCCTGCTCCGCCGGCCTCGCGGTCATCAACGAAATCGAAACCCAGGGCCTGCTCGAAAACGCTGTCAAGATGGGCGATTTACTGCAGCAGGAACTGAACGCCCTGATGCAGGCATATCCATTTATTGGCGATGTACGCGGTAAGGGGCTGTTGCTCGCTTTTGAGCTGGTCTCAGAGCGCGATGGCATGACACCGTTAGCGGCGGAACTAAACGCCTACGACAAACTGGTCAACCTGGCTTACGAACGCGGCCTGATCATCTATTCACGCCGCACCCGCGATGGCCTTGCAGGCGATCATTTCCTGGTGTGCCCACCGCTCATCGTGACGACTGATCAGATCGTCGAGATTATAGAGAAACTCGCGGCAAGCCTCGACGATCTGGCAAGCGCGCTCGACCTGCCGACAGCATAGCCAGGATGACTGACAAAATCGTCGATATCGAAGCAGCTATTGCAGTTATAGGCGATGGTGCCACGATCATGATTGGTGGTTTTGGTGTGCCGGGCACACCCTTTTGCCTCCTCGATGAGCTTGTGCGCCAGGGTCCAAAAGGTCTCACTCTGATCAAGAACGACGCCAATGAGAATGGAATGGGTGTCGACCGTTTATTGTTGGGTAACCAGGTGAAGAAGCTGATCGTGTCGCACATCGGGCTCAATTCCAACGCCATCAAACTGATGAATGAAGGTCGCCTCGAGGTGGAATTGTGCCCCCAGGGTATATTGGCCGAGCGTATCCGTAATGCCGGTGCCGGATTGTTCGGCTTCCTCACCGACATTGGTATCGATACGACCTTGGCGCAGGATAAACCTCGCTTTGAAATTGACGGCCGGAAGTTATTGCTGGAAAAACCGCTGCGGGCCGATTTCGCACTGATCCACGCTGCGCATGCCGATCCCCTTGGTAATTTGCTATACGCAGCGGCTGCGCAAAATTTCAACCCGCTGATGGCGATGGCCGCGAAGCATGTTATCGCCGAAACCGAAAATTTGACCGCTCCCGGAGGCCTGTCGCCAGAAGCGATACACACGCCTGCGCCATTTGTTGACCGGCTCGTCGAACTGCCCGGGCTGACGGAGGACTATGGTGTCATCCGACGCTAAGCAGCGCATGATTCGGCGCGTCGCCCGAGAAATCGAGGCGGGCATGACGGTCAACCTCGGGATCGGCTTGCCGACCCGCGTGATCGATCACGTGGACCGCGATCTGTCTGTTTGCCTGCATTCCGAAAACGGCATCGCCGGTGTAGGTCCCAGCGTCACCTATGAGCAGGCCGACCGCAACCTGATCGATGCTGGCGGTAGCTATGTGTCGATTCAGCCGGGGACGGCTTTTTTTGACAGCGCCGTCTCCTTCGCAATGGTGCGCGCTGGCCGACTCGACCTGACTATCCTCGGCGCATTCGAAGTCGCAATGAACGGTGACCTGGCCAACTGGATGATCCCGGGGCTGTTCACTCCGGGCGTCGGCGGCGCCATGGAACTCGCGCAAAAGGCGCGCCGGGTCGTCATCATGATGACCCACCTCGACAAGCAGGGGCACTCCAAAATCGTACGCGAGTGCCGCCTGCCGATTACCGCGTCTGCCTGCGTCAACCGGATCTATACTGACCTGGCGGTTATTGATGTCGATGCGCAAGGTTTGATGCTGCGCGAAATTGCGCAGGGCATTTCGCTCGACGAAGTACTTGCGGCAACCGAGGCCCCGTTACAGGTAGCGGATAATGAATTACCAACTTTTTAGGAGTCTGTCAGACTTGGGTAATCGTAGCGAGGGAAAGGCGTTTTGAGTCAGATTTTTCTATCGAATGAGGCGAAGGGCCTGCCCCATGAGCGTGGCGAATGTTTTGGACATAGCGACTCATATTCAACGAATCGGATAGGAAAATCTGGCCAAAATACATTTTCCGCAGTAGATTTATCCTTAGTTCGACAGACTCCTGGGGCACGAAACTATGGATAAGGAAACCGGTCGCCGCATCATGGATGCGGTCGATCGCCGCTTTAATGAACAAACGGATTTTCTCGCCGAAATTTCGCGCCATGCGTCAATACGAGGCGCGGAACAGTCCGCCCAGAAGCTTGTCGATGAGCAGCTGCGAGAACGCGGCTATAGCACCGACCTGTGGGAAATCAAAGTCGACGATATCGCCAGTTTGCCCGGGTTTTCCCCGGTACTGGGTAACTATGACGAGGCTCTGAACGTGGTGGCCACTCATCACGGTCGCTCGAAAAATGGCAAGTCGCTAATCCTCAACGGTCATATCGACGTGGTGCCGGTGGGCCCACTGGATATGTGGCAGCGACCGCCGTTTGAACCTTACTGTGACGATGGCTGGATGTATGGCCGTGGCGTCGGTGACATGAAAGCCGGCCTGGTCGCCAATCTGTACGCGTTGGATGCGCTGCGGGACGCAGGACTTCAACCCGCAGCAGATGTTTTCTTCCAGTCGGTAGTCGAGGAAGAATGTACCGGCAATGGTGCGCTCGCCTGCCTGCAACGCGGCTACCGCGCGGATGCCGCGCTGATCCCTGAGCCGTTTGATGAGAAGCTGGTGACTTCCCAGGTTGGCATTATCTGGCTGCAGGTTTACCTGAGGGGAACCCCGGTGCACGCGATGCAGACCTCAAGTGGCGTCAACGCGATCGAGGCGGCGATTCCGCTGATCGCTGCGTTGAGGCGGCTCGAGGAAGGCTGGAATGCCGCTGAACACAGGCATGCGCGCTTTGCCCATGTCGAGCACCCACTCAACCTGAATATAGGCCGTATCGAGGGCGGCGACTGGCCGTCGAGCGTGCCCGCCTGGTGTTGCTTCGATGTACGCATGGGTATTTATCCCGGGCAGGATATCGACGCCGCGCGCCGTGAAATCGAAAGCTGTATACGGGAGGCTGCCAGGGAGGATCCCTATTTACGCGATAATCCGCCGGAAATTTCTTATCATGGCTTTCTCGCGGAGGGCTATTCCTTCGCCGATCACGACAGGCCCGAAGCGCACCAGGCGCAGGCAATTCTCGAACGGGCGCATCACCGGGTCACCGGGGACGAGTTGCAATCCATGCCGATAACGGCAACTACCGATGCGCGTTTCTTCGGTCTCTATGCGGATATTCCTGCACTGGTCTACGGCCCGACCGCCGAGTCTATTCACGGCTTCAATGAACGTGTCAAACTGGAATCCGTGCGCCGGGTAACCCAGTCGATTGCACTGTTTATCGCCGACTGGTGCGGACTGGATAAATACAGCCGGGATTGAAATCTATGGTCAGCGTTTAATGACGGATGATATCGAGATTCGACAGGCGGTCGCAGCAGACTGCGATGTCATACTGGCCATGTTGGTCCAGCTTGCCCGGGAACTGGGCGATAGTGATAGCTTTAAATGCCGCCTCGAGGATATTCGCGACCACGGTTTCGGTACCAATCCCCTGTTTCGCTGCCTCATTGCTTCACGGCAACAGGAAAATGTAGGTCTCGCGCTATTCTTTCCGCTATTTTCAACCACGCGTGGTCAGCCAGGGGTTTACCTGCAGGACCTGTGGATATCGAGTGATTGCCGGGATGCCGGCCTGGGTTCCCGGTTGTTGCGGCAGGTGGCAATCAGCGCCGCACAACAATGGCACGCCTGCTATCTGGATTTGATGGTGCATGGTCATAATCAGGCTGCCGAACGCTTTTACCGTCGTCACGGCTTTGACGAGCGCGGCGAAGATCGCCATCTTTCCATCGACGGTGATAAGTTTTGCCGATTGCAGCAGGCCCCCGGATAGCAATCACTGGTAATCCATATCGACACCTTCGGTTTGGCCTGGCTGGTCGCCGAACAAGGCCGCCACCGAATCCGTGCCCGCAACTCCTGGCGCCCCAACGGGCATATGTTACGACCGTACTACGACAAAATTCATAATAATCTGTTAGATCCGGGCAAGCCTCTGCTCCATAATGCCCGATAAGGAATTTGTAGGCACTGGCCATGAAAATACATTTTGAAACAGACGAACTGGCTGCCCGGCGCGCAGTTACGATAGCCAACCTGGAGCACGAGGGCCTCGATGGCTTGCTGATGTTCCGCCAGGAAAGCATGTATTACCTGACAGGATACGACACCATCGGTTATGTCTTCTTTCAATGTCTTTACCTGGGCGTCGACGGGTCAATGTTCCTGCTGACCCGCAGGCCGGACCTGCTCCAGGCGCGGCAAACCAGTGTCATTGATGAAATCCATATCTGGCGGGATCACCAGGATGCCAACCCGTCGCAGGATTTACGCGACCTGCTGGTATCCAAAGGGTTGTCTGCCAGCAAACTGGGGGTCGAACTTGAGTCTTACGGCCTCACGGCGGCCAACAGCAAAAAGCTGCACGCAAGTCTGGATGGCGTCGTCAGCCTTATCGATGCGTCCTATCTCGTGACACGTCAACGGGTGGTTAAATCGGCCGCTGAACTTGAATATGTGCGCCGTGCCGGTGCTCTCGCTGATGCCGCGCTCGAGGAGGCAATACGCCTGGCTGAACCCGGGGCGAGTGAGGCCACCATTCTGGCAGCGATGCAGGCAGCGGTGCTCGCCGGTGACGGTGACTATCCGGCCTGCGAATTTATTGTCGGTTCCGGGCCCTACGCCCAGCTGGTACGTTATCACTCGGGGCGGCGAACACTCGACCCGCAAGATCAGCTTACCCTCGAATATGCAGGCGTTTTCAGGCACTACCATGCGGTTGCAATGCAGACGATTGTGATCGGTGAAGCGGACCCGGAACACTATGCAAGACATACAGCCTGCAGAGATACCTTGCTTGCTTGCGAAGCGGCGCTAAGGCCCGGTCGTTCGATAGGCGAGGTCTACGAGGCCGGTGCCCGCTTGCTGGGCAGCGCTGGTTACAGCGAGGATCGATTCCATGCTTTTGGCTATTCGCTTGGTGCCTGCTACGGGCCCAACTGGATGGACTGGCCGATGATATACGAGGATAACCCGGTAATAATACAGCCCGGCATGGTGTTCTTTGTGCATCTTATTCTTCCAAATTCCGTGACTGGACTGTCACAGACCCTTGGTCGCACTTCAATTGTCGGTGAAACTGGCGCTCAACCGGTTTGTTGCAGAAACCTCGATCTCATTTGCAAACAAGCTTGAACCGGAAGGGGGCAGTTATGGTGGCTCAATCCAACGGTGAAATTGCATCCGAAACTTGCGCGAAATCGGGCCGGGCCGAAAAACTCCTGTAGTGCTGTGCCAATTGTGCATTGCGCCTTCAAGTGCATTTCTACGCCCCCCCGGTGACCCTGGTCCGCATCATTTTCATCGTCGGCGCCTACCCTCGCGAAACCCCGACGCATCGTTGAGAATACGGACTCGGCGTTAACAGGCGTCCCCTAGTTTGGAATTGACTTCAAAAATTAGATGCGCTACGGTTTCTCGCTCTAAACATAAAACATAAAAAAATACTATGCCATCTGCGACCGACGTTCTGGTTCGCTTCGAAAATGTCCAAAAAAGTTATGATGGCGAATCTCTCGTCGTCAAGGACTTCAATCTGGATATGGAACGAGGAGAATTCTTAACCATGCTCGGCCCCTCGGGCTCGGGAAAAACAACCTGTTTAATGATGCTCGCAGGTTTTGAGCCAGCCACCAGTGGCGAGATTTATCTTGCTGGACAACCCATCAATCGGACACCGCCTCATAAACGTGGTATCGGCATGGTGTTTCAGAACTACGCGCTTTTCCCGCACATGACAGTGGGTGAAAATCTTGCTTTCCCACTGGAAGTGCGCGGCATGGGTAAATCAGAGCGTGAGACAAAGGTTACCAAAGCGCTCAACATGGTGCAGCTTGGTGAATTTGCCAACCGTCGTCCAGGGCAGCTATCCGGTGGTCAGGCACAACGGGTCGCCGTCGCGCGTGCGCTGGTGTTTGACCCGGACGTGGTACTGATGGATGAGCCACTGGGTGCGCTGGATAAAAACCTGCGTGAACAGATGCAATACGAGATCAAGCACATACACGAAACTCTGCAGGTTACGGTTTTGTACGTGACACATGATCAAAGTGAAGCCCTGACCATGTCAAATCGCGTCGCGGTATTTGACGATGGGGTCGTGCAACAGCTGGCGCCTCCCGATGAACTGTACGAGAAACCCTCCAATGCTTTCGTCGCAGATTTTATCGGCGATAACAATCGTTTGCTGGGAACCGTCACCAGCGCCAATGGTGAAACCTGCAAGGTTAAGGCCGACGACGGATCTGAAATTATCGCCAAGCAGGTCAACATTGCCGGTGAAGGCAAGCGTACGACGATGTCGCTGCGTCCAGAACGAGTCGAAGTCAACCCTGAACCGGGCAAGTATGAGAATAACTTCGAGGCAAAAGCGCTGGAATTGATTTATCTGGGCGACCACATTCGCACCCGCATGCAGGTTTGCGGGCGTGATGACTTTATTGTAAAAATTCCGAATTCTACGGCCCATCCCCAGGTTGCCAAAGGTGGCACGGTAAAAATAGGTTGGTCCACAGAAGATTGTCGTGCGCTGGATCCGACGGACTAGGTTCCGTGTGGTCAGGGTGTATGACTTAGTAGGCAAGCGCCGAATTCCTAGCGGATCAGGCGCTTCATAACTAGAAAATTAAAATAGTATTTAACGACCGAGGAAAATATATATGAATAACGTTCTAAAACACACCATGCTGGCAACTGCGATTGCGGTTGGTTCAGCGGGTATCACAACCGCTTCAGCCGAGACCCAAATGGTTGTCGTATCGTGGGGCGGCGCTTATACCAAGAGTCAGCAACTCGCTTATCATGACCCGTATATGGCCATGAACCCTAACATCAAAATAGTTAACGACGATTCATCAGCGGAAGCAGCGGCCAAGCTTCGTGCTCAGGTAGAAGCCGGTAATGTAACCTGGGATCTGGTCGACGTGGAACCCGATGTGGCGATCGGTCTGTGCGACGAAGGCCTGCTGGTCGAATTTGATTACGACAAGGACTTCCTGCCTGCGCCAGACGGCACCTCGGCAAAGGATGACTTTGGCGCGTCCGGCAAAGTTTCACCGTGTTTCATACCACAGATTGTCTTCTCGACAACCTTTGGATACCGCACTGATATATTAAAAAATCCGCCCAAAACTATCCACGACGTGTTTGACCTGAAAAAATTTCCGGGCAAGCGCTCACTGCAGAAACACCCGATGGGTAACCTGGAATGGGCGTTGATCGCCGATGGCGTTCCCGCAGAAGATGTCTATGACGTACTGGATACAGAAGCAGGTGTAGATCGTGCCTTTAAGAAACTGGATACCATCAAGGACCAGGTCGTGTGGTGGACCAAAGGTGCGCAACCCGGTCAGCTGCTGGCAGACGGCGAAGTGGTTATGGCATCCGCCTATAACGGTCGTTTGTTTGCCGCAATCGAAGAGAACAAGCAACCCATCGGCATGATGTGGGACTGGCAGCTCTTTGCACTGGATGGCTGGGTA
>JAJDOF010000104.1 GCA_022340305.1 Gammaproteobacteria bacterium
GCCCAGGAGAGGACTTGAACCTCCACGACCATAAGGTCACTAGCACCTGAAGCTAGCGCGTCTACCAATTCCGCCACCTGGGCATGGCGCGGGAATATACACCACCGGTAGTGGCTCGGCAAATGTTTCTATATACTCGCGGTCTTACAACGGATCAGACATGTCAAAAAAATCTCACACCAGCTCCCAGGACCCCTTCCTGGAACGCGAAAAAGCCAATTACGACGAGCCCATCGCCAGTCGCGAACATCTGCTTGAACTGGTTCAGGCGAAAAAGGTGCCATTGCCCCAGGAAGATATCGCCGAGACCCTCGGGTATGACGATGAAACCCGCCAGGAAGCCCTGCGCAGGCGCCTGCAGGCGATGGTTCGTGATGGCCAGCTGTTTCGTAATCGCCGTGGCGGTTACATCAGCTTTGACCACATGGACCTGGAGAAGGGCTACGTGCAGTCGCATCCCGACGGCTTTGGTTTCGTCACGCCCGAAAAGGGGGGCAAAGATATCTTTCTGCCCGCGGGGCAGATGCGCACGCTGATGAATGGTGACCGGGTCGCCGTCAAGATCGCCAGTTTCGACAAGCAGCGTGGCCGTGCCGAAGGTGCGCTGGTATCGGTGCTGGCGCGTGCCCACGAAACCCTGGTGGGTCGCTATTACCGTGAAAGCGGTATCGATTTTGTCAAACCGGATGACAAGCGCCTGGTGCAGGATGTGTTGCTGAACCGCGAGGTCGGTCATTCCGCGCAGCAGGGCGATATCGTGCTGGTGCGCATTACCGAGTATCCGTCGCGGCACAGCCAGGCGATCGGCCTGATCGAACGGGTGCTGGGCCAGGAGAATGCTCCCGGTATGGAAGTGACCATAGCCGTCAATACCCATCACATTCCGCACGGCTGGAACGACGAGGTGATGATGTCGATTCGCGGTCTTGACAGCGAGGTGCTGGAGCAGGATAAGCGCAACCGTCGTGACCTGCGTGCCTTGCCTTTTGTCACCATCGATGGCGCGGATGCGCGTGACTTTGACGATGCGGTCTATTGCCAGCCCATGGGCGATGGATTCCAGCTATCGGTGGCCATTGCCGACGTGGCGCATTACGTGGGTGTCGATTCGTCGCTCGATAAGGAAGCGATCAATCGCGGCACGTCGGTTTATTTTCCCGGTGAAGTGATACCGATGTTACCGGAAGTGCTGTCGAACGGGCTGTGTTCGCTCAATCCCGATGTCGATCGTCTGTGCCTGGTGTGCGAGATGGAAATCAATCACCAGGGCACCATCAAGAAATTTGATTTTTTCGAGGCGGTAATCCATTCGCATGCGCGCCTGATCTACGAAGATGTGGCGGCAGTGTTGTTCGATGGGGAGGAGGCACGAGGCACTATCGCGTCGGTTGAAGGCCCTCTGCGGCAGTTGCAGCAGGTTTACCAGGCGCTCGCCAAGGCGCGCAAGCGCCGCCATGCCGTTGAGTTTGAGACCCGCGAAGTGGTGTTCAAATATGATGCGCAGCGCAAGATCGAGGCGATATTGCCCTATCAACGCAACCAGGCGCATCTGTTGATCGAAGAGTGCATGATCGCTGCCAATATTTCGGCTGCGCGCTACCTGAAGAAGCGTAAACTGCCGGTGCTGTATCGCAATCATGAAGGCCCGAACGCCGACAAGTTGCCGAATTTACAGGAATTTCTGGCCAGCTTCGGTATCGCGATGGGCACCGAAAACCCGACGCCGACCGACTATGCACGACTGGTAGCCGAGGCACGCGAGCGACCCGAAGCCGACATGATACAAACGGTGATTCTGCGTTCCATGTTGCAAGCCTGTTACAGCCCGGATACGACCATCGGTCACTTTGGACTTGCGCTGGACGATTACGCGCATTTCACCTCACCCATTCGCCGCTACCCCGACTTGCTGGTACATCGCGCCATAAAGCACTGGATCGCGCATCAGAGTATCAGCGGTTATTGTTATGACCTTGCCAAAATGACCGCGCTGGGCGAACTCTGTTCGCGTTACGAACGGCGCGCCGACGATGCTACCCGGGACGCCTCCGACTGGCTCAAGTGCGAGTTCCTGCAAAAGCATATCGGCCGGCAATATGACGGTATCGTCAATGCCGTCACTAATTTCGGTCTATTCGTGCAACTCGATGACCTGCTGATCGATGGCCTGGTGCACGTAACCGCGTTGAAACGGGATTATTACCAGTATGATCCGGCACATCATCGGCTGGTAGGTGAACTGACCGGTCGCAGTTACCGCCTCGGCGATCGTCTGCAGGTGGTGGTCGCGCGGGTCAACATGGAGGATCGCAAGATCGATTTCGACCTGGTCGGCAGTGATGCTGAAAAACCGGCTGGCAAAACCCGAAGCAAGAAGGGTAAAGGCAGGAGCGGTCGCAAGAGCAAGGCTGGCGGACATCTCAGAACGGGCAAGCGGGACAGGAAAAGCAAAAAGAGCAAATCAGCAACCGGATGAGCGACAGTTTTGTTTACGGCATCCACGCGGTGGCGCGGTTTATCAAGCAGGCACCGGCTCGCTGTATGGCGTTGTATTGCGTGGACGGACGCAACCCGCGCCTGTTGCAGTTGCTTGACCAGGCGCGCGCCGCCGGCGTCGAGGTGCATCTGGAAAAGCGCGAACGGCTGACCCAACTCGGCGGTGGGGACAAGCATCAGGGCTGTTTGCTGCAAATCCTGGAAGCACAGACGAGCGTGAATTTTGCGCAATGCCTGAATGCGATCAACGCGGATAGCTTGCTGCTGGTGCTCGACGGCGTCCAGGATCCGCATAACCTCGGCGCCTGCCTGCGCAGCGCCGACGCCTGCGGGGTTGACGCGGTGATCATACCGCGGGATCGAGCCGTCAAGGTCAATGCCACGGTGCGTAAAGTGGCCGCCGGGGGCGCCGAGTCGGTTCCGGTCATCGAGGTCACCAACCTGGCGCGTTGCCTGAAGGAGTTGAAGCAGGCCGGGGTCTGGCTTTACGGCAGCAGTGGCGACGCCAGCGACAGCGTCTACGATCACGACTACAGCGGGCCGATTGCCCTGGTGATGGGTGCTGAAGGATCTGGTTTGCGGCGTTTGACGATGGAGTCCTGCGACCACCTGATCAGTTTGCCGATGCGCGGACAGGTGGAGAGCCTCAATGTCTCGGTTGCAACCGGCATCTGTCTTTACGAAATTCTGCGCTCACGCGAGAGTTTGACAAGCAAGGCAAGGGGCAAAAAACAGCGACCTGGCTGAAGGATCCGGCCCAGAAGGGTTGGCGGGTTACCGCTGTCCTGGTCGGTCCTGGCCCGCAATGTCGCCTGAATCTGCGTGTCTTCAGCGGTATATTTTCAGCTTATTCCTGTTGCGGGCCGGGTCACGCTCGGGTACAATCCGCGCTCCTTGATCCGGGTCGCATGACAAGATCCGCATCACTCCTTGCTCCACGGGCGCGATCCGGGGGCATTATCCCACGAGGAGAACAAATGAGACATTACGAAATCGTGTTTCTGGTCCACCCTGACCAGAGCGAACAGGTGCCAGCGATGGTGGAACGCTATCGCAGCATGATCACCAATTCCGGCGGTAGAGTACATCGCGAAGAGGATTGGGGCCGCCGCCAGCTCGAATTTCCGATCAAGAAAATCCATAAAGCCCATTATGTGCTGATGAACATCGAGTGCAGTCAGGAAGTGCTCGACGAGCTCGAGTCCGCTTTCCGCTTTAACGATGCAGTGCTGCGTCATCTGACACTCACCTGTAAATCAGCCGAGACCGAAAAGTCGGCGATGATGAAGGAAGTCGAACGCGAGGAATCAGCCAAGTCCAGCGATCGTAGGCCCTCTGCGAGCAGTGACGACGAAGTCAAGAAAGATGAAGGCAGTAAAGATGCCGATGAAAAAGCTGCTGCTGATGAACCGGTAGCAGCAGAAGCTGTCGCCGAAACCGAGTCGGACGACGCCGAGAAAACTGCCGCAGCAGGAGTAGAATAATATGTCCCGTTATTTCCGCCGCAAGCGTTTCTGCAAGTTTACCGCAGAAGGAATTGAACAGATCGACTACAAGGATCTGGAAACCCTCAAGGAATATATCACCGAGACCGGCAAGATAGTCCCGAGCCGGGTGACCGGTACCAAGGCCAGATATCAGCGCCAACTGGCAACGGCAATCAAGCGTGCCCGTTTTCTTTCGCTGTTGCCGTATACCGATCAGCACAAGCTGAGATAATTCACGGTGGGTGTCAGTTTGTTGGCACTGGCAAGATATACGCTGAAGGGCCCTTACCAGGCCGCTGCCATCGTAGGATTGCTGGCTGTACTGGCGGTTTTCATACCGCCGATGACCGGCAATAACGTAATTGGAGTGTTGCTCGCCTCGTTCAGCATGCTGTTGTCCTGTGCATTGGTGGGACTGATCATACTGACCCAGGGGACGTTATCCGGGCTCAAGGCGATCGGTGTTTCAATGCTCGGCATCACTTTGGTGGCCTGGGCCCTGATAAACGCCCCCGAACTTGGCCTGTGGACCGGGTTAGTGCAGTGGTTGCCGATTATACTGCTGTCGCAAACCCTGCGCAGCACCAAGTCCCTGGCGCTAACCGTGCTGGTCGGGGTAGCGCTGGGCGCGATCGCGATCGCCGTGCAATACCTGCTGTGGGGATCGATGGAAGCCGAGTTGATCACCCAGGCGATACAGCGCCTGGGCGAGGCCGCACAGCAACAGCAGGAGATGGTGGACCGAAACATCCAGATACTGCGCCTGTTCGTGCTGGCGATGGTGGCGATGGTTTATTTGTTCATCATGCTGATCCTGCTGGTCGCGCGCTGGATGCAGGCCAGCCTGGCCGGCTCCAACGGGTTCGGTCAGGAATTCCGTGGGCTTGTGCTCGGGAAATCGGCCGCCGCGTTTGCGCTGGTGTTGATGGGCCTCAGCTTCTGGCTGGGGCAGGCCTGGTTGGTCAGCCTGGCTTTCCTGGTAGTGATCGCATTCATGTTCCAGGGCATTGCCGTGGTGCATTGCAAGTTGGGGTCATGGCGCCAGGCGCGCCTGCTACTTGGCCTGTTTTATGGGCTACTACTGATTTTTCCCCAGGTAGTAGCACTCACCGCGGTTACCGGGGTGATCGATAACTGGTTGGTTTTCCGTAAGAAATCGGTAAAGCCAAATGATGATAATGAACGTGACGAGAGGTAATCCAATGGATGTCATCCTGATGGAAAATGTTGAAAACCTGGGCGCTGTTGGTGACAAGGTCAGCGTGAAATCTGGTTTTGCGCGCAATTACCTGGTACCCCAGGGTAAAGCAAAAATGGCGACTGCCGCTAACCTGGCTGAATTCGAGGCGATTCGCGCCGAGCTCGAGAAGGCTGCTGTGCAAGCCCAGCAGGAGGCGCATGCTCGCAAACTGGAGATCGAAGCGCTGGGTGTCATCGAAGTGACCGCGCGCGTCGGCTCGGAAGGTAAGCTGTTCGGTTCCATCGGCGTCGCCGATGTCAGCGATGCAATCGCCAGCATGGGTGGCAATGTCGAAAAAAGCGAGATTCGCATGCCGGAAGGTGCCCTGCGCGTTGTCGGCGAACACCTTGTCGACATTCACCTGTATACCGATATCGATACCCAGGTAACAGTGGTTATCATCGGCGAAGAATAATTTCGTCCGCTGATATTTTCCCGGGGGGCTGCCTTTTGTGCAGCCTTTCTGTTTTTGGCTCGGTAAAAAAGGTTTATCATGACGGCCCGATGGTAATACTGATCCCGCATGTCTGAAATAACCTCCCGCCTGACCGAGCTTAGCCAGCGCGTCGACGACCTCAAGGTTCCGCCGCATTCGCTGGAGGCCGAGCAATCGGTCATCGGTGGCTTGATGCTGGACAATCGTTCCTGGGATGACGTTGCCGATATCGTCGTCGAGGCAGACTTTTATCGCCATGATCACAGCCTGATTTTTCGCGCCGTCGGTGCGCTCGCCGCAGACAGCAAACCCTACGATGTCGTAACCGTATCGGAATGGCTGAGCTCGCGCGGCGAACTGGATACCATCGGCGGTCTCGCATATCTCAGTATTCTCGCTAACGACACACCGACGGCGGTAAACACCAGGGCCTACGCGAATATTGTGCGGGAATACTCGATATTGCGCAGCCTGATTCAGATCGGCAACGAGATTTCTGCCAGTGCCTATAACGCCGACGGCCGCAGCAGCAAGGAACTGCTTGATGAGGCCGAACGCAAGGTATTCATGATCGCCGAGCAGAGTGCCGGTAATCGAGAAGGTTTCGAAGCCATCAATGACTTGCTCGGGCGCGCAGTCAAGCGCGTCGAGGAAATGTACCGCAACAAGGAATCGATTACCGGTATTGCCACCGGTTTCAACCTGTTTGACGAAAAGACTTCGGGCCTGCAACGCTCCGATCTGATCATCATCGCCGGACGCCCGTCGATGGGCAAAACCAGCTTCGCGATGAACATCGCTGAAAATGCGGCGATGCATAACGAGCGCTCGGTTGCCGTGTTCAGCATGGAAATGCCGGGTGAGCAGCTGGCGCTGCGCATGATGTCATCGCTCGGGCGAATCGACTCGCACAACCTGCGTACCGGCAAGCTCGACGATCACGACTGGCCGCGCCTGATTTCGTCGGTCAACATGTTATCCAAGTCGAAATTGTTCATCGACGATACCCCGGCGCTGACGCCGACCGAATTGCGCGCACGTACCCGTCGCCTGAAGCGCGAACACGGTATCGACCTGGTGATCATCGATTACCTGCAGTTGATGCAGGTCGCCGGCACTACCGAGAATCGGGCGACTGAAATCTCCGAGATTTCGCGTTCGCTGAAGGCGCTGGCCAAAGAATTACAGGTGCCCGTGATCGCATTGTCGCAGTTGAACCGCAGTGTCGAACAGCGCCCCGACAAGCGCCCGGTCATGTCGGACCTGCGTGAATCGGGCAGTATCGAGCAGGATGCCGATGTTATTCTGTTCATTTATCGAGACGAGGTCTACAACCCGGAAAGCGCCGACAAGGGTGTTGCCGAACTGCTGATTCGCAAGCAGCGTAACGGCCCGATCGGTATGGTCAAGCTCGCCTTTCTTGGCCAGTACACGCGTTTTGAAAATCTTGCTTTTGATCAATACGGGAGTGAGTTTGAATAGTCATGGAGCAAACCGCCACCCACGCGCGATCATCGACCTTACCGCGTTAAGGCATAATTACCACTATCTCAAGCAGGTTGCCGGTGGTAGCCGGCTTATAGCCGTGCTCAAGGCCGACGCCTACGGGCACGGTGCGAACGAGGTGGCCGCGGCGCTGCCCGATGCGGATGCCTTTGCGGTTGCCGCAGTCGGTGAAGCGCTTGCCTTGCGTAAAGCGGGTATCTCGCAAAAGATCCTGGTAATGGGTGGCTTTATTTCTTCGGCAGAACTGCAGGTATGCATCGAACAGCGGATAGACCCGGTGTTACACCACCAGTTTCATCTCGATTGTCTGCAGGCAGCGACCGATCTCAACGATCTCGATGTCTGGATCAAAATCGATACGGGGATGGGACGGCTCGGTTTTACGCCCGAGCGGGTGCAGTCGATTATCAACTTCCTGGCCAGTTTCAATACGCTCGGCAATATTCGCCTGATGACGCATCTGGCAAGCGCTGACGATGTCGACAGCCGCTTCACTGACAGCCAGATCAGCGCCGTCAATTCGCTGCAGCTCGGAGATTACGAATGGGGTATTGCCAATTCCGCCGGGATCCTCGGCTGGCCTAAAACGCATAGCCTTTGGGTCAGGGCCGGGATCGCGCTTTATGGCGCCGATCCGCTGACGGATCGCAAGATGGTGCGACGTGAATTGCGCCCGGTGATGACGATGAAATCTAAGATCCTCGCTGTCAATCGTCACCGCCGGGGGGCCCTGATTGGGTATGCCAATACCTTTACCTGTCATAAAGATATGGTAATTGCGGTGATCGCGAGCGGTTACGCCGATGGTTATCCGCGCCACAAGATCGATACCGCACAGGTCGAGATACACGGCCAGCTGTGCGATATCGTCGGTCGGGTTTCGATGGACATGATCACGGTGGATGTCAGTGCAGTGGATAAAGTCGGGGTAGGAGAGGAGGTAACACTGTTTGGTGGCTCGCCGAATGTCTGCGATCTCGCCGATTGTTCGCAGATGATTCCCTATGAAATCCTGTGTAACGTCGGCGCCCACGCCAAACGCGAATACCTGGAGTGAGCAAAAAACCGCCTGCTAGCCATCACTCGACTCAGTCATCCCCGC
>JAJDOF010000141.1 GCA_022340305.1 Gammaproteobacteria bacterium
AAGGCATTTGCGCGCAGGCCCGGAGCGTACATCAAGTACGTGACGGGCCGAGCACAAAGATAACGCCGCTATAAGTTCCGACCGTAACACCTGCCGCCACTGTGCGGTTTTTGTGGGCAGCTGGCGTCGATATTTTCGCAAGAGCAAGGCATCTTTGCGCGCAGGCCCGGAGCGTACATCAAGTACGTGACGGGCCGAGCACAAAGATAACGCCGCTATTGCGAAAATAGCGGCGCCAGATGCCCACAAAAAAAGAGGATTGCAGCTCAGGGGGTCTTATAATTTTTCTTATAGTCGCCGTCGTTACGGGGGAATAACGGGGATAACGCGAGTGACCCCCTGGCTGCAATCACAAACTGGATGATCAGGAAAAATAGCAGCAGCGTAGCAACGCTGCCGGCACCGCTGGAATAGTAGTATTCTTCGTAATATTCGCTCGAAGAGTCGATATAGGGTTCATCCCGGGACAAATCTTCGATCATGACGTCCTTGCCGAGAGAATGGTGATCGAGTACGGCGCTTGCGACCATGTAGGCATGGTCCAGACTGTATATTTCAACCAGCACCGCGTAGTAGCCCGGCGCGTAACCTTCCATCAATTCGGTTTCGACTTCGTAGGCGTCGCTGAAATCATCGCCGTGTATGGTGAACAGGTCGGTGGTGAAGTACTGGCTCCAGGGCGCGCCTTCACGACTGAGATACAACTTGGCATAAACCCTCGCACTGTCGACACTGACATCGACATCGAAGAAAACATTGATCGCATGATGGAAACCGTCACCATCGAGGTCGGATAGCAATTGCACATCGGCCTCGTAGATCTCGAATAATTGATCGTATCGATTGGCAACACCGTCAAAAAGCTGCGCTGCCGTGCCTGCGGCATAGTTTTCAGGCTCCTTTGCCGCAACCCGGCTCACCGCTTCGCGCTGTTTGAGTACTGCGGATAAATCAGTGGCCTGGTCGATTCGCAACTTGCCCGCCGAACGGCTGGTTTGCAGCTCATCGGCGGCGTTGGCGATCGAACCGGCTCCCAGCAACAATGCTGACAGTAGCGCAATAGTGATTGTTTTCATCGTCGTTTACCCGCGCACTCAGTACTTGTGACGCGGGGTGTAGTAGCCACCCTGGCTCGAGCTGTAACGCTTCTTGTGCGAGTACTGGCCGTGGTTGTTATGGCCCCTTTTATCGTGGAAATTGTTGTGATGGTTGCTGTAGCCATGACCAGAGCCATGACCAGAGCCCTGGCGATAATGCCCATGACGTTGATATTGGTAACGCTGATAATGGTGTGAACTACCACCGTAATTCAGCAGCGCACCGAGCGCGAATCCCGCGACCAGCGGCGTGACAATATCGTGATCGTGGTTGGCGCGAGCTGGAGTGCTCGCCAGCATCAATGTTACCAGGCCGGTGGCGGCCATGACTGCCAGCTTTTTGCGTGATTGAGTAAACATTTTTATCTCCGGTATCGCTTGAACATGGCGCTACTCTAACGACAGGAGTCTTAATCCAGCCTGAACCACAACAGCGAATCGAAAACCGCTTTACGCAAACAGATTTGTTTTTACCCTGTCTCTAGAGCACGGTGATATCAGCATGGCGGTCCCCGCCCAGGGGGCCGTGCAAGGTACAGACGGTGGGATAGTTTCTTCGGTCGTGTCAAACCGGGGCAGCAGGCGCTGGTCGGCCAGGAATGGCACGCCGAATAGTAAAAGGAATAGCAGGCAAAAAAAAGCCGGACTAAAGTCCGGCCAGTTGCCTGTCAGAAGACGCGCTTCCTACAGTGCTTTGATTTGCGCATTCAAGCGGCTCTTGTGGCGGGCCGCTTTGTTGTGACTGATGAGCCCCACGTTTGCAGAGCGATCGAGTACCGGCACGACTTTCTTGAACGCGGCCTCGGCAGCCGGTTTATCGGCAGCAGCGATCGCGGCAACGGTTGCCTTTAGATGCGTGCGCATCATTGAACGGCGGCTGGCGTTTGCCTGGCGGCGCTGTTCGGACTGGTTCGCACGCTTTCGCGCAGATGCTGAGTTGGCCAAGGTATGCTCCTGGATTCGGGCTTAAAAAATCAGGCGCGCATTATCTTCACTGCGGCTGGCGCTGTCAACTCGAAATAACTGCTATAGAGTCACTCGTTGAGCCGATGGCTGCTTACGGTATATTTAGGCATCGGCTTAATCAATGCTAGAATTCGCCGCCTTTATCACCCCGAGACGCAACGGTAACCACCCCTGACATGAGTGTACTGATCAAATCCACCCTTTCGGTAGGTTCGATGACCCTGTTATCGCGGGCGCTGGGGCTATTGCGTGACATTGTCATTGCGCGACTGTTTTCTGCCAGCGATGCTGCGGATGCATTTTTTGTCGCCTTCAAGATCCCCAATTTTCTGCGTCGGCTGTTTGCCGAGGGTGCATTTTCGCTCGCTTTCGTACCGGTGTTGTCAGAGTATCGCAGCCGCAACAGCATGGTGCAGACGCGCGATCTGATAGACCGCGTGGCCGGCACGCTTGGGTTCATCCTGTTGCTGATAAGCCTGCTCGGGGTGTTTGCATCACCGTTGATAATCGCGGTTTTCGCGGCCGGGTTCGCCGATCAACCCGCCAAGTTCGAACTGACCTCCGACATGCTGCGCCTCACCTTTCCCTACATTCTACTGATTTCGATGACGGCGATGGCAGGCGGCATACTCAATACCTGGAAACGCTTCGCGGTGCCCGCATTCACACCGGTGCTGCTGAACCTCAGCATGATCGGCTGCGCGTTGTGGCTGAGCCCACGCCTCGATGTGCCGATCACCGGCCTCGCCTGGGGTGTGTTAATTGCCGGCATCACTCAATTACTGTTTCAATTGCCGTTTCTGTATCAGGCCGAACTATTGCCACGCCCCAAATGGGGCTGGCGACATGAAGGTGTGCAAAAAATCATCAAATTGATGATTCCGGCGCTGTTCGGCTCCTCGGTGGCACAAATCAACCTGTTATTTGATACCTTCATCGCCTCTTTCCTGGTCACCGGTAGCGTCTCCTGGCTCTATTATTCCGACCGCCTGCTCGAATTTCCGCTCGGCGTATTCGGCATCGCGCTGGCCACCGTGGTATTACCCAATTTATCGCAGGCGCACTACCGGGAGGGGGACGACAGTTTCAATAAAACACTGCAATGGGCCATTCAGCTCACCCTGATTATTGCCCTACCTGCGACCATCGGTCTGTTCCTGCTGGCGCAACCGATTCTCGCCACCCTGTTCGAATACGGCGCCTTCAAACACAGCGATTCGATGATGTCGGCCTACAGCCTGATGGCTTATAGCCTCGGCCTGCCTGCGTTCATCCTGATCAAGATCCTGGCGAGCGGATTTTACGCCCGCCAGGACACCAAAACCCCGGTACGTATCGGGATCCAGTCGATGATCATCAATATGGCGCTGAATGTCGTCCTGGTGGTGTGGATGTTGCAGTCTGAATTTATTGCGCCGCACGTGGGACTTGCGCTGGCGACGACCGCATCGGCCTATTTCAATGCTTTTCGCCTGGCGCGGGGACTGCGCCGCGACGCCATACTGGGTCCGCCCGCAACTTTCAGTGAACCGCTGCTCAGGATCCTCTGTGGCTGCGTGGTGATGAGCGCACTGATTTACTTCATGCTGCCGCAAATCGCCCAGTGGGGCGAATGGCGCTGGCATCAGCGACTGGCCGAGCTGCTCTGGCTGATAGGGCCTGCTATCTTGTGTTACGGCGCAATGCTTTGGATAATGGGATTTCGCCGGCATCACTTCATCGCCTGATCCCACTCGATATGAAACTGATTAGAGGTCTTTACAACTTGACGAACCCATTGCGCGCGAGCGCGGTGACGATTGGCAATTTCGATGGTGTTCACCGTGGCCATCAAACCGTCATCCGCCAGTTACGCCGGGTTGCCGCCGACACCAACCTGCCCACGGTGGTGATCATCTTCGAACCGCAGCCAATCGAATTTTTTGCCGCCGACAAGGCGCCCAAACGACTGGCTCGCTTCCGCGAGAAAATCGCCTACCTGAAAGCGCAGCAAATCGACTACCTGCTGTGCCTGCGTTTCGACGCTGAACTCGCGGCGGCGAGCGCCGAAGATTTCGTGCAGAAAATATTGATCGACAGCCTGCAAACCCGGCACCTGGTCATCGGCGACGATTTCCATTTTGGTCACAACCGCCAGGGCAATTTCAGCTTTCTACAGCAAAACAGCGCACGTTTCGGCTTTCGCGTCGACGAGACCGAAACCCTGCTGCATGATGGCGCACGCATCAGCAGCACGCGTGTGCGGGAATGCATCCAACGGGACGATTTCGATTCGGCAGCCGAATTGCTCGGGCGGCCCTATTCGCTGTCAGGGCGAATCGCTCATGGACAAAAACTCGGGCGCGAGCTCGGTTATCCCACCATCAATATCAAGATGGGCGATAAAACCCTGATCGTTAAAGGAATATTTGCGGTTCAGGTGAAAGGAATAGATAATCGCGGGCTCAGGGGCGTAGCCAGCATTGGCACCCGCCCAACCGTTAACGGCGTCGATACCATCCTCGAAGTCTACATTCTCGATTTTGATCGGGATGTTTATGGCTATCGCGTCGAAGTCGAGTTTTTGCACAAGATTCGCAACGAAGAGAAATTTGATTCGCTCGAGGAATTGAGCGCCCATATCGCAGAGGATACCGAAAAGGCGAAAGCCTTTTTTGATCAACAATCTTGATCGACAAACCTGATCGCGATGTTTAAACGAGATGAATGACCGTTGGCTGACTATAAATCCACTTTGAATTTACCCGATACCGAGTTCCCGATGCGCGGTAATCTCGCCAATCGTGAACCCGAACGCCTGCAGAAATGGCAGGATCGAGATCTCTACCAGATGATTCGCAAGGCGCGCAGCGGGCGTAAACGCTACGTGCTGCACGACGGCCCACCCTACGCCAACGGCGATATTCACATCGGCCATGCGGTCAACAAGATCCTCAAAGACATGATCGTCAAGTCGCGCACCCTGAACGGCGAAGATGCACCTTACGTACCTGGCTGGGATTGTCATGGTCTGCCGATCGAACACCAGGTGGAAAAGACCATCGGCAAGGTCGGCGTCAAAGTCGAAGCCGACGAATTCCGCCAGGCCTGCCGCGACTATGCCCTCAAGCAGATCGACAAGCAACGCGTCGACTTCATACGGCTCGGTGTGCTTGGCGACTGGTACAACCCTTACCTGACGATGAATTTCGCAACCGAAGCCAACATCGTGCGCGCGGTCGGTAAAATCATCGAAAATGGACACGTGGTACGCGGCGACAAGCCGGTGCACTGGTGTATTGATTGCGCCTCGTCGCTGGCCGAGGCCGAGGTCGACTACAAGGATAAAACGTCTCCGGCAATCGACGTGCGCTTTCGCGTAGTGGATGAAGCGGCGTTTATCGCGGCACTGACCATCGAAGCCGACGGGCCGGGTGAAGGGCCCCTGTCGGTACTGATCTGGACCACCACTCCCTGGACCTTGCCGGCCAACCTCGCGGTCGCACTCAACCCGATGGAGGAATATGTCCTGTTGCAGGTCGAGAGCGATCTCGGCAGCGAGCGCCTGTTGCTCGCCACAGGCCTGGCGCAGGCGGCGCTTGCGCGTTACGGCATCAGCGAATCAACGGTCGTGGCCCGTGCCAAGGGTGATGCCCTGGAAGGTCTGCTGCTGCAACATCCGTTTTACGCGCGCCACTCGCTGCTGGTGGTCGGTGATCACGTCACCCTCGAAGCGGGTACGGGCGCAGTGCACACGGCACCCGGCCACGGCCAGGACGATTTTGTGCTGGGTCGCAAATACGGTCTCGACATCTACAATCCGGTCGGTGGTAACGGCTGTTTTCTGCCGGATACCGAATTTTTCGCCGGCGAGCACGTGTTCAGCGCCAATGATCACGTCATCGAAGTGCTCAAGGAAAACAACGCCCTCATCCATGTGGAAAAATACCAGCACAGCTACCCGCACTGCTGGCGGCATAAGTCTCCGATCATCTTTCGCGCTACGCCGCAGTGGTTCATCAGCATGGAACAGGCCGGACTGCGTGACCTCGCCATGGCTGAAATCAAGAAAGTACGCTGGGTGCCCGGCTGGGGACAGGCTCGCATCGAGAGCATGATTGAAAAACGGCCGGACTGGTGTATTTCGCGGCAGCGTTACTGGGGCTCACCGATTCCATTGTTCATGCATCAACAGACCAACGAACTGCACCCTCGTACTGCCGAACTGATCGAGATGGTGGCCATGCGCATCGAGCAGGGTGGTATCGAGGCCTGGTTTTCGCTCGATGCACGCGAGCTGCTCGGTGATGATGCAGACGATTACGTCAAGCTCAGCGATACGCTCGACGTCTGGTTCGATTCCGGCACCACCCATTACAGCGTGCTGCAACAGGACGATCGTTTCAACTTTCCGGCCGACATGTACCTCGAAGGCTCGGATCAGCACCGTGGCTGGTTTCACTCGTCGCTGTTGGCATCCTGCGCGATGCACGGTCAGGCGCCCTACCGCCAGGTGTTGACTCACGGTTTCACGGTCGACGCCAAGGGCATGAAGATGTCGAAGTCGGTCGGTAACGTTGTCGCCCCGATCAAGGTGACCAATTCACTTGGCGCCGACATCCTGCGCCTGTGGGTGGCATCGACGGATTACTCGGGCGAAATGACGATTTCTGACGAAATCCTGAAACGTACCGCGGATTCCTACCGTCGTATTCGCAATACCCTGCGTTTCCTGCTGGCCAACACCAATGGCTTCGATCCCGCCAGGCATTTGCTTGCCGCTGGCGATATGCTCGCCTTCGACCAGTGGATTGTTGCCGAAGCGCTCGAGTTGCAGCTGCAGTTACAGCAACACTACAACGACTATCAGTTTCACATTGCGATGCAGAAAATCCATAATTTCTGTTCGGAGACACTGGGCGGCTTTTATCTTGACGTCATCAAGGACCGTCAGTACACGACGCAGGCCGATTCGCGTGCACGGCGTTCCTGCCAGAGCGCGATGTACCACGTGCTCGAGGCCATGACGCGCTGGATCGCACCGATCTTGAGTTTCACCGCCGATGAAGTCTGGGAAAACATGCCCGGGGTGCGCGATGACCTTGGCGTGTTCGTCGCGGAATGGTATGACGGGCTTTTCGCCTACGCCAACAGCGACATTGATGCAGCTGCCTGGGATGTCGTCGAGCAGGTCCGCACCGAGGTTACGCGCACGCTCGAGGGTTTGCGCAAGGAAGGCAGAATCGGATCGAGCCTCGACGCCGATGTCATCGTCTATGCCGACCGCTCACTGGTCGAACGCCTGCAGGTTCTGAACGAAGAGCTGCGCTTTGTCATGATCACATCGTCGGCAACACTGACGCCACTGGGCGAAACCGATGGCGCAGATCTCATTACCCTGGCCGATGGCAGCCATTTTCGCATCGAGGCCAGCGCCAGTGGCTTTAGCAAATGTGTGCGCTGCTGGCATCACCGCGAGGACGTTGGTCTGCACGCCGCCCACGAGGAGCTGTGCGGGCGCTGTATCGAGAACATCGAAGGTGACGGTGAACCGCGCGCTTACGTCTAGGACCGCAACGGCCATATGACTTTCGAATGACAATCGTAACTCCCCAGCTTAAATGGTTATGGCTCAGTCTCGGCGTGATCATAATCGACCAGGTCACCAAGCAGATCGCCGAGGCGCAACTCAGCCTGCACCAACCGCTCAATCTGATGCCTTACTTCGACTGGTACCTGACCTATAACACCGGTGCTGCCTTTAGCCTGCTGGCCGATGCCGGTGGCTGGCAACGCTGGATGTTTACCGCTATTGCCATCGTCGTCAGCCTGGTTATTGTGCAATGGATCCGCAAGCTGGAGCCTGGCGACTCGCTGACGGCACTGTCACTCAGCCTGATTCTCGGTGGTGCGATCGGCAACCTGATCGATCGAATCCTGCTCGGTCACGTCATCGACTTCATCCAGGTATGGCTCGGCAGTTACCCGTTTCCCGCTTTCAATATTGCCGATGCCGCGATCAGCGTCGGTGCAGCGCTACTGATATTAAGCAGTTTCTACGGCCCTCGAAAAGCCGACAGCGACTAGTACGCCTGCAATGAGATATCTCGGGATTGAGCCAGTCAGTAAGCGGTTAGCTGCATGAGCAAGATCGAACGCAACAGCCGGGTAACGCTGTACTACCGGCTCGGACTAACTGACGATCAGATGCTGGAAGAAAACTTCACCGATGAACCGATGACGGTAACGCTCGGCAAGGGAGAAATGGCCGAAGGCCTTGAACTGGCGCTGATCGGCCTGAGTGAGGGCGATGAACAGACTATCGATATCGGCCCCGATCTCGCCTTCGGATTTGTCGACGAGACGCTATTTCGAGCCTTTCCGCGCGCCGAGTTCGATCCGGGTCTCGAGCTCGAACCCGGCCTGATCATCGAGTTCGCCAATGAGGACGGTGATACGCTGCCGGGCACGATAATCAGTTTTGACGACCACCAGGTGCAGGTCGATTTGAATCACCCGCTGGCTGGCCAAACCGTTCGCTATAGCGTTAAGATAGTCGCCGTCGATAACGACACAACCGAACCCAAGACCCTGCATTAATGGATATCCTGCTTGCCAACCCGCGCGGCTTCTGCGCCGGCGTCGATCGCGCCATCGAAATCGTCGAACGCGCAATCCAGCTATTCGGCGCACCGATATACGTGCGCCACGAAGTGGTGCACAACCGCTTCGTCGTCGACGACCTCAAGCAAAAGGGCGCCATTTTTGTCGATGAACTCGACCAGGTGCCGGACGATAATTACGTCATCTTCAGTGCCCACGGCGTATCCAGGGCAGTACAACGGGAGGCGGCACAACGCAAGCTGAAGGTGTTTGACGCGACCTGTCCACTGGTTACCAAGGTGCACATGGAAGTCAGTCGCTACAGTCGCAAAGGCATCGAAACCATTTTGATCGGCCACCGCGGCCACCCCGAAGTGGAAGGCACCATGGGGCAATACGAGCGCAGCAACGGTGGCGACATCTACCTCGTCGAGTCGTCCGCAGACGTGAAAACGCTCAATGTTCGCAATCCCGACCAGTTACGCTACGTCACACAAACTACCCTGTCCAAAGACGATACGGCAATCGTCATCGACAGCCTGCACGCGGTATTCCCGAAAATCCAGGGACCGAAGAAGGAAGACATCTGCTATGCCACCCAAAATCGGCAGGATGCGGTTAAACAACTGGCCGAACGTTGCGACCTGATTCTGGTGGTCGGATCGAACAACAGCTCGAATTCAAATCGCCTGCGCGAAATTGCCGAAAATAAAAATATCGAGGGTTACCTGATCGACAGCGATGCGGACATCAATCTCGAGTGGCTGCAAAACAAAACCTGTATCGGGGTCACCGCGGGCGCCTCTGCACCTGAACTACTGGTCAACAATGTGGTCAGTTATCTGCAGGCGAACGGTGGCGGCAAGGCGTCGTCTCTTGGATTTAGCGAAGATGTCATTTTCCCGCTGCCCAAACCATTAAGATAATCTGAACCCCGGGTGTGCAACGATGAGGCGATATTACCTCCTTTGCTTTGTTACCATCACAACGCTACTGACAACGGGCTGCAGCGCCCTCGGTTTTGCCTACAACAATGCGCCATCCTTTGTCGCCAGCAAGCTGGATGACGCTTTCGACCTCGATGAAGCACAGCAAAGCAAGCTTGACCTGCGTCTGCAAAAGTTTTTCGCCTGGCATCGACAACAGGAGCTGCCACGTTACCAGCAGTCCATGAATGTTGCCGCGACCACCATCGCCGATGGCATTACGGCGGTGGAGTTTCTCGAGATTTATGACGATCTGCGGCTTGCCTGGCGGCGTTCATTGACACAGGCGGTCGACGACCTCGGCGATCTCGCGCTCACCCTGTCCGCGGCTCAGATCGAACACTTCCAGCAGTATTTTCATGACGAAGCGGAAGAATACCGGGATTACCTGCAGATGTCGGCGCAACAACGCGAAATATTTCGCGTGCAACGCGGCCTTAAACGGCTGCAAGACTGGTTCGGCAAGCTCGACGAGCTGCAGCGTGAAAAGATCAGCTTGCGCCTGCAACAACTGCCCGAGTTTTACCCAGCCTGGATAAACTATCGCGAAGCGCGCCAACGGGCACTGCTCGACGCCCTGCGCGCGGCTGCGACCGAGGGTTTGTCCCGGCAACAGTTGAAATTCATCCTGCTTGATCCGGCGAGCGATTATGCCCGCAGTTTCGAACCCGTTCGCCGAGCCTACTGGCAGGCCTATGCACAGGCGATTGAAGAAATCAGTGGCTTGCTGCGCAAGGCCCAGCTGCAGCATGCGGTCAATCGACTGCAGGACTACGCGGATACCGTCGCTGACCTCGCCAGTAATGACTGAGGCAATCTGGCACCAGTCGGGGGCACCGGGCTCAAGTCACCTAAAAAGCACAGCGATCAGCCGCTGCTGAGAACGCGGGCGACTGCCAGCCCTGTTCTTCCTGGCAATAACCAACGACCACCTACAAAAGCGTCGAAAGCTATCTAGATCAAGCTTTTACTGCCTACCGGGGATTGATTGTGGATGCGGCATTTATGCCGATGCTCACTTTACATTAACTCCCCCAGCCGCCACCATTGGCGCCAGAATCGAACCACCAAGGGACCCAGATGCCATGAGCGAACTGCCAAAACAGGAAGATACCGAGGACCTCGAAAAGTCCAAAGACACTTTGCAGACTGCACTGGATGCCGCCGATGAGGCGCAGGTCGCGGAAATTGTCGACAACCTGTCCAACCAGGAAGCATTGCGACAAGTGTCGCTGATGGATGCCAGCGATCGCGATGACCTGATGACCATGCTGGCGCCCGAAGCGGCCGCCGAGTTGATCGAAGAGGCGCCCGCAGAGCTCGCGGTCACGATGATGGAAAATCTCGATTCCACGGTCGCCGCCAGGATCATGGGCGAGCTGCATACCGATACCCAGGCCGATATCCTGCAAGACCTGGAGATGCAGGAATCCGAAGCAATTCTTGCCGAGATGGAATTCGAAAGCGCCGAAAATCTGCGCCGCCTTTCACAGTACGATCCCGATACCGCCGGTGGTTTGATGGAGCTGGAAACCTTCACCTTCCTGATCGACGAAACTGTCGGTGCAGTGCTCAAGCGCCTGATCGAGGGGGACGATTCTTTCGAGCGTTACCGTGGCCAGCACCCCTACATCGTCGACGACGCGGGCAGACTGGTCGGGGTGGTGTCCTTGCGCGACATGCTGCGCAGCAGGCGTGCGGTAAGGCTCGCCGATATCCTGCACCAGCCGATTTCGGTCAAACCCGAAACCAACCAGGAAGAATTGGTCGATCTGTTCGACGAAAACCCGTTTCTGGGTGTCCCGGTGGTGGATGCCACCGGCATCCTGCTCGGCGTTGTGTCGCGCATCGAACTGGCCGAGGCCGAACTCGAGCGCGCCGAACACGAGAGCCTGTCGCGCCAGCAAATTGGTGACGAATTGCGTTCGATGCCCACCCTGCTGCGCTCAAGGCGCCGCCTGGCCTGGCTATCATCCAATATCGTCCTCAACATCATTGCCGCAAGCGTCATTTCCGCCTACGAAGAAACCCTGACGGCGGTCATCGCAATTGCGATTTTTCTGCCGATGGTGTCGGACATGAGTGGTTGCTCGGGTAACCAGGCGGTCGGCGTCAGCATGCGCGAGTTGTCGCTTGGCCTGACGCGTCCGGTGGATCTGTTTCACGTGCTGAAAAAGGAACTCGGCGTTGGCATCATCAATGGTATCGTGCTCGGGATTCTGATCGGTATCGTCGCCTGGGTGTGGAAAGACAATGCCTTTCTCGGCCTGGTCATCGGGCTCGCACTGGCATCGAACACCTTGATCGCGGTTTCGATTGGCGGCACCGTGCCGCTCATATTGAAGAACTTCGGTATCGATCCCGCGGTCGCATCGGGGCCGTTGCTGACCACGGTGACCGACATGGCCGGCTTCTTCCTGGTTTTGAGCCTGGCGACCCTGTTCATGCCGCAGTTAATTGCCTGACCCGCTGCACGATTAACGGCTAATCGGCTGCCGCGGATCCCGGGGGACAGCCAAACGTCAGCTTTATTTCCTGGTCACAGGCTGCCGGTGGTATTATGCGGCGTTTTATTGCAGCTGATTCCTCCACTATGAAAGCACTGTCTGATATCGGCCTGGTCGGCCTCGCGGTTATGGGTGAAAACCTGATCCTGAACATGGAAAGCAAGGGCTATACCGTGACCGCCTATAACCGCTCGACGGACAAGGTCGACGACTTCATCAGTGGTCGCGCAGCGGGTAAAAACATTCGTGGCGTAAAGTCGGTGGAGGCATTGGTCGCATCGCTGGAATCACCGCGCAAGGTCATGCTGATGGTCAAGGCCGGAGCGCCCGTTGACGATTTTATCGAACAATTGATCCCACACCTTGAGCCCGGCGATATCATCATCGACGGTGGTAACGCGCATTTCGGCGACAGCATCCGCCGCACCCGCTACCTGGAAAGCAAGGGCCTGCTGTTTATCGGCACCGGTGTCTCCGGCGGTGAGGAAGGCGCACTAACCGGCCCGTCCATCATGCCCGGCGGTTCCCCCGCCGCATGGGAATCGGTCAAGCCGATCTTTCAGGGCATCGCGGCGCGCGTCGAAGACGGCACTCCCTGCTGCGAATGGGTCGGCGCGGACGGGGCTGGTCATTTTGTCAAAATGGTGCACAACGGCATCGAGTATGGCGATATGCAGTTGATCTGCGAAGCCTACCAGATCATGAAGCAGTTACTGGGCATGGCCCCGGCTGAAATGCACGAAGTGTTTGCCGACTGGAACAAAGGTGAACTCGACAGTTACCTGATCGAGATCACCCGCGACATCCTCGCCTATGAAGAAGACGGTGAGGCCCTGGTGGAAAAAATTCTCGATACCGCCGGCCAGAAAGGCACCGGTAAATGGACCGGCATAGCCGCCCTGGAACTCGGCATTCCACTGACCCTGATCAGCGAAGCCGTTTCGGCCCGATTTTTATCAGCACAAAAAGACGAGCGTGTGCAGGCATCGCGTTTACTGAAGGGCCCCGGGACCCGCTTTGAGGGTGACCGACAGGCTTTTATCGAGGATCTCCGGCAAGCCTTGCTCGCATCCAAAATCGTCTCCTATGCACAGGGTTACCTGCTGTTGCGCGAAGCGGCAGGCGAATACGACTGGAATCTGGACTACGGCGGAATCGCGCTGATGTGGCGAGGTGGCTGCATCATTCGTTCGGTCTTTCTGGGCCGTATCAAGGACGCCTTTGACGCCGATCAGACGCTGCCCAATTTACTGCTGTCGCCCTACTTCCGCGACAAAATCGACGGTGCCCAGGCCGGTTGGCGCCGCATCGCCGCGGCCGCAGTAAGTCACGGGGTTGCCGCACCCTCGATGACCTCGGCACTAAGTTACTTCGACGGCTATCGCTCAGAGCGCCTGCCCGCCAATCTGTTACAGGCACAACGGGATTATTTCGGGGCCCATACCTACGAGCGCATTGACAGACCGAGGGGTGAATTCTTCCATACCAACTGGACGGGGCGTGGCGGGAGTACTGCCTCCTCAACCTACGACGTCTAGCGGCTAAATCAGGGGCTTAGTTGCTGCGCTTGAAGCTGCCGGTTGTCAGGTAGTGAACCACCTGTTCGATAACGGCATCGTTATTCATCATAAAAGGGTGCGTGACCTCCATTTCAATGTGATCCTGCATACCCTCGAGACGCGTGCTTTCGACCGAAACCTTGCCGTCATTGATGCCCGGAATCATGGTTGAAAGGATCAGGTTGACACTGCGTGTGCCGGCAATAATACCGAGGTCAAAATTCGCCCGGCCAAGTTGATTGGGCAGGCTGGCTGCACCGGTTCCGAGTTGGAGTCCGACGTCCCCATTGATGAAATGAAAACCGGGAACATCGCGTAACTTGTCGACCACCTCACTGCCTTTGTTGGGCGGTCCGAGCATGACGACTCGGCCCAGATTATCGATCTCGTGATGGGCGAGAAACTGGCGCACCAGGATACCGCCCAGCGAATGCGTCACAAAATGTATACGCTCTGCATCGGCACAGGCTGCCAGTGCCGGTTCGATGGCATCCACCGCCATCGTTTCGATATCTCCGTGACGCGAGTCGTATGCCACGTTGGTCACGCAATAACCCTTTTGCTGGAGCGCGCGTTGCAACGCCAGCATCGATTTTTCGCTGCGCGCCAGGCCGTGCAACAAGATCACGTTATCGGCCATTACCGGCACCCACAGGCTACTCGACAGCAGAACCAGGACGACCAGATCAGCCTTCGATCTCATCGGTATCGTACTGACCCGACATTCTGCGCCTGACGTGCGACCAGGACATCCCGACCGCGAGCACACCGCTCAACACAAACAGCCCTAGCCACTGCAGCGTCGCACTGTCATCGAGCGCGACCAGGCCCCACTCGATCAATAGCCAGATCACGATGCCGAAAAATGCACCGGCGAGCACCATGCCTACTGGACCCAGCGAATTCCAGGTCGCGCGCAGATACATGGCCCAGCCAATCAACAGCACGACCGCTGCCGCGGCCTTGTAGACCATCGGGGTCTCCGACATCAACCACGCCACCCAGGAATACTCGCTCGGGTTATAGGTCAGAAAAACCAGTGCCAGGGCAAAGACGAAGCGCAGTAAAAAACTGCCGAAATTGAAATCGTTTCGAGCCATATCGAGTCATCTTCACAGTTAAAAAATGCAATGGTAACAGAGATCTTCGCGCACGTGGGAGAGCCGATTTGATCTCGTGGATCGCGGCGCAGAACTTAGCAAAGCAATACGCCAGTCACCTTTGGAGCTACTGGTTCATGCGCTTGATCTGGGCCCGACGATCGACCGCCCAGGCGTATTGCTCGGGCCACAGTTTGAACTCTGGATCGACCCCGAGCGCGGCGGCGGCATGCAACGGCCAGAACGGGTCGTACATCAACTCCCGACCCAATGCGACCAGGTCGGCAGCTCCGCTTTGCAGGATCTCCTCGGCCTGCTGCGGATCGATGATGACGCCCACTGCCATCGACTTGATGTCGGCCTGCTCGCGCAGGCGCTGCGCAAACGGCACCTGGAAACCCGGCAGGCGTGCGGAGTCGGTGCTTAAAGGTTTACCGCTATCGTCGCAGCGAAAGCGCGGTGCGCCGCCGATACCGCCCGAGGAACAATCGACGACATCGACACCGATGCGCGCCATGTGTGCGCAAAGGACTACCGAATCCTCGAGTGTCCAGCCGCCTTCGCGGCCATCGATAGCCGAGATACGGACAAATAGCGGCGCTTCATCGGGCATCGCCGCACGCACCGCCTGTGCCACTTCGAGCGGAAAGCGCATACGCCCATCGATGTCGCCACCGTATTCATCCACGCGTTGATTGGCGAGCGGCGACAGAAAACTGTGCAGCAGGTAACCATGCGCCATGTGTAATTCGATCACCTTGATACCGATGGCGAGCGCGCGCCGGGTCGACGCCACAAAAGCCGCCTTGATCTCGGCCAGATCGTTAGTGTCGAGTTCGCGTGGCAGTGGCCAGCCATCGCTTACCGGTAACGCCGACGGTGCGACCGCCTGCCAGGGTTTTTCGCCACGCGCGGCGTCCTCTGCCGTTAACGGGCTGCCGCCTTTTTCAACGAACGGCACACGGGTCGACGCCTTGCGCCCGGCATGCGCGAGTTGCATGCCCGGGACACAACCCATCGACGCGATAAATTCGACCGTGGGTCGCAATGCCTCGGCCTGGGCATCGCTCCAGATACCGAGGCAGCGCGCCGTTATTCTGCCACGCTCTTCGACCGCCGTCGCTTCGGTGAAAACGAGCCCCGCCTTGCCGCGCGCAAATGCGCTCAGATGGGCGAAATGCCAGGGTTGTGCAAACCCGTCGACGGCCGAGTACTGGCACAGCGGCGAGACCACGATACGGTTCGGCAGCGTGCAGCCCCGTATCGTCAGGGATTCAAACAATTTCACAGATTCGGACATCGATATTCCAGGCGCAGGGTAAAAAGCGCGATTATTAGGGTTCACGAAAGAAATTACAAAATATTCGGGGATTCGCCCCGACTAATTCGATTCAGCGACCAACTCCACACCGATCCTAAGCACGGCCTGAACCAGTCCAGTGACCTGGTCAGATTCCGCACGCGCACCCAGAAAGCACGGCCGAATGGCAAGTTGGCCGTTGACGCGCGTGGTACTCGGAATGAACTCGTCTTCGCGGATCAAGCGCCTGACCAGTTTCTGATTGAACTGATCGAGGTCACTGATCGCGGCTGAGCGGTAGCGGAAACAGCACACCGACAGCGTCGGTTCGAGCAATAATTCGAGGTTGTCATGCTGCCGACAGTAATCCGCCAGCGCACGCGCCATATCGTTGTGGCGCACGATGCGCTCACGCATGCCGCTGACGCCGATTTCGCGAATCAGCGCCCAGACCCCGACACCGCGACAGGGTGCGCTCAACTCAGTGCCGTAATTGAAATAGGGCACGCCAAAATCATCCATCGAGTGTTCGATCTGCGCCGAGGCATCGGCATGATCGAGCGTGCCCTCGAGATAGTCGGCGGCCTCCTGGGTGAAAGCGCGTTCCAGCACGCTGCGGTCGTGCACAAAGGTCGCGGCGACGCCGACCGACGCCCCCAGCCATTTATGCGGATCGACAATGATCGAATCCGCCAGTTCCAGGCCACGATAGGCATGGCTGAGTCGCTCATCCAGCACGCCGGGCAAGCCATAGGCGCCGTCGATATGGAACCAGACAGCAAACTCGCGTGCGATTTCACCAATGGCCAACAACGGATCGATCGCACCGGTATTGGTAGTGCCGGCGTTGGCGACGATCGCCATCGGCACAACACCGGCTGCCAGGTCCTGTTCAATTGCGCTGCGCAACGCGCCGGGCAGCATACGACCCTGCTCATCACAGACGATCGGCCTGATCGCCCGGCGACCGATGCCGAGCACACCGCCGGCACGCTGGATGGTGTGATGACATTCGCTACTGGCGTAGATACCAACGGCACGATCGACCCCGTCGCGCGCAGGATCTCGCCCCAGCTTCTCGAACGCGGACTGGCGCGCCGCACCGAGCGCCACCAGGTTGGCCACCGAGCCGCCACTGCTGTAAATCCCTTGCATCGCACCGAGACCGAACATTTGTGCGAGCCAGTCCAGCGACAATTCTTCGAGCAGATTGAAGGCTGTTGCCATGTAACGTTGCGGCGAGGCAATGCTGGCGGCGGTCGAGGCCAGCGTGGATGCACTGGTGCCACCGGTGGTGATGAACGCGGTAAACCCGGGTTTGCTCACCGGCGAGCCATTTGGAATCACCTGCTCAAGTAGTTCACGCACGACCTCGTCGATACCCACACCCTGCTGTGGCAGCGGTTGCAGCAGTGCCGCGCGCCAGTTCTGCTGGCGGCTGATGGCGTCCGCATGTTCAAATTTCAGGAATTGATCGAGACCGCCACCCACACGCGCCAGTAACTCCTGTAACCGCCCGGTTTCAGCCTTGTCCTGTGACATTTTCCGCTCTTCAGTGTGCCGCTCAATAACGGCGCCACCATATCAGCAAACGATCCGCTTTTCAGCCAGAGGAATGCATGACATCGGGATTACCCGGTAGTCGGGAAGCGCACGCGGAATTCGGCGCCGGGATCGCTATTGACGACATCGACCTCGGCACGCATCGCGCTCGCCAGCTGCTGCACCAGCGCGAGCCCGATGCCGGTGCCGACGGTTTCGCGGGTCAGTTCGTTTTCGGAGCGGTAAAACAGGGTAAAGATTTTTTTCATCTGGTCCGCCTCGATACCCGGGCCATGATCGCGCACCGCGAACTGGACGCGTCCGTCCTGCAACTGTCGATACTCGATATCGACGCTGCGGTGGGCCGCGTTAGCCGAAAACTTGACGGCATTATCGACCAGGTTGATAAAGATCTGGATAAACCAGTCGACGTCGATGTGGATCGGCACCACAAGCACCGCTGCGTCACCACCGATGTTCAGGCTGAATCCGGATGGTTCCAGCTGCGTCAGCAGGCGCGGCTCGAGCTCGGCCAGTGCGTCGCCGACGGTCACCGCACTGATACTGGCCGCCTGTTCGTTGCGCGACAGGCGCGCCAGCTGCAAAACATTATTGATCAGGCGGGTCAGGCGCTCCGCCTCGTGAAAGATGAAGTCGTAGTAAGTCTTGCGTTTGGCTTCGTCGGCCCAGCCCTCACGCAGCATCTCGCCGTACATGCGGATCGATGTCAGCGGCGTCTTCAATTCGTGACTGACCGCGGACACAAAGTCCTGCTGCTGGCGCGCCAGCGCCAATTGCCGTTGCCCCAGCCGCAACAGCATCAGGCAGCCGCCGATCAGTACCACGGCGATCACCAGTGCCGACCAGATGATCACCTGGCCGCCGGCACCGACCGGCAGGCGCGCCAGCGTGTAGATCAACTCGACATCGCCAAAGGGTGCAATCATCCTGCCCTGGTAAAGCAGGTCGCTGTTTTCCTGGTCGTTTCCGGGCCGGTAGAGACGGCTGTAGTTGGCGGCATATTGGCGCAGGATCGTGCCCCGATAGGCCACGATCAAATCGCTCATCGACGACAGGCTGGATTCGCGGAATGCCGAGCTGATCAAGCCATCGATAAACGTCGCCTGGTCGATCAACGCGCCCTGTACGTAGCGCTGGTCGCGGTGCCAGACGCGACGAAACAGCACGAAATGGCCGCTGTCGAGCAAGGCAAATTCCATCGGCTCGACCTTGCTCTCGAAGGTCTCGATACGGATGTTCTGCTGGCGCGGCAATGACCCACTGGCCGCTTGATCATTTTCGGCCAGGCGTACCTCGCTGGCCGGCGACGACGACGCCAGGGTTTGCGGCAGATTCACTTTTTCCTTGCGCAGGCGCTTGCCCTCGGCCTGTTTGCCGGTGATCACGAGTTGCGCCGCGGCTTCCGCCTCCGCCTCGGCGGCAACCTGGAAGTTGTCTTCGAGCTTCAGGTCCTTGACCTGGTCCGCGGGTGCGCGACTCGCCGCCGAAGCCTTCGCGCGCGAAGACAGGTCATCGAAGCCGGCCTGTGCTGAACTGTCAGCATCGCTCACGGCAAACTTGTCCAATGCCACCTCGTTCGTACTGATTTGCGTGGCAGCACTGTCCGCGGCGCCGGCCAGCACAGAGCGCTGCTCACGCTGTGGCGCGTTGATCACCTCATCTGCTGCGAGACCACCGGCAGCTGCCTCAGGCGCAATCATCTCGGCGACGTCGCTCTTTCCCACCAGCCGGTTTTCACCGAGGATGCCACGAATGCGCTCGGCCTGTTGCACGCGCGCATCCAGTTCCGTGGCCGAGATGCCGTAAGCACTGGCGTCAGATTCCGGCACGATTGGCGTGCCTAGCCTGCCCGCGGCGTCGACCTGGAAATACCCCAACAGTCCGGGTAGATTCGCCGCGGCCGGAAATTGTGACAGCGGTGAAGGTTGCAGGAAGGCCGTCTGTCCCTCACCGCTGACATTGAGAAATTCATAATCGCTGATGGGGCGGTTTTCCTCGCGTGCGATCACGTTACGAAAACCACTATCGATGCGCAGTGTCAGTTCGCGTGCGAGGCGTTGATGCTGGTAAAACGCTTCCCACTTCAATTGGCCATAGGCCTGGTAAACCAGGATCGAAGTCGGCAGCGCCAGTGCCAGGAAAAACAGCACCATCAACAGGGTCAGGCTTCGCCGGGTCATTGCGCTTGCAGCATCAATCGGTACCCGGCCCCGCGCACGGTGACGATGGCTTGCGGGCTGGCCGGGTCCTGCTCGATTTTGCGGCGCAGCTTGGCGATGTGGATATCCACCGTGCGGGTCTCGATCTCCATGTGGTTGGCATAGCCCCAGACCCGCGCGAGCAACTCTTCGCGCGCGACCGGTCGGTCGGCCTGCTGATTCAAATACTGCAACAAATCCATTTCGCGCCGCGTAAACACGATTTTCGCGTCGTCGCCACCGGCACACAGATTTTCGGTATCGACAACTACGCCGTTAACCAACCTGATCTCGCGCTGCTCGGCCGCGCCAAAAGCGGAGCGGCGCAGCACTGCCTGTACGCGCAATACCAGTTGGGTCACCGAGAAAGGCTTGGCGACATAATCGTCGGCGCCCAGGGTCAGCCCCTGCACGATATCTTCGTCGCTCGATTTGGCGGTCAGCATGATGACCGGTTGCTGGCGGTCCTGCTGGCGTATACGGTTACATATTTCGAAACCATCGATGCCCGGCAACATCACGTCGAGCAAGATCAGGTCAAAAGTACCGCCCAGCGCCATCTTCAGGCCCACCTCACCGTGTTCAGCGGTTTCCACGTCGTAGCCATGGTAGACAAACACATCCACCAGTCCGCTACGAATCGCGGCTTCGTCTTCGACGATCAACAGGCGGGACTTGCGCGCCATGGCATCCAGGTCAGATTAAACACACCGCAATCCTAGCATTCCGCCTGCGCTGCTTTGTAAATATTTTGTAAATCACAAGCCACAGGTTTTACCAAAGCCTGCCTGTTTAGTCACCCGCGCCTGACCCAGAATAGGTCCATCTTTCAGCAGCAATGGAGCACACAAGATGGCACTGGTAACCCGATTATCGCGGCTGTTTCAAGCCGACTTTCACGCGATCCTCGATCGCATCGAGGAACCCGATCTGCAACTCAGGCAGGCCGTACGTGAAATGCAGTTCGCCCTCGATCAGGATCGACAACGCCAACAGCTTCTGGAACACGAGGCCGAACAGCTCGACAAGGCGGTCGGCAGCATCGGCGATCAGCTGCGCGCGCTCGACGAGGAACTGGATATCTGTCTCGCCGCAAACAAGGACGACCTGGCGCGTGATCTGCTGCGGCGCAAGCTCGGCGCCGAAAAACAGTTACAGGCAACGCGCGAGCGCGGTGTCGTAATCGATCGGCAACGGCAGACGCTGACGCGACAGATCGACGAGCAGACCCAGCAGTTGACCAGCATGCAGCAGAAACTGGAGCTACTGGTCAGGGGCGACGACGGAGGAGTCGCCACGGGCTTTAGCACGATGGGCGCGATCCGCAACGAGGAAATCGAAATCGCGCTGCTGCGTGAGAAGCAGAAGAGGAGCAAATCATGAATAAGCCAAACATCCTCGACGGCGTCACGGTCGCAATGGTCATCAGCCTGGCCGCGGCCGCGGCCAGCCTGCTGCTGGGCGGCTTTATCGTCTACGGCCTGCTGTTCGAGTTGCTGTTGTACGCCGCCACGCTCGCCTACCTGCTCTACCTGTTAAAGCGCAGCCAGGCACGCATCGGGCGGGTATTGGTGATTGCCGCCTGGGCCGCTACCTGCCTCGGCTGCTGGTTCTTCGACGTGGTGCTGCTGGAGCAGGTCATGATCCAGGCCGGCATGATCTGGCTGGTGCGCTCACTTTACTTCCACGGCTCGCTGTTCAGCGCCGCACTCGATTTCGGGCTGGTCTCGGCCGGGCTCGCCGCGAGCGCCTGGGCGATGGTCAACACCGGCAGCCTGGCCGCCGCACTGTGGAGCTTCTTCCTGGTGCAGGCGTTGTTCAGCTGGTTGCCGCAACTGGCGAGGGAACAGGCGCGTAACGACTTTCCCGGAGCAAGCGATTCCTCCCATTTTCAATCCGCCCATCGCGTCGCAGAGGCCGCGGTGCGCAAACTCAGCCAATCTTAAACTGGAGAAAAACCATGAAATCACCGACTACCAACAACCCGAAAGCTCACAGCAAGATCATCGCACTGGCCCTACTGGTCGCAACCGCGGCCGGTATCGCCAGCTACCCATTTATAAAGCAGGCGCAGGCGACGCAGACAGCGCAAACCACGACACAGATACCGCCACAAAGCCATCGCATCGAAGTCGTATTCGTGCTCGACACCACCAGCAGCATGAGTGGCCTGATCCATGCGGCCAGGGAAAAGATCTGGTCGATCGCCACCACCATGGCCTCGGCCCAGCAACAGCCCGATATTCGCATGGGGCTGGTCGCGTTTCGCGACCGCGGCGATGCCTACATTACCCGAACCTACGATTTGTCGAGCGACCTCGACTCGATGTACACCAACCTGATGGATTTCAGGGCGCAGGGTGGGGGTGACGGGCCCGAGAGCGTCAACCAGGCGCTGCACGATGCCGTGCACGACATGTCCTGGAGTGATGACCGCAACACCTACAAAGTCGTCTTCCTGGTCGGCGATGCGCCCCCGCACATGGATTATCCCAACGACGTGAAGTATCCAGTCACCCTCGAAGCGGCAAGACTCAAAGGCATAGTTGTCAACGCCATTCAGAGTGGTCAGCATCAATACACGCGCCCGGCCTGGCAACAGATTGCGTCGCTGGGACAGGGCGAATACTTCCAGGTCGAGGAGTCCGGTAACACGGTGGCGGTGGCAACACCTTACGATGAAAAATTATCGGCGCTGGCCGCGGAACTCGAAGCCACTCGGCTTTACTTCGGAGACAAGGAGGAAAAAAAGGCACAACAGGCCAGGCTCGATGCCAATCTGCGCCTGCGCAAGGAATTATCGACCGAGGCACTGGCCCGGCGCGATACCTTCAATGCCACCGCGAGCGGCAAGGCCAATCTGCTCGGTAACAGCGAACTGGTGGATGCGATTACCTCGGGAAGAGTCGAACTCGATGAAATCGGGCAGGAAAACCTGCCGGCGAGTCTGCAGGCGATGGCGCCTGCCGAGCAAATGGCGGTGATTGGTGAGCGGGCCAGACGCCGCGATGAATTGCAACAGCAGATCCACCAACTGTCAGCGTCGCGCAGCAGTTTTATCAAGCAAAAAGTAGAGGCCGAAGGCGGCGCCGATGATTCGCTGGATGAAAAGATCTATCGTGCAATCAAGGACCAGGCGACGAGTGTCGGCCTGACCTATGACAGCGACAGCGCAAGTTATTGAGCCCGCAATGTCATTCTCGGCCCTATTTAGTCATTCCCGCGCAAGCTCAAGTCATTCCCGCGCAAGCGGGAATCTCCCGAAGAGCCTTCGATATCAGACCTGGAATTGTTGCAGGATCCCCGCTTGCGCCGGGATGACAAGAAGGGCGCGGGGATGACGGAGAAACCCCTGAGAGTATCCCCTGCTCTCCTCAAGACCTGGTCCGCACAATCTGCGGGCCTTTTTTGTTCTCGCCCTCGCGCAACAATAAATAGAGTTCGTGCACCAGGCGTTCATTGGACTGAATCTCCAGCCACTTAATCTTCGGGAGCTTGCGCTTGACCAGTTCCCGCACCACCCTGAGGGCAAAGGTATCGCTTTCCAGGCTCGGATCGGGCTCACCAGCAGCAATATTTTGAATCGTGCGCGCCAGTATAAAACTGGTGGATTCGTCGGCATCCTGAAAAAGGCCGGTGCGGATGCGGTTATCTTCGATGAGTGCAGCGGTCGCCAGTCGCTGACTGCGCATCTGCAGCATCATCAGGATTATCAGCACGAAGGTAGCCAGCGACAGCAGGGTTGCGATAAGACTCAGGTTCATGGCGGGTTACAAAATAAAGTGAAATCAAAGTTTAGCAGCTCGAGTTCGCCCTACTGTTCAATGTGAACTGGATCTCATTTTCCGCGATCAATATTACCAATGGGACGTTGCAAGGATCCTGGAGTCATATATATTCACGTTTCGAATGAATAGCGCCGCGTGGGGCGTCCTTTATGACCACTTTACGACATTTGCAGAGAATCTTGTTGCTCGGCCTGTGCCTGGGTTTTGTGGTTTCGGCTGCCGCCACCGATACCGTGCAGCGCGGAAAAGTTGTCGGCGGCGTGATGCACCCGGTGCCGGACTGGTTCAAGGAGAGTTTTCTCGAAATCGCCGACGACGTCGATGAGGCGAGCGCAGCGGGTCGTCACGTCATGCTGTTCTTCGAGCTGAACGGCTGCCCCTATTGCGATCGCATGCTGCAAGAATCCTTTGAGACCGACCCCATCAGCAGCTATATCCGGGACAATTTCGACGTCATCGCCATCAACATTCAGGGCGACCGCCAAATCGCCTTCAACGAGGAGATCACGGTAAGCGAAAAGCGCTTGTCTGAAATACTCAAGGTCTATTCGACCCCGGCGATCGTGTTCCTCGACGCAGACAATAAAACCATCGTGCGGGTGAACGGCTACCGTGCGCCCGAACGCTTTCAGCAGGTGCTCGAGTTTGTCGCGACCCGGTCTTACCGCAGCACCGAGCTGGCAGGCTACCTGCAGGCCAAACTGGACCACAACGTCTACCAGCCACGCGACAATCCACTGTTCAGCGAGGTCAAAGACCTGTCGACTGTCGACGGCCCGTTGATGCTGGTTTTCGAAGACGGCAGCTGTTACGACTGCAACGAATTCCACCAGAAAATCCTTACCGACGAACGAGTGCGAAAGGAAATCGCGCCCTTTACCGTGGTGCGACTGAACACGGATTCGAATGATCCCCTGATGGATATTTACGGCAATGAGACCACGCCCGCCGCGCTCGCGCGCGAATACCAGATGATTTATCGTCCAGGGGTGCTGCTGTTTGACGAGGGCAACCTGCTAAGGCGCCACGACAGCCTGACTTTTCCGCATCATTTCAAGGAGAGCCTGCGCTACGTCGCCGGCGGTTATTACAAACAAACCAGTTACCGTGATTACTCACGCCAACGCACCGAGGAATTGCTGGACGCGGGCGTCACCATCGATCTCAGCCGGCCGAAGTAAAAACCGCGCGGATCCTTCAGGCGGCCGCGGTATCGCCCGCCGCGGCGGCCTGCTGCTCACCGTTGGCAACGATGCCGAGCTTGTCAAACAAAGCCATATCGGTATTTTCTTCCGGGTTTGGTGTCGTCAACAGCATATCGCCATAGAAGATCGAGTTGGCGCCGGCGAGAAAGCTCAAAGCCTGCATTTCCTCACTCATCCCGGTGCGGCCCGCCGACAGACGCACCACCGATGCCGGCATCATAATCCGTGCAACCGCAATGGTGCGCACGAACTCGATCGGGTCGAGTTCCTCGGTACCGTATAGCGGGGTATTCTCGACCTGCACCAACAGGTTTATCGGCACGCTTTGCGGATGCTCCGGCAGGTTGGCGAGTTGTTGCAACAGCGCGGCGCGGTCCTTGTCGGTTTCACCCATGCCGACAATCCCACCACAGCAGACATTGATGTCTTCGGAGCGAACATTTTCCAGCGTATCGAGTCGATCCTGGTAGGTGCGCGTCGTGATGATCTGCTCGTAGTATTCGGGCGAGGTATCGAGATTATGGTTGTAATAATCAAGCCCTGCGGTTTTCAACTTGCGGGTCTGCTCGCGCGTCAGCATGCCGAGCGTGACGCAGGACTCCATGCCAAGATCCTTGACCAGGCTGATCATTTCGATAACCCGATCCAGGTTTTTATCGGTCGGATTGCGCCAGGCAGCACCCATGCAAAAGCGACTGGCACCGTTTTGCTTTGCGTTCAGCGCCGCGGTACGCACCTCCTCCAACGGCAGCAGACGCTCGCGCTCGAGGCCGGTGTCGTACTTCGCGCTTTGCGGACAATAGGAACAGTCCTCCGGGCAGGCGCCGGTCTTGATACTGAGCAAGGTGCTGATCTGCACCGCATTGGGATCAAAATTGGCTCGATGCGCTGTCTGCGCCTGGAATAACAAATCATTGAAAGGCAGGTCGAAAAGCGCTTTAATTTCGTTCAGTGTCCAGTCGTGGCGAACGGATTGCACGTTATCGGTCATCGGAATTTGGCCGTAGCGAATGAAGAACGCCAAGTCTATTGCAAGACAGGGAATAGTCAATGTCAGGAAGACAACTGTTGCGCGGCATTACGCGCTGTCTCGAGCAACTGTTAGCACCAGGCGTCTGCTGTGGCTGTGGTTGCGATCCCGGTAGCAGCAGTGTGCTGTGCACGAGTTGCCAGGCGCGCATTCACCCGATCCCGAACCCCTGTCAACACTGCGGACAGCCGAATCCGCTCGCGGGAATCATCTGTCCGGCCTGCCGCCTCAATCCACCGCGCTGGCAAAAAATGATCGCGCCCCTGCAATACCAGGGCATAACCCGTGATTACCTGCTGCAGCTAAAGCATACACAGGCCACCCATCTCGCCAAGGGCCTGTGCCGACACACGCTCGCCGCCTTCCGTCAAAACTGGCCGCGACCGCAGGTTTTGCTACCGGTGCCGCTGCATCGCGAACGCTTGCTGGAACGCGGCTATAACCAGGCGCGGGAAATCGCGCGCATCTGGTCGGCAGATCTCGACATTCCCGTCGATCGCCACGCCCTGACGCGCACCCGCGCGACCGCTCTGCAATCGGGCTTAAGCGCCAATCAGCGTGCGCAGAACGTACGCCTGGCGTTCACCTACTCGCCCAGGCAAGCCTATCGCCACGTTGCCGTCATCGACGACATCGTCACCACGGGTTCGACGGTTGACGAAATCACCCGGCAACTGCACCAGGCAGGCGTAGAGTTCGTTGAGATCTGGGCCCTGGCGCGAGCTTATCGGCGCTAACCCGGCAAGCAGTCATTCCCGCGATCCTCCTTTGTCATTCCCGCGTAAGCGGCGGCCCGACGTATCGGAATCTCGAACCAGTCGCACGATCACCATCGAAGACCCTCCCCGGGATCCCCGCTTTCGCGGGGATGACTCCAGGCGGCTGTGCTCACTGCAGGGAGCGAGGATGACTCCAGGCGGCTGCGCTCACTGCAGGGAGCGAGGATGACTCCAGGCGGCTGCGCTCACTGCAGGGGGGGGGCGAGGATGACTCCAGGCGGCTGCGTTCACTGCAGGGGGGCGGGGATGGCTCCAGGCGGCTGCGCTCACTGCAGGGGGGCGGGGATGACTCCAGGCGGCTGCGCTCACTGCAGGAGGGGCGGGGATGGCTCCAGGCGGCTGCGCTCACTGCAGGGGGGCGAGGATGACTCCAGGCGGCTGCGCTCACTGCAGGAGGGGCGAGGATGACTCCAGGGGACTGGGCCCACTCATGGGTGACCGGGATGACGTCGGATGGCATCAGGCGTGGAAGTTGACTTCGCGCTGGTGGATTTTTTGCGCCCAGAGTTTGGGTCCGGTCTGGTGTATCGATTCACCGGTATGGTCGACTGCGACGGTGACCGGCATGTCTTCGAGTTCAAATTCATAGACGGCCTCCATGCCCAGTTCCGGGAACGCAACCACCCGGGAGGACTTGATCGCCTGCGCCACCAGGTAAGCCGCACCGCCGACCGCCATCAGGTACACGGACTCGTAGTCGCGGATCGCTTCAATCGCGGTCGGGCCGCGCTCGGCCTTGCCAATCATGCCGAGCAACCCGGTCTGTTCGAGCATGGTACGGGTGAACTTGTCCATGCGCGTCGCCGTCGTCGGTCCGGCTGGCCCGACCACCTCATCGCCGATCGGATCGACCGGCCCCACGTAGTATATGAACCGTCCTTTCAAATCGACCGGCAGGGTCTCACCGCTGGCAAGCATATCGACCATCTTTTTATGCGCGGCATCGCGTCCGGTCAGCATCTTGCCATTCAACAGCAGGGTATCGCCCGGCTTCCAGGTTTTGACGTCTGCGCGCGTTACCGTATCGAGGTTGACCCGTTTGACGTTAGCGCCGGTTTCGCGCGTAATCTCGGGCCAGTCTTCGAGCCGCGGCGGCGCGAGCTGTGCCGGCCCTGTGCCATCGAGCGTAAAATGCGTATGCCGTGTCGCCGCACAGTTGGGAATGATGGCGACAGCCTTGTTGGCAGCATGCGACGGGAAGTCCTTCACTTTGACGTCCATCACCGTGGTCAATCCACCGAGGCCCTGGGCACCGATGCCGAGCCGGTTGACCTTGTCGTAGAGCTCGAGACGCAATTCCTCGGCGCGATTGGCGGCACCGCGTTGCTGTAAATCCTGAATATCGATCGGTTCCAGTAACGCTTCCTTGGCGAGGATCATCGCCTTCTCAGCGGTGCCACCGATGCCAATGCCGAGCATTCCGGGTGGACACCAGCCTGCACCCATCAGCGGCACCTGGCTCAGCACCCAGTCGACCACCGAATCGGAAGGGTTGAGCATCGCAAACTTGGACTTGGCCTCGCTACCCCCGCCCTTGGCGGCGACGTGCACCTCAACCGTGTCGCCCGGTACGATCTCGTAATGGATGACGCCCGGGGTATTGTCACCGGTGTTGCTGCGCTTGCCGTCGGGATCGGCGAGAATCGACGCGCGCAACACGTTGTCGGGATTCTGATAGGCCAGGCGGATACCCTCGTTGCACATATCGGTTACCGACATATCGGCCTCCCATTGCACCTGCATGCCCACGCGCAGGAACACGGTGACAATACCGGTATCCTGGCAGATCGGCCGATGCCCGAGCGCGCACATGCGTGAATTGATCAGGATCTGGGCGATGGCGTCGCGCGCCGCGGGGTTTTCCTCGCGCTGGTAGGCCTGGTCCATGGCGCGAATAAAATCGAGCGGATGGAAGTAGGAAATGTATTGCAGGGCATCGGCAATACTACTGATCAGGTCGTTCTGCTTGATGATGGTCATTGCTATGGCTACCGGTTCGAATGGCGACAGTTTAACTGTGTCTGAATACGGGTGAATTCGGGGGACAGAATTCGGGGGACAGTATACTTAATTTCCGGGGAAATTAAGTATACTGTCCCCCGAATTCCCCGAATTCACCTGTTCAGAGCGGCCACACCCAGAGGATCATCGGCAGCGACACGGCGACGACGATGACCTCGAGTGGCAGGCCCATGCGCCAGTAATCGCCGAAACGATATCCTCCCGGCCCCATCACCAGCGTATTGTTCTGGTGCCCGATCGGCGTGAGAAAGGCGCAGGATGCCGCAATCGCAACCGCCATCAGGAACGGGTCGGGGCTAACCCCGAGGCGGGTGGCGATATCGATCCCGATCGGCGCGGCAATAACGGCGGTGGCGGCATTGTTGAGCAGGTCGGACAGGGTCATGGTCACGACCATCAACAGCATCAACACGACTACCGGGCCGTAACCCTCGGCAAAATCGATGACCTGCTGCGCGATCAGCGCGGTGCCGCCCGAGGCCTCGAGCGCAGCACCGATCGGGATCATCGAGCCCAGTAATACGATCACCGGCCACTCTATCGATGTATAAATTTCCTTCAACGGGACGATACTGAAGCCGACCATGACCATGCACACCAGCGCCAGTGCCTCCGGCAGGTGGATGACGCCGAAGGTGGCCGCGGCGATCGCCAGCGCGAAACTGGCGACCGCGATCAATGCCTTTTGCCGCTGTATGACCTGCAGGTCACGCTCTTTTAACGGTAGACAACCAAGCCACTTGACGGTGTCATCGAGGCGCTCGAGCGGCCCCAGCAACAGCAACACGTCACCGGCGCGGGTCTCGAGTTTGCGTACGCGTTCGCGAAAAGTCTTGCCGTGGCGCGATACCCCGAGCAGGGTGATGCCATGTCGGTAAAGCAACCGCATGCCGAGCGCACTGCGGCCCTCGATGCGCGAATTCTCGGGCACCACCGCCTCAATCAACGCCAGGGCCTCGTCCGTCTGCCCGCGGTATTTTTCTGCGCCGACATACTCGAGGTCAAAGGCACCGACAAAGGCGTCGATGTGCTCGGCGTCTGCCTCGATCACGAGAATGTCGCCCGCGCGAATAACCTCTCGTCGCGCGCGACCCGGCAAGCGCTTGCCGCGGCGCACCAGCCCGGTAATGGCAACGTCGGCCTCGTCCATTTGTGCATCGAGATCACGCACCTGGCGCTCGATCATGCTCGAATTCTCGGCGACCCTGACCTCGGCGATGTAATCCTCCTGGGGTGGCGGACTTTCACCCTCAGCGTCGTTATCGCCGAGCGGCACCAGGCGCCAGCCGATAGCGACGATAAAGACGATGCCGGCGAGCGCGGTAACCGTGCCCACCGGCGTAAAATCGAACATGCCAAAGGGTTCGCCAAGCGCCTGCTCACGGAAACTGGCGATGATGATATTCGGCGGGGTGCCGATCAGCGTAATCAGGCCACCCAGTATCGACGCAAAGGACAGCGGCATCAGCGTCAGCGCGGTGCTTCGTTTCGCTTTTTTAGCGGCCTGTATATCGATCGGCATCAGCAGCGAGAGCGCGGCGACATTGTTCATCACCGCCGACAGCAGTGCCGCAACCCCCGACATCACGCCGATGTGCATGAACAACGAACGCCCGCCGACAATCAGGTAACGGGCGACCAGCTCGATTGCACCCGAGTTGGAAAGGCCACGACTGACGATCAGCACCAGCGCGATAATAACCGTGGCGCGATGACCGAAGCCGGAAAAAGCCTCCTCCTGCGGCACCACGCCGATGACGATCGCGACGATCAACGCACCGAAGGCGACCAGATCATAGCGGACTTTTCCCCACACCAGCAGGCCAAAAACGACGCCCAGCAGGCAGAACAGGACGGTCTGGTCGGAGATTATTCCCATCGGAAAATCCAGGCGCCGATGAACAGCAGAATGACGCTGGAGACGCCGAGCACCAGTAGATGATCCGCAATATCCAGCAGGCCCGCACCGTCGATCATGACCTGACGTGCGGCGGCAGTGACGTGCGTCAGCGGCAGAAATTGCGCGAGTTTCTGCATCCACGGGTGCGCGCCTTCCAGTGAAAACCATACCCCGGAGAGAAACATCATCGGCCAACTGAACAGGTTGAGCAGGCCATTGGCGACTTCCTCGCTGGAAATCCGCGCCGCCACAACCAACCCGCAGCAGATCAGGTTGATACAGCCGAGAACGAACACCAGCAGCAAATTGAAATACGAACCATGCATGCGAAAATCGACGAATAAGTCCATGGCGACGAAGATCACCACGTTTACCGCCACCAGCAGCCACAACCGCGACAGGATCTGCGCGCTCAGGAACTCCATCGCGGTGACCGGGGTCGCGCTGATGCGCTTGAGCACGCCAAACTTGCGGTAGCGCACGATCACGTAACCGATCCCGAACAGGGCACCCCACATGATGTTCATGCCGATAACGCCAGGGATAACCCAGTCGATGTACCTGATTTCATCGCCTTCGACCAGCGATTTTTGCAGGTTGACGGCCGAGTCGGCATAGGCGGCAATCAACAGTTTTTCGACGATATAACCGTTTGCCGAGGTGCTGTTGATCCAGTAGCGTCTGCTGCCGACATCGAAAAGCAAGTCAAGCTGGTGGCGTTCGACCTTGCGCAGGTTGGGCTCAACCCGGTCGAGCTCGATGAACTTGATATAGCGGGTCGACCTGAACTGACCTGCCGGCATCTCCAGTTCGCTACCGGCGACCAGGCCGACCTTGAATTTTTCCGGATTATCGTCGGTAAAGGCGTAGGCAAAGCCGATGATCATCAGCACCGGCAACAGCACGTTCCAGGCGAGCGAGGATCGATCGCGCACGAATTCCAGGTTGCGCGCGACGAACAACGCATAGATACGATTCCACTTCATGCCCGTAACTCCTTGCCGGTCAACTCGAGAAACAGATCCTCGAGATTGCGCGCGCGGATACGCAAGCGATGCAACGGAATATTGAGAGCCAGGAGACGTTCGATGGTCTTGTTGACGTCGCTGGTAACGATGTGGGCACTGTCATGGCGATAGATAGCCTGGAACTCGCGCTCACCGATGTCGCGCGGTATATCAGCGGCGTGAATCTGCACGACGACATCATTGAAATGCGCCGCCAGCAAAGTGTCGGGAGCATCCTGTGCGATGATTCGACCATGGTCCATGATCGCGATTTCATCGCAGAGCTCGTAGGCCTCTTCCATGTAATGGGTAGTCAGCAAAATGGTCGCTCCCTGTGCCCTGACCTGCTGCACCTGGCTCCACAGGTTGTGCCGTGACTGCGGGTCGAGCCCGGTCGTCGGCTCATCGAGAAACAGGATCTTCGGTTGGTTGATCAACGCCATCGCCAGCAACAGGCGCTGCTTTTGCCCGCCGGACAGCTTGCGCGTATCCCGATCGAGGAATTCGTGCAGCGCGTAACGGTCGGCGAGATCATCGATGCTGGCGCTGTGCGGGTAAAAACGGCTGAACTGGCGCATGACCTCGCGCACGGTAATGAACTCCTGCAGCGCGGTGGTCTGGAACATGATGCCGGCCTCGTTACGAAACGCTTCACCGAGCGGCTCTCCGCGATAGTGTAGCGTGCCGCCATCGGGTTGCTTGATACCTTCCATCATTTCGATCGTGGTGGTTTTACCCGCGCCGTTCGGCCCCAGCAGGCCGAAGCAGCTACCCTCACGAATTTCGAAGCTGACCTCGTTGACCGCAATCAGCGAGCCAAAGCGTTTTACCAGATCGGAAACTTTCAGGATGATGGACATTATTGACCTGGTGACAGGTTCGGAGCCGAGCGATGGCGAAGTATAAACAGGCTTGCCTGCGAAGACTACTGCAGCGGAGATCGAAGTAGGCAGTTGGCGCGCATCTATCTTATACTCGCGCTACCATGGGTGAAGAAATTCAGAAAGAGCACTTCGAGCAAGCTGACTATGACCACTTCCAGACCAAACTGGAAGAGGAAACCGAGTGGCTGCGCGCGCTATTCGCCAGGGGCGCATTTGATAATTCGAGCCGCATGCTGGGCTACGAGCTCGAGCTTTGCCTCGCTGACCGCAGCGGCAACCCCAGCAAGATCAATACGCAGGTAATCGAGGCAACCAGAAATCCGTTGTTCACCACGGAGCTGGCGCGCTTCAACATGGAAATCAACGGTAACATTTTTCCTTTCCGGGGAAACGTATTCAGTCAGATCGAAGCCGATCTCGCCGCCCTGTTCCAGCAGGCTGAGGACGCCGCGCGCAACCTGGACTCGCAGATCGGCATGTTCGGCGTGTTTCCGAGCGTAACGCCGGAGCATCTCGAAGCGGATACCTACATGACCGGGCTGCACCGCTACAAGCTGCTCAACCAGCAATTGCTGAACATGCGTGGCAGGCCGGTGCAGCTGCACCTCGATGGTGAGGAAACGCTCGACATCGAGAAGCAGGACGTCATGCTCGAGGCGCTCGCGACCTCGCTACAGATTCACATGCAGGTGCCGTTTGACGAAATCGTGCCGACCTACCATGCCGGGCTGTGGTCGAGCATGCTGATCCTGGCGGCAACCGCTAATTCACCACTGGTGCTCGGCAAGTGCTGCTGGCAGGAGTCCCGCATCGGCATCTTCAAACAATCGGTCGACACCCGCAATCCGCAGGAGATCGAGGACCGCATCGTACCGCGCGTACATTTCGGCAAGGGTTACATCGAGTCGCTGCTCGACCTGTTCGAAGATAATTTCTACTACAGCCCGATACTGCCGGAAGTGCTCGACCGGCCTGTCGAGGACCTGCACCACCTGGCGCTGCACAACGGCACCATCTGGCGCTGGGTGCGACCGATCGTCGCGCGCAACAGGGACGCCAGCTACCACCTGCGCCTGGAACTGCGCGTGGTGCCGTCGGGGCCGACGCTGATCGACACCGTCGCCAACCTGGTGTTTTACGTGGCCCTGACCGAGGGATTGAAGACACTCGGTGAGCAACTCACCCGGGTACCGTTCGCAACCCTGGAAACCGATTTCTACCGCTCCGCGCGCGCGGGGCTCGACGCCCGCGTGCACTGGCCCGATGGAGAGGAGCTACCGATAACACAGATCCTGCTCGAACGCGCATTGCCGCTCGCACGTGAAACACTGGATGCGGCCGGCATCGCAGACGGCGGGCGCTGGCTAGACATCATCGAAGCACGCGTCAAAACAGGCGCGACAGGTGCAAACTGGATTTCGAAACACTGGAAACGCCACGCTGACAGCGCGAAGCTGGTGCGTGATTACATCAGCCAGGCAAAATCCAACCAGCCCGTTCACCTTTGGCAGGATCCCGGCCCATGATAGAAAATTTCGACCGCCTGCACGGTCTGCCCGATGGATTCTTCGACATCACCACCGCCAACATCCGCACCCTGTTTCCCAATCCCACCCTGGTTCAGCTGGACGGGCGGGACAAGAATTTTCTGTTCATTTCGATCCTGCAGCACGGCAACGAGTATTCCGGGCTACGCGTCATGCAGCGCGTGCTGGCGAAGCATGCCCGGGACCTGCCGCGCTCGATTTTACTGTTTATCAGTAACGTGCGCGCATCCGAGGCGAACCTGCGCCACCTGCCTGAACAGGTCGACTACAATCGCTGCTGGCCCGGGACACTGATGGAACCCTGCCCGACCTCGGCAATGATGCGCCGTATTATCGAGATTGCGCACGGCCTGCCGCTGTTTGCCGCGATCGACATTCACAATAATACGGGTAAAAACCCCCACTACGCCTGCATTTCCGATCCGAGCGGGCGCAATCAGAACCTCGCGGCGATGTTCAACCGTATCGCCATGGTGTTCAGGCACAAGGGAGTCAGCACCCTGGCCTTCGACGGCATCTGCCCCGCGGCAACGCTGGAATGCGGCCTGCCCGGGAATCCCGAAGGTATCGACAACGCCTGCAGAATGATCGAGGAGTTGCTGACGCTGGAACAGCTCGCCGTCGAGGCGCCGGCGCGTGAGCAACTGCACCTGGTCGAATCACATCTGGACGTGTACATTCCAAAACACGTCAGTTACGAATTCGACGCGACGGCCGATGTCGATCTTCGCTTCGAGCGCGATATCGAAGAACGTAACTTCACGCTGCAGGACCCTCAACAGGTTTTTGCACATACCCGTGTCGATCGCCCGTTACAGGTGCTGGATGACGATAATCGCGACGTCACCGACGAGGTGTTGCGTATCGAACAGGGTAAGATCTACTTCAACCAGACCCTGATGCCGGCGATGATCACCCGCGACAAGCTGGTAATCCAGCAAGACTGCCTGTGCCACCTTCTGCAGGATTACCTGCCACACCTGTCTGAAGCCTGAAATCGATGCCACCCCTATACAGTTGATTTAACCCGCGTATATAGCGAACCCGGAAACTGACGCCTGACGATACATGTGCATTATTCTCGGATATCTGCCGTGACGGTAAAGCCAAACAGACCGCAACGACATGAATAAGACACTGGCAATCAAGCTGGATGCTGGACGTACCACCATCATCTTGACTGCTATCATGTCTGCTCTGCTGGTGACCCACGTACTGGCGATGCAGGCAAACTTCAACGAATCACTGGGTTGGAAAGATACCCTCGGCTTTGAATATTGGCAGATCGCAATTTTTGATCTGGACGAAGAAGAAAGTTTTGGCACCTGGTTCAGTGCGGTAATTTTGCTTTTTGCGTCCGTGCTGCTGTTTTTCATCGCCGCTTGTCTGCGCTCGGTAGCGGATACCATGCATCGCTGGTGGACGATGCTTGGACTGGGCTTTGGCCTGATGTCTATCGATGAAGTCGTCGGCCTGCACGAACTGTTTAATTCCCTGTACGAGAACCTTCCCTGGACCACTGCCGGATTTATCCTGTTTGTGCTGGCCGGATTTTGTTTTCTGCCTTTCCTCTGGCATTACCGTTGGCGCACCGCCGGTTTATTTTTACTGGCGGGAATAATCTATGCCAGCGGGGTGATCGGCATAGAACATTACTCTGGTACCGACATCAACTCGCTCGGCTACAACATGCTGACGGGGCTGGAAGAAGGGCTGGAAATGTCCGGTGTGATACTGCTCATCTACACCCTGCTGGATTTCATAGGCGGCCTCGAAGCGGATTAATACGGTTAGCGGGGAATGTCTTCACTGTCTAGCAGGGTGTAGGTGAACGAGTTGCCGAATTTTTTCGCCGCACGATCACAAAGCGTCATGAAAAAATCGAAATGATCCGGATCCTGCATGACCTGACAACCCGCGCTCCATTTATCCACGCGAGTCGAAGCCCGTACGCGGCTTGCGCGGTGAATGTTGATGGCATTAATCCCCTGTTCAGTGGAACCCGTCGTATCGAGTTCCGAGTCACGGTTGTCGTCGCGATAAACCGTAATCGTCCCGACCTGCTGCAATGCCTTGTAACCTTTGTGTTTACCGACCTGGTAAGCGCCCCGGTACTGGCCCGGTTTCACGATAGCCGTACCCCGCAGGTTCAACGGATTCTTGCGATAATAGGTACCCGGATCGGTAGTGGCGGGGAAGGCAAACAGATTCCAGATGCCATCGAACCAGTAAAACGTGCACAGCCAGTCGTCGAACTGATTCGCGCTGGAGGAAGCATTGCGAATGCCGACCAGGTTCAGGTCATGACCATTCGGGTTTTCGAAAACGCGGTAATTTCTGCGGCGCATGGCGGCGACGATGTTTTCGACGGCTGGGCATTGAATCCGCGACATAGACCCCTCACTCCATTGTTTGACCAGACCCCAAGGTTACCCCTAACCACGGTTCAACACCAAGCGTCACCCTGCCTCGTATCATCCCGCCTTGATGTCATCCCCGCCTTGATGTCATCCCCGCCTTGATGTCATCCCCGCCTTGATGTCATCCCCGCCTTGATGTCATCCCCGCCTTGATGTCATCCCCGCGAAAGCGGGGATCTTGTACAGCTTTTCCAATTTCAATCTTAAGATCGTTGCCAGATCCCCACTTTCGCGGGGATGACATCGGGTTGTGCAGTTGCGTTTCCCTCCCACTTTCGCGGGGATGACATCGTGTTGCGCAGTTGCGTTACCCCGCTTGCGCGGGGATGACGAGGTTATGGTGTGGTTGCACGACCCTGCAAAGCGGGATGATAGCAATGAGGCACTAGCTCAGTTCGCCACGCGCGGGGTAGTCTTTTTCCAGGGCGAACTTTAGTGCACCGATGATTTCACGGAAATGCGGACGCGCGAAAGGCATGGTCTGGACCTGTGCCCAGTAGAGGGTATTGTCGGGCTTCATGATAAACAGGCCCGGCTCGCTGAACTCGGCGGGCTCCTCGATCCCGATCGAAGTCAGTCCGCGCCCGGCCGAGCGATGCAGGCCCCAGTCGCGCGCCTGCTCGATGGTAACCCCATAGCCGATTTCGACATTGCCGAGGCCCCAGTCCTCGCGCGCCTTTTCGGCGCGCTCGCGCTCATCACCGCTCAACACCAGGATGGAAACACCGATTTCCGCAAAATCGCCTGCCAGCTTGTCCAGTTCACCGACGTATTTGCTGCAGATCGGGCAATGCAGGCCCCGATAGAATACGACCAGGGTGAAATTTTCGGGGCTCTGGTCGGCCAGCGACCAGGATCCATTCAGGGTTTGGACTTCGAGTGCCGGAGCCGGCTCGCGGGGTTTTAGTACGTTCATTGGGACTCCTGTTGTTTTGATGCGCATCAATATGTACTGCGGGCCCAAGTGTTAGCTTTTTCCAATGAAAACACAATGGGACGCAAAATGAATATTCCGGCTTTGATCGAACTGGATATCGATAGTTCCATCTGGGAGCGTTTCTTCAGCGTATTCCCGCTGGTCGTGATCGGCACCCGCGAGGCCGACGGCAGCCCCGATCTTGCGCCCAAGCACCTGGCGATGCCGATGAGCTGGAGCAATCACTTCGGCTTCGTCTGCACGCCAAGCCATAACACCTATCAGAATATCGAACGTACGCAGCAATTCACCGTAACCTACATACGGCCATCGCAAACCTTGCTGGCGAGCCTCGCGGCCACACCCCGTTGCGACGATGGCAGCAAACCCATCACCCGCAGCTTACCGACCTTTGCGGCGCAAAAAGTCGACGCGCTATTTATTTCAGAGGGCTACCTGTTTCTCGAATGCGAGTTACAGCAAATGGTCGACAACCTGGGCGAAAATTCACTGATTATCGGCCGCATCGTCGGCGCAAAGGTCGCCGCAGATGCATTACGCAGCTCCGATCAGGACGATGCAGACCTCGTCCTTGGCGCGCCGTTACTGGCCTACCTGTACCCCGGACGCTTTGCCGAAATCACCAGCTCGACCCAGTTACCATTCCCGGCTGGCTTCAAACGCTGATATTGAATGGACACTCACGCTGAAGTTCTGGACTACCTGCGGCAACAGCAGGGCGCCATGATCGCACTGCTCGAAGACCTGGTGCTTATCGAATCCCCGTCTACCGATCCCGGCAGTCAGGGCGCCATACTGGCGCGCCTCAAGGCGGAATTCGAACACGTCGATTACCGTGTAACGCGGTTGCCGGCGCGCAACTGCGGCGGTCACCTGTACGCCTCTCCAGCTGCGCGCCCCAGGCGGCAGCCAACACAATTGATGATCGGCCATTGCGACACGGTATGGCCGCTCGGCACGCTGCAGACCATGCCGCTGGTCAGCGACGCCAAAAGCATGCGCGGACCCGGCGTTTACGATATGAAAGCCGGTCTCGTGCAGATGATCTACGCACTTAAGACCATTGATCACCTGGGCCTGACACCTACTGTCGTACCGCTTTGTTTCATCAACTCCGACGAGGAAATCGGCAGCCGTGGTTCAACGCGTTACCTGCGTGGGCTGGCGCAATGCGTCGAGCGCTGCCTGGTGCTCGAACCTGCGCTCGGCCGCAGTGGCAAGATCAAGACAGCACGCAAGGGCGTGGGCCGGTTCACGGTGACGGTACAAGGCAAGTCGGCGCATGCAGGGCTCGATCCGGGCGCCGGCGCCAGCGCTATCCTCGAGCTCTCACACGTCATTCAGAAACTGTTTCAACTAAACGACCCCGAGCACGGCACCTCGGTAAACGTCGGCGTGATCGATGGCGGCATTCGCCCCAACATGGTCGCAGCCGAAAGCCGCGCGGTGGTTGATGTGCGCGTATTGACCCGCGCCCACGGCACGCGTATCGAGAAAGCCATCCATGCCCTCGTGGCCGAGACCCCCGGAGTCTCACTGCGTATCGAGGGCGCCATCGGGCGCCCGCCGATGGAGCCCACCGAAGCGAACCAGCGTTTGTGGAAAATCGCACAAACCCTTGGTAGCGAACTCGGCCTGGTACTCGAACAGGGCACAGCCGGCGGCGGTTCGGACGGTAATACCACCAGCCTCTACAGCGCGACGCTGGATGGCCTGGGTGCGGTTGGTGACGGAGCTCACGCGAATCACGAATTCATCGACACCGATAGCCTGGGCGAGCGCTGCGCTCTGCTGACGCTGTTGTTGCTCGCGCCCTCGCTTGATTTTCAACCTCGCCGCCGGAACTGAACCATGACTCGACCATTTCTTACCTCGGTGACCCGAATCTCCAACCTCTCGGCCCAGGAATTCGCGACCCGGCCGGTAGCGCGCGAGCACTGGGATACCGGCGACTACGTGGTCGCCAGGGTCAGCAATAACAGCGGGCGCTTGCGCGAGCTCGAACTCGCTGACGGACGCATGACCGAAGTCATGGAGGACGACCTGCTGGTCGGCGCCTTCGGCACCCGCGCGGCAACACTGGAAGCCGTCGGTGACTGGCGCTCGATTGATGATTCGGGTGAACTCAACGCACTCACTGCGGCCGGCCTGTTCGGCAAGGTCACCTCGCTGTCACCCTTCCTGAAAGCACCGATGCGCCTGCAATACCAGGGCCATGTGCTCTGCAACGAGCAGAAGCTGACGATGCGCGGTTGCCGCGCACCCATCGAGATAATCGACTTTGATATACCGGTAATCCTGATCGTCGGTACCTCGATGTCGGCCGGCAAGACCACGTCCGGGCGGATCATCGTGCACCTGTTGTCAAAGATGGGGCTCAAGGTAGTTGGCGCCAAGTTGACCGGGGCCGCACGTTACCGCGATATGCTCAGCTTTAAAGATGCCGGCGCCAGCGCGGTCTATGATTTCGTCGATGCTGGCCTGCCATCCTCGGCCGTCGACCCGGCGCTCTACCGCGAGGCCCTGCCTTACCTGCTTTCGCTGATCGCACGCGACAAGCCGGACGTACTGGTCGCCGAAGCCGGCGCTTCACCGCTCGAACCCTACAATGGTGCGATCGCCAAGGAGATGATCCGTGACCAGGTCAGGTTCAAGCTGCTTTGCGCCCAGGATCCCTATGCCGTGGTCGGGGTACAACAGGCGTTCCAGCGCACCCCCGACCTGGTTGCCGGTGGCGCCGCCAATACCGAGGCAGCGATCGCTCTGGTACATAAATTGACGGGCTTACCCACACTCAATCTGATGGACCCGAACAGCCACGACGAACTGGCAAATCGACTGTGCAAGGCCCTCGACCTCTAACCGTGAACGGATCAGCCGCATAAATAGCGGTATCGAACGATGACGAGATTCACTACACTATCCATTCCAATTAACAGACTGATCGAGACCCCGGTTGAATACCCAGACTCGCATTGCCGTCATCGGTGCCGGCATCGTCGGTTGCAGCTGTGCGCTGTGGCTGCAAAAAAAAGGCTTTGCGGTTACCCTGATCGATCCTGAGATCCCGGGTTCAGGGACCTCCTCTGGCAACGCGGGCACCATCGCTGATTACGGTTGCGTGCCGGTCAACAGCCCCGATATCTTCAAACGTTTGCCATCGCTGTTGACCTCGAAGGAAAGCCCGCTGTCGTTAAACCTGGGTTATGCGCTGTCGCATCCATCCTGGATGATCCAGTTTTTACGCAATTGCCGCGCGGCGAAGGTCAAGCACATCATCCGCGAACTCGGCAAGCTGCTGGCAAAGACTTATGAAGGCCTCGATCCGCTCCTCGACATGGCCGACGCGCGCGACCTGATGCGCCAGAACGGTTGCATGTCCGTCTATCGCAGCGAACAGGAATTTCAAAACGCCCTGCCGTCCAATCTCGCCAGGCGCGCCCAGGGTGTCGATTACATCGAGCTTGATCGCGCCGATATAGCAGCACTGGAGCCAGGCTTGAAGCTGCCGTTCGAACGTGGCCTGTTGTTCGAGGCGGCAAGCCACGTGATCAATCCGCAGGCCTTGTGTCAGCGTTACTTCGCCTGCTTCCTGCGTAACCAGGGCGAATACATACCCCAGCGCGCGATCTCGATTGAACAGGACGACGACTCGGTCCAGCTGCGGCTCGATAACGGTGGCAACCTGCAGGTCAGTCGCGTCGTGATCGCGGCCGGTGCTTTTTCCAAATCGATCGAAGGCATCCCGATGAGCTTGCTACCGCTCGATACCGAACGTGGCTATCACGTGCAGTTCAGCAATCATCAACATCTGTTAACCCGCCCGGTGGCCTGGAATGCATCAGGATTTTACGCAACACCCATGGAGCATGGCTTGCGCTTCGCCGGCACCGTCGAAATCGCCGGCTATGGCAAGGCGCACAACCCGCGCAATATCGCGTTCCTGACGCGCAAAGCGCGGGAAATGTTTGATCTACCGGCAAATCCCGATCAGGAATGGCTCGGGTTCCGACCCACCCTGCCCGACGCATTGCCCATCATTGGCTATAGCAACGCTTCCGAGAACGTGTTACTGGCTTTCGGCCACCACCACCTCGGCCTCACATTGGCGGGCATCACCGGCAAACTCATTGCCGAACTGGTCAACGGTGAAAAACCCAGCCACAATATGGCTCCACTCGGCCCACGACGATTTTCCTGATTATGCGGTTCGATAAAAAAAGAGTAGTTATCACCGGCGGCACGGGTGGTATCGGCCAGGCAGTGGTCGAATTATTCGCGCGCGAGGGTGCGCAGGTACTGTTTTCTGATTACCGCGCGCAGGATTGCAGCGACTATTGCGATGCCTTGCGCGCCAGGGGCCTGGAAACCAGCTACCTGGCGGGAGACCTGCGCCAGAAAAGTTATTGCGAAGCCTTGATTGCCGATGCCGAGGCGAAATTCGGCGGCATCGACATCCTCGTCAATAACGCCGGCATCATTCCGCGTGGCACTATTCTCGAAACCACCGACGACATGTGGTTCAGCGCACTCGACGTCAACCTGACAGCAGTTTTCTTCCTGTGCCGGGCCGCAATACCGCAGATGCAGCGGGCCGGAGGTGGCGCCATCGTCAACACTTCATCGACCTGGGGCCTGTACCCGGGACCGGGCCATGTCGCCTACTGCACCAGCAAGGCCGCGGTTGCGGCTTTGACCAAAAACCTTGCCCGCGATCATGCCGCCGACGGCATTCGCATCAATGCGGTATGTCCCAACGAGGTCAATACCCCGATGCTGCGCAGCGGCTTTTTGCGCCGCGGCATCGATCCCGACAACGCGGTCGCGGAACTCGGCAAGACCGTGCCGCTCGGTCATATTGCCGAACCCGCTGAAATAGCCGATGTCATCGCTTTTCTGGCGTCGCAGGATGCTCGCTATGTCTGCGGCGCAACCGTGGAAGTGACCGGCGCCAAGGCGGTTTACGGCTAGCTAATGAACAGCTTGAGCGAAATGAACATCATCGTCACGGGCGGTGGCCAGGGTATCGGCCTGGGTATCGCCCAGTCCCTGCTCGATGCAGGCGCCTCGGTGATCATCGCCCAGCGCAGTCCGCTACCCGCTGCACTCGCAGGGCAACCGGGTGTGCACTGGATCGAAGCCGATCTGGCACAGGCGCAAAGTTATGCCGTGATCGCCGACAGCGTGGGTCGGACGCACGGCGCCGTTCATGCGCTGGTGAACAACGCCGGTTTCATGTTCGAGCAGACCCTCGAGCAGATGCAACTCGAAGACTGGAACCGAATGCTTGCAGTCAACCTCACCGCGCCCGCCTTTCTGAGTCGTGCCCTGCTGCCATTAATGCGTGCTGCCGGCGGTGGCAGCATCATCAATATCGGCTCTATCGAAGGGCTCGCGGCCAACCCGCAACACACCGCCTATTGCGCCTCCAAGGGTGGCGTGCATGCGCTCACCAAAGCCATGGCTGTCGATCTCGGCAAGGACAATATCCGCGTCAACGCGATCGCACCCGGCTGGATTCGCTCCGCGTTGAGCGATGCCTATATCAATGCCCAGCAAAATCCC
>JAJDOF010000142.1 GCA_022340305.1 Gammaproteobacteria bacterium
CAAGGGACTGGTGCAGTCCTTCAGCGAGGACGAGGCCAGGCGCGAACACTTTCGGCGTAATCTCGAATCGCTGGGTCTCCTCTAGACGCTGACCGGTCCGAGCGGACCTTTGCGCACACCGGCGCGAAGCCTGCGGTAATCCAGATCGTCGAGCTTGCAGGGATGGATACCGGGCGCGATCACCACCAGGGTTTCAGCCGCGATCGGGTCGAAATCGGCGCGAAAATGCACCGTGCTTTTGACTGCGACGATTTTCTGCGCGGTCGGTTCGAGGCCGAGATGACGAATCATTGCGAGATCCAGGCATTGCGAGCGCGAGCTGCCGACGACGATGCGCACCTCGGAATGCTCATCGATGACGCGCAATAGCGCCATGTTGCCGAGTTGTGCCCTCGAATTCAGGTTCATTGCGCCGGTATAGGTGAAACGGCCATCACCAAGCGCTTCCACGGCGAATTGAGCGTGATACGGCACAATGCCCTCGAGCCCCGACTTGCCACCCAACGACGTGTCGAGAACCGCAGCCACTCCAGCCGCGTGCGCCTGCTCGGCCACTTCGGGATCGTAGATCACCGCGATCACCGCGCCCCTGGCGCCGTTACGCACCATCGCTTCGAGCAGGCCGGTGGTATCCGAGGTGCCACCGGCGCCGGGATTATCCTGCGCGTCGGCGAGCACTACCGGTTTGTCTGACACGTTTGCCATGGCACGCGTGACCGCAGTGTCCGGATCGAGCAATTCGAAATCGAAATCCGCTTCCGCGGCCAACACCTGCTGATAAACCTGCTGTGCCGCTGCCTCGGTCGCGTCGGCGTCCTCTCCGTAGGCGACAACCGCGGCGCCGCACTCGGCGATATCGGCCGGCGGGAATCCGGTCGCGAAATCGACACTGTCGAGTCCGGGTTCCTCACCCAGCAGTGTCAGTCGTTCATATATGGACTTGCAGGGATCGAAACTAGTGCACTGTGACGTCAACGGGAACAGGAACGGGATCTTGCGCATCGCCTTGTGCAGCCGCTGACCGCCCAGCAGTGGCTCGAGTAGATCGTAAGCGCGCACCCCGGTGATCGCCATGTCGAGGTGCGGATAAGTGCGGTAAATCGTCATCGCATCGCTGTACTCGAGCATCGCCGCGGTCACATTGGCGTGCAGGTCGAGGCTGATGACGATGGGCACATCGGGGCCGACGATGGCGCGCACCCGGCGCAGCAATTCGCCCTCGCCGTCCTCGTGCTGCTCGGTTACCATGGCGCCATGCAGGTCCAGGTAGACTGCATCCAGCCGCTCGAGCTCGCGCAGTGACGCACACATCATATCGGCCACGCGGGAAAAAGCGTCCGCGGTCACGTAACTACTGGGCTCGGCCGAACACCAGCAAAGGGGCTGCAGCTCGTGTCCGCCCTGTCGAGCCTGTTCGATGAATCCCGACAATGGAATATTGAGCCCCGCCATGGTTTCGAACAGGCCCTCCCCCGCGGTCAGGCCGGGCCAGCTGTCGGCGCGCTCGAAGGCCGCGTAGGGCGCCAGGTGCGGGGCAAAGGTATTGGTTTCATGCTGCATTCCACCGACGGCGATTATTTTCGGGCTGACACTTTTCTGTTGCGACATGGCAAACTCCTGTTTCCGGTTACCGGTGGATGGGATATTTATTCAGCAGGTTCACTCTTGCTGACCAGGTAGAGTGAGGCTATCAGCAAGGCAGCACTCACCCACATCAATGAACTCGGCTGTTCAGCGAAAATCACCATGCCCCACAGCACCCCGCTGACCACCATGAAGTAGTTGGCGTGCGAGGTGAAGATCGGCCCCTCGAGACGGATTAATTCAAAATAAATATAGATGTCGATCAATGATATCAGGGCCATGAACAATATCGCACTATGACCCTGATTCCAGGACTCGACATCCTGCCACTGCCAGTTGAAGCTTGCAAAAGCCATCAGCAATGCAGCGGCATATAAAGCTTCCCCACAGGCTACCTGGTAGGAATCGGATCCCGCCGGCCAGCAGCGCGCGGTAAAATTATGGTGAATGGAGTAACTCACCGGCACCAGCAGGGCCAACAGCAACCAGCGCCAGGCAACCGCTTCACCATGATGCGCATCGGGTAGCAGGATCGCGAAAATCGCAAAGGCACCGAGCAATATCCCGACCACCCTGGGCAGGTTGATGATGTCGGTTTTCATCAACCAGGCCAGCAACAGGGTCGCCAACGGCGCCATGCTTACGATCAGCGTCAACACACCTGCCGGCATGTGCTCGATCACCAGCAACTCGGTAATCATCGGCAACAGGTAACCCGTCAGCGCACAGACCAGGTAAAACAGGTGATGCTGCGGTTTGAACTCCGGCTTGCGCCGACGCAGCAACGCGATAGCACTCATGCCAAGCGCAACCCCGGCTGTCGTCAACGCCAGGATGCCGGTGTAGGAGATGCCCGACAGCGCGGCAATTTTCAACATCGAAAAATACAAACCCCAGCTGCTGCCGAGAAACATCAGCAGCAGGACTGGGCGCAGTCCGGGTGTCAATCGCATGTCATAAAACGCAGCGCAGGCGAGTTACAGGAGTCCGTAAGCCTAGCGCAGGTCAGTCGTGCTGGATAGCACTCACGGATATCATTGCCTGCGAGCAAATGCGGCCCATTTTCAGCCCGGTTTCGGTCAGGCATCCCGGAGTTATCGGTTTCATCTAACAGCGCCCATGCCAGGACAAAGCCGACCATAACGCGATAGAATCTGTTCAATGTTTGTCGCGCTCCCGGAATAGGATTAAGCTCGCGTGCATGATACAGCAGGATACCAAAGGCATCAGCCTCGCGATCGACAGCCGCCACGGCTACGCCATGCTGTTAATGGCGCTCGGCTCGATCGCGATCAGCTTTGGCGGCCTGGTGCAGCGACACATCGAGGTAGCCAGTTCCTGGCAGATAAATGTCTACCGCTCGCTTGGCATGTTGCTCGCCATCACCGTCATCATTTCGATTCAAAATCGAGGCCAGGTGCTTACCACCCTGAAAGGGGTCGGGCGTTACGGCATGCTGGCATCTGCGCTGCTCAGCATCGCCGGTATCTGTTTTATTCAGGCGCTCACGCACACCTCCGTCGCCAACGCACTGTTCGTGCTGGGTGCAATCCCGTTTTTTGCCGCGGCACTGGCGCGCATATTTCTCGGCGAGAGACTGCGCCGCTCGACACTGGTGACCATGCTGTTCGCTGCCAGCGGGCTCGGGCTGATGGTGATCAATGGCATCAGCAGTGGCTCCGGTTTCGGTAACCTCATGGCGTTGTTGACGGCAGTGAGCTTTGCCAGTTACGCGGTCGTGGTGCGCTACCGGCGTCGAGTCGAGATGCTGCCGGTGCTGTTATTTTCATCCTTGTGCATCATCCTGATTTCAGTTGGCGTCAGCGGCGGCGACCTGGCAATCCCGCTCAACGACATCCTGCTGTCACTGTTCTGGGGTGGATGCCTGTCGGGATTCGTCAACTGGATGTTCATCATCGCCTCGCGCCATCTCGCCGCGGCCGAAGTCACGCTGATCATGCTACTGGAATTCGCCCTCGGGCCGCTGTGGGTGTGGTGGTTCATCGACGAGGTCCCATCGCGTTGGACCCTGGTAGGTGGCTCCGTCATCATCATCGCGGTCGCGGTGCGCTCGATCCTCGAATTGATTAACCGGCCGCGTCCGCAACAGACGCCGAGCCTGCCGCTCTAGCTGCCTGTCGAACTCAGGCTTGCCACCATGGGATCCGAGAATACCGTCATGGCGCCGGTGTCACGATCGTACAGGTTGATGTTGTCGAGGTAGGGTGAGTAGATGTGCAGTGTGACCAGGTTACCCTCGCCGTTATTGCGAATTTCATGAATGTCGTCGTCGAAAGAGCCACAGACTTCACCGGCATGCATGCTGGTTACCGAGTCTTCGACAAGCCGTCCGGCCTGCCAGCGAAAACTGGTCTCGGTGGCGACACCCTCGATCACGCGCACACCGCAGGATGCACCCTTGTGATCGTGGATCGGGCTCGCCTGCCCGGGCTTCCAGCATAAAACCAGCGCGTAAAATTGCGGCCCGTGTGCCAGCAGGTTACGGCTGTAGTGTTCGTCTGAAAAATGTATGTGATCGGCCAGCAGCTCGGCCGATATCGAATCATCGTCAAGTTTCGCTTTCAGCTCGTCAAGATCGACGCGTTCATCGAAGCTCTGCAGCCAGTCGACCAGTTGGTTAACACTGTTCATTGAATTCACCCTCCCTAAGCTCCAGTAACCCGGCTGCCGACGCACCAGGTTGCGCAATATTTCGGCTTCGCGGTAACGCGCCGGATTACCGAAAAACAACTCCAGCGTGATCGCTCCATAATGATCACCATAGTCCACGGATAAATGCGCAGTGACAACAAAAATTCGGCGCGGCTCACGATGCTGCATCCGATGGCAGAGATTTCTCATCGAACACATCGAATGAAGGCTCCCGACAAATGCCCACTCGCCCGTGCTGCATAATCTCAGGTTGAACCGCGCCCGCCATTGATGATCCCGCACCCTCTTCCAGCGATTGTATCCGTTCGTGGTTAAGCAGGCCAGCCGATTCCGGCGCCGATGCAGTGAAGCCACTTCAGCTTCGGCAAACATCAAGAAGAGCGCGAGCGAAACAAAATGGAGCACAGAATCAGGTGGCGCCGCGTTGGTCACGGCAACTTCGAGCGTCGAGGCAAAACCGTATTTTGAGAGATACAGCCAACCGGAGAACTGCTACTATCGCGATATTTCCCCTTCCCGGGACGGGCAAAGATCGGGTATGCCCAAATTTCAGAGCCTGGTAACAATCTATGAACGACCAACCTTCTTTTTTGCCATTCTCGGCGCCATCCATTGGCCAGCAGGAGATCGACGCTGTCACGGCAGTGCTGCGCTCCGGGTGGATAACCACCGGGCCCAGGGCGAGCGAACTGGAATCAGCCTATTGCCGGCTGACGGGTTGCCAACATGCGATCGCCCTCTACTCGGCCACGGCGGGGATGCACCTGGCCCTGCATGCGCTGAACTTCAAGCCCGGTGACGAGGTCATTACACCGTCTTTGACCTGGGTCTCAACCGTTAACATGATCGTCGCGATGGGGGCCACACCGGTTTTCGTGGATGTCGACCGCGATAGCCTGATGACCACGGCGGAACGTATCGAACCGCTGATATCAGACCGCACACGGCTGATTATTCCGGTCCATTACGCCGGTGCCGCCCTCGACCTGGACAGCCTGCGCAAACTGTCGCAAGCCCGCGGCATTGGGTTACTCGAGGATGCGGCACACGCGATTGGAACCGAATATAAAACCACGCCGGTCGGTGCTTCCGGCACAGCGATCTTTTCGATGCACCCGATCAAAAACATAACCACCGGAGAGGGCGGCATGTTTTGTACCGACGACGCGCCACTCGCCGAACGCATACGCCGCCTCAAATTTCATGGCCTCGGCGTAGACGCCTTCGACCGCGAAACACATGGGCGCGCGCCACAGGCCGAAGTCATCGAACCCGGCTTCAAATACAACCTGCCCGATATGAATGCGGCGCTCGGGATCGTTCAAATAGAGCGCCTGGGTGAGTTTATCCGCAAACGCACACTGCTCGCCGAAAAGTATCTCGAGTTGTTGTCCGGGGTCGATGAAATCTCGCCCCTGGCGCAACCCGATTTCGAAAATCGGCACGCCTGGCATTTATTTATCGTCAGACTGGATATCGAAGCTAGCGGAATCACTCGAGAGGCGTTCATGGCCAGGCTGAAGGAAATGGGCATCGGCAGCGGCCTGCATTTTCGCGCCGCGCATTTACAGAAATATTTCCGCGAAAACCTCGAACCCGGCCCGGACCCGCTGACCAACACGGAATGGAACAGCGAGCGAATCCTGTCCCTGCCCCTGTTCCCGGACATGCAGCCCGACGACGTCGATCGGGTCGTGGCCGCAATCAAATCGATACTCGCTGGTAGAAAATCATGAATGCACCTGACAGGAAAAAAACCGCTGGCGGAAAAGATGACGGGCCATGGCTGTCAATCGTCATACCGGTTTATAACGAAGAGGCCAATCTTCCCGAGCTCCTGCAACGCTGCCTGGCGGTCGGCGATAATCTCGGCCGGCGCTACGAAATCGTGCTGGTGGACGACGGCAGCCGCGATGCGTCTGAGCAGATCATTCGGGCCGCGGTGAAGGATCACGACGACAAGATCGCCGGGGTATTTCTCAACCGCAATTACGGGCAGCATGCTGCCGTAATGGCGGGATTAGCTCACGCTTCGGGCGCGGTGATTGTCACCCTCGACGCGGACCTGCAAAACCCGCCCGAGGAAATCCCCAGGTTACTGGTGCCGATCGAGGACGGCTGCGACGTGGTTGGCAGCGTCAGGATGGATCGCAAGGACAGCCTGTTTCGTCGACTTTCCTCGCGTATAATCAACAAGGCCGTGCAGCGCGCGACGGGGGTAATGATGACTGACTATGGCTGCATGCTGCGCGCCTATAGCCGTCAAATCGTCAACGCCATGCTGCAATGCCGCGAGCACAGCACCTTCATTCCGGTACTCGCCAACAGCTTTGCCAATCGCACCGCCGAAATCGAGGTGTCACACGCCGAACGCAGCAATGACGAGTCAAAATACGATATCTGGAAGCTGATCAACCTGCAGTTCGACCTGCTGACCAGCATGACGACTTTTCCGCTGAGATTATTGAGCATTCTCGGTGGCGGCCTCGCCCTGCTTGGATTCATGTTCAGCCTGCTGTTGTTCGTGATGCGCTTTGCCTACGGCGCCGAGTGGGCGGCCGAGGGTGTGTTCACCGTGTTCGCGATCCTGTTTATTTTCATCGGTCTGCAACTGCTGGCCATAGGCGTGGTCGGCGAATACATCGGTCGCATCTACAATGACGTACGCGATCGACCCAGTTATTTTATTCGCGAAGTGATCGGTACCGGCGCGAGCCGGGCCACCGACAAAATGCTCGACTCGAAAACTACCGGCGTGATGGCCGACTAATGTGCT
>JAJDOF010000168.1 GCA_022340305.1 Gammaproteobacteria bacterium
AGAACATGACGCGCCAGCTGTATAAACTGGGCATCGACGCAGACCGTAAGTACAGATTTTTGAAGTTGTCGTATACTGCGTTCCTGGCAGGATTGACGGCGAGTACGCTGATGCTGCTGGTGGTAGGCATGTTATTCCATACCCAGGACTTCAGCGAGATCATGACCTCACTGCAATCCAGAACGATGCCTTTTCAATAGACACATTAATGAAGTGTGTGAAATGGACTATCCGTGTCTTTAGCGCCGTGCCTTACCCTTCGGCAAGCCAGGCAATTTTTGCTCAGCCTGATGCTTTGCGCCGTGGTGTTCCTCGTCTTTGCTGCCGAAGGTATCCCGGGGTTCGAAAAATTTCGTAAGTTCGAGGAAATCTACGAGCCTTCCGGTGTGCAGCAATTGGCTGACGGCCGTTTCGTGGTGATCGAGGACGAGCCGTTTCAACCGCTGGATATCTTTTGGCTGCATGCTGACGGGCAATCCAGCGAACAGCCGTTGTATCGTAGCTCGCTTCTGGCCTGGGCATCACCCAACCGGGCACTGAGTACCCTGGAGGACCTGGAGGCGGTAGCTGTGGATGATCGGGACCGGATCTATGCCATCACCTCCCATTCGCGCAAGGAAAACGGCAAGCGTGCGGACGGGCGTGAGCAGCTTGTGCGTTTCGGGCTGGATGGCCAATTGGTCGTCGACATGCAGGTCGTTCGTGGCCTGCGCAAACAGATCACAGCGCGGTACAAGTCGCTGAAGGAAGCCGCCAGGATTCGTGACGTCAAAGATGACGGCGGATTCAGTATCGAAGGGCTCAGCTTCGACGCGGCCAAACAGAAACTGCTTCTGGGTCTGCGCAGTCCACTGGCTGGCTCCAATGCCATCGTCGTGGTGATGGAAAATCCCCAGGCTGTGTTCGACCATGACGAAACGCCGCAATTTGCGCAACAATTGATCGAGCTGGACCTGGCCGGGGGCGGAATTCGCGGCATGAGCTATGATCCACATCTGGGTGGTTTCCTGATTATCAGCAGGAAGCCTGAAAAGTCGTTCAAGCTCTGGCTTTGGAGCGGCGATGTGAATGAGTCACCGCAGCGACTGAAAGTACCCGGTTTAAAGAACTTGCGCCATGCAGAGGGCGTTACCCCGGTGCGCCTGGATGGGAGCCCGGCCGGGATTCTGATCGTCAGCGATGACGGTGTCGGTGTGCAGGGCAAGCCAGGGCACTACCTGTTCCTGCGCTATGAGCAATTGGCAGGGGGTTGACGGCCAGATGTCCCTGCTGCAGGGTCAACAGATGTAAGGCAGTGAAGCCGGGTGACAATACATTTTTTAATACGCATGAGAACAGTTATGAAAAATTATAGTTACAGGTGCATGGTGGCACTGACGCTTTGCAGCATCATGTGTCTGGCAGCGATACAGGCCCGGGCCGCCCAGGGAGAAGACCAGACGCAGCATCGGCAGCTGGCCGAGGTGGAAACCGAGGGTGGTCTGAAGGTTAAAAGCGCCGATGGCGATTTCGAATTTGAGCTGGGTGGCGAGCTGTGGATGGATGCAGCCGCTTACCAGGAAGATGAGGCCGACCTTGGCAACGGTACCGAGCTGCGGCGCGCCAGGCTGTCACTCGGGGGCAAGCTGTTTAAAGACTGGGGGTATGCCGCCGAATATGATTTCGGCGGCAACGATGCTGAGGTCAAGGACGCCTACCTGCAATACGACGGCTTCGATGCCCTGTCGATGCGAGTGGGCTCATTCAAGGAGCCTTTCTCACTGGAGGACCAGACCAGCGGCAAGGCCACCACCATGATGGAAAGAGCGTTGCCCGTGGATGCTTTTGCGCCGGGCAGGAAGCTGGGTATCGGCGTCATCAGTAGCGGCAAGCGCTGGAGTGCTGCCGCGGGATTATTCGGCGAGCCTGTCGGCGTGGATACCAAAGATGAAGGTGACGAAGGCTGGGGTGCTGGCGGCCGTATGACTTATGCTCCGCTGAAAGCCGATCGGCACGTTTTGCATCTGGGCGCCAGCCTTGCCTATCGCATACCCGACGATGAGAGCGAAGTGCGTTACCGCGTTCGTCCGGAGTCCCATATTACCGACGAGACCCTGGTCGATACGGGAAATATCGACGACGTCGACAACACGTCGCAGTATGGCCTGGAGGCCGCTTATGCCCGCGGGCCTTTCTCCCTGCAGGGCGAGTATCTGCAAACCATGGTCGCGCGTGAAGCCGGCGCCGTTGAACTGGAGTTCAGCGGCTGGTATGTGACCAGCAGCTGGGTCCTGACGGGCGAATCGCGACAGTACAAGGCTTCGCGCGGGCGTTTCAACCGGATCGAACCGAAAGGTAGTGAGAGCGCCTGGGAACTCGCACTGCGCTTGAGCAGCATCGACCTCAGCGATGAGGATATCGAGGGCGGAAAACAGGAGAACCTGACCCTCGGCCTGAATGCTTATGTCAATCGCAATGTGCGCTTTCGGGCCAACTATATCTGGGTCGATGCCGACCCCAGCGCAGACGCCGTCAGGGAGCAACCCGAGATCTTCCAGCTTCGGGGCGAGATCTATTTCTGACAGTTACGCCTGTTTGATCGTTGCAGGGCTGGACGGCCTGTCAAAGCAGGAAGCGACCGGGTGATCTAGAATAGGATGAACTGTACCGATGACGTATGTGGTTTGTTTTTCGCAGGGATTAAAGGTTCGAGTCAACCGGTCCCTGGAAATTAACTGGTCCGGAATCCGTGATAACCAGTTTCAAAATTTATTCAGGATCAATATAAGCCATGTACAGGTTGGTCATAGTTCCGGTAATTAGTGGCATACTGGCCTTTTTATTTACCTATTTTGCTTTGCCTGCCTTTATTTCCACGCCGGATATTATTTCGGCTGTTGCCGGCCAGGCACTTGATTTGTCAAACCTGTATTTCGCTAACATGCCGCCAATGGTCGCCCATTATATAGCCAGTCTAAACCTGGCAATAGTCGCCTTGACCGTGGGATTTCTTATATCAGTCGCCATTCTCCTGCTGGTAACGAGCGGGGGCCTTTTTGTCTCTATAACCCGGTGGCTAATTTCCCATTTGCAGAGAGATCGAAAAAAAGAGGCAGCGCCGGATTTACCACCCCTTGATCTGGGTCCGGGATTCAGGAGTTCGCAAGCGGATGAAAGAATCCTGGGCAGAGGTCTTGACTCCATTCAACGGGATTGACGAGCCGATATCGGCCATTGGTTTCACCTCGTTAAGCGCAGCCGATCCGGGTCGATTGATGTCAGCTTTTTCCCGCGCGTCCCTGCTCCGGTAATCCGCGAAGGCGGGATCCCGCCGGGACGATACTGAGCCGCTTCGCCGTTCACAGAGCTCTTTATCGGGATGCTCCCGATTTAATGATAGAGCGCTTCAATCCCGGGCTAATCAGCGTCAGTCACCGGGGAAACCCGGGGCAGGCGTCCGCGCTTTCCCGCGAGGGAAAATATCCATACCTCATAATATACGATTTAATCTACCTCGATTTTAGTATTTTTCTACCCTTTAATACGTGTAATTCTCCTGCCACCTAATGGGTTAACCCCATTCCTTTCATTGCAGAACCAATCGATACTCAAATATGAGAATCAGGACACAGAATCCTGATCACCATTCCGAGCGTGGGAGTCGATATGGAATTTGCTGAAGAATGCCACAGGGAGGTATTTTTCAGCAAATCGAGGTGACCAATTGCAATATCTAAGGAGATAAATACACATGAAACGTCGAGACTTTTTAACCCTTAGCATCAAGTATGCGATCGCGAGCGGGTATGCCAGTACCATCCCGGCATCACTGCTCTACAGCCAACATGCACGCGCAGATGTCCTCGAAGAGGGACTCGGTCTTTCGGACCCTCTGCATCAGGATCTGTTTGTCAATAACGCACCCAATGCGCTAGCCGACAGTTTCAAGTATCGAATACGGGACGACCGGGTAAAAATTTATGCGGCCCAGACCATCCAGAATACCGGTCTCCTAAGTGACACTGGTGTACCTGTACCGACAACCGTATGGGGTTACGGGACATCGCCGGATTCCGTGAGCTGGCCCGGTATGACCCTCGAGCGCCGTGTCAAGGATGACCCCCTGAAGATCATGTGGCGCAACGCGCTGGTCGATGGGAGTGGAAATCCGTTACCGCACCTGTTGCCGGTCGATGAAAACCTGCACTGGGCGTATAGCCTGCCTGGCTACGAGGACAACTCAATCGGGACCAATGGCGTACCGCTGGTGCCCCACGTGCACGGCGGCGCCAATATCTCCGAATATGACGGCAACCCGGAATATTTCTTTTCGCCGGGCAGTGGCGTGACCGGCCCTCGCTACGTCAGTGACAACTACATCTACGGCGGGCGCAACTGGAACGACGAGGCAGGCATGCTCTGGTACCACGACCACGCGCTCGGTATCACGCGCCTGAACGTCTATGCCGGCCTCGCCGGATTCTTCGTGTTGCGCGATGAAAACGACACCGGCAGGATGGACAATCCGGCAGGGTTGCCCGCCGGCCCGTACGAACTCGGCTTCGCGGTGCAGGACCGCGCTTTCCTTAATACTGGCGAGCTGTTTTATCCGGCTTTCCCCGGCGATCCCGCCTACGCTGATTTTATCACCGGAGAAGGTGCTGAACTTGATCCGGACCTGTTCCCCGGCGTCGGCATAATAAAAATAGATCCGGAAACGGGCGGGGAATACACTTCGGGTGGGCCAACAGCGCTGGCGGAATTCTTCGGCGATCACATGCTGGTCAACGGCGTGCTCTGGCCCAAGTACGACGTCGAGGCGCGCCAGTACCGCGTTCGCCTGCTGAATGGCAGCGACAGTCGCTTCATGCGCCTCAGGCTCAGGGTAGTGCCCCTCAATGAAACCGATCCGGCCGCAGGCAAGACCCTGCCATTTTACATCGTCGGCTCGGATCAGAGCCTGCGCCGAAAAGCGGCGCGCCGGCGGAATGTCGATTTCATACCGGGCGAGCGTCTGGACCTGGTCATCGATTTCAGCGAGGTAGATTTCGAGAGCAGGGTCATCATCGAGAACCGACTCGGCGATGCACCGTTCGGAGGAGAATTTCCAGTAGATGACGATGACCTTTTCGCTAATCGTCGCACCGACCGCATCATGGCTTTCGATGTGGTGCTCAATACCGACAAGTCCATTCGCGACAGCAAAATTGACGACGACTGCGA
>JAJDOF010000040.1 GCA_022340305.1 Gammaproteobacteria bacterium
TGAAGTGACATTCAGATCGCCAAGCCCGAGACCCCGTCCAAAGCTGTTTGACGACCACCACAACGCCACAACTGTTAGCGCAACTAAAAAGACTCGTATAGACACAAGCGACCCTACCTGAAAAACAAAAATATGGTAAAAGGTCTAGTACATGTAGCGTTTTTAGCAATTTCAGGGTACGTGGACAGTGTGTGCTCGCTCAGCCATTGAAGGTGTGTGTCCCTCGCTCATGCTATTGAAGGTGTGTGTCCCTCGCTCAGCCCTCTCGCTCAGCCCTCTCGCTCAGCCGCTGAGCTCGCATGGGTGCGTTGCGCGGCCTGGAGTAATTGCTCACCACAACGATAGCCAGTACAGGTTGGGCCAGATCCAGCAACGAGGAAACCGTATTATCGATTCCCGAAACACATTTCCCTTGCCCGCCGACTCCTGATAATCGCTTGAATCTGATCGGCTATTTATCCTTCTCCGCCAACCTGCAATCCCGCCGCGCCATTCGCCAGGATCGAGTATGCATGATCAAATTTGGCGTTTAATATCCAGTCATCGAATTCCAGCCAAGACGGAGAAAACAATGAAATTCTTTGACAACCTCAACAAAAAAGCAAACGCCGCAGCGCTCGTCAAACGCGGACTGGCAAACGCGGATACCGTCACCTTCAAGCAAATCATGGATTGCATTTATTTGCTGGCAAACGGTTTAGGTGAAACCTGGAAGAAGGCGAGCAAGGAAGCGGCCGCCGGCATGGTCCTGGTGGCGCTTGCAAAAAACATCGAACTGAAAAGTTACCTGAACAATAACGGCTGGAAGCTGGTATTGAGTTTTATTCGCACCAATCCGAAGATTGTCGGCGATATTTCACCGCGCACTATGGGCGAGATATTTGCCTACCAGGCAACTTTGCAGGAGCCAATGTTGGTGAGCCGTTGATCCGGGCGCACCGCTTCGCCTGACGCGAGCCCTTGCCAGGAGCCCTGATCGGAAGGATAGTTTTGTTTGGACCCAGGTGTCGAGTCGAGAGTGTGTGTCCCCAGGTATCCCCAGGCATCCTGTCTATGTCCCCACTAATCCGTCTCCCCCGGTCTCGGTCTCGAGCGCTCAGAGTGTGTGCCCCCGCTCATCCTTTCCCGTTCATCCCTAAGCATGAGTCGTCGTGGCAATTGCTGGGACAATGCACCGATGGAACGGTTATTCGGAAGTCTGAAATACGAATGGATTCCAGCAATGGGGTTCGCTCGATGGCCGAGGCCAAAAAGGATATCGGACTGTACCTGATGGATTATTACAACTGGCAGAGACCACATACCAGAAATGACGGGCTGGCTCCTGCAGTAGCGGAAGAAAAACTCAATTTACTGCCCGGAATTAGTTGACCACTACATTTGCTCCCGGCGCAGCGACCAGGATTGGCGATCCGACAAATAAGTGCCGGAACCACGTTGATTGAAACAACGGTTCGCGCCGCAACAACTCCGCTGGCAACGACACTGACATCCAGTGAATTATGCAGCCGCATTATCGGGAGAGGAATTTAGATTGTGAAAACAGGGGGGGCAGATCACCCCCCCATACAGTGCATCGGGTCGCCAGGGTTACCAGCAACGGCTGGTATCTGCGCCGGTCGCACCCTGAACCCCGGTATTGGTCAGCGTCAGGGTAGTGCAGTCAGCATCGGCTGCCTGCGGTCCACCCGCTACCGGCGTCGCGGTCAGGGTAAAGGTGGAGGCAGCGAGGGCAGCGGTGATCGAATAGAAGTTTGAGTCGGTAGCCCTCGGAAAAGTCACGTTGCAACTGGCGCTGTTATAGGAGCCGTAAAGGCTCCTGCATTTTTCCAGCGAGCCCGAAACCTCTGTCAAGCCCGCCCTGGCATCGGTGCGATTGGCCCTGGTGACGTTGTCGCCAAAATAGCTCGCCGCCACCATCGATATAATCGCCAGGAGGCCGACCACAATCGTCAGTTCTATCAGGGAAAATCCATCTGAATGTTTCATAATATTGTCTCTGCCCCTAGGAGGGCGGAAGTGCTTGATAGGCAATCGTGTCGACGTAAAAAACGCCGTTCAGAACGAATCCTTTGAACCAGACATGATCACCCCGCCTGAAGTCAGAGAACTTCTTCCGACGCGGATCAGAGCTTACCAGTTCGGTCGAAGGCTTGATGCGGTAGTTCTGTCCAAACACCGTCATCATGTCGTATCCGACCTCGGCAATAACGCCGGCTTTTTCAAAAGTCTCCAGTGCCTGCGCGCTCGACCAGGGCACTTGCATTGCCATGATGACCAGGAAAAATGTAATTCCACGTATCAGTTGTTTCATTTTATTAACTCCTGCCATGAGAACCGTCCCACAGGGACATCTTTAAGGGCCTTTACCTTGGTGGCTTGTTCTCCGGTATACGCGAGATCCTCGATGAACACCGGTTCTGGCAAATAACCTTCCTGCCTGACACCTGCAACGGTGCTTGTCGTGACGCCATTACTCGTCATATCGAGAGTTCCTATTTTTCCATCATTGTTGGTATCGAAAGTTGGGTCCTGCGTCGATCCACCGGTAGCCATGTCGACCCCATATTTATAACCGTAGCCGCCCACAGAACAGGGATCATCGACCGGCACGAAGGAATTGATGAACAACGTGTCGGCACGCGCGATCGGCGAGGTGACAGCGCGCTCGCCGCTATCCGCAAGGTTGAAATACCAGCCGTAATCGATCGAGTAGTCAATCGGGTTTCGAGTCAACACCTTTTCGGTGAAACTGGTGTCGAAAGTCTGTTGCACCAGGTTGCTGTTGGTCAGCGCGGAATCGCCCATGTCCCACACACCATAGACTGACTGCGTCGTGGTACTGGTCTTGTCGGCATCCACGAGGTACTGGCCAGTACCGAAGTAAACCATGAAATTTGGCGCGTTCGACGGCGAACTCGAGTTGGGCTGGGTCGGATGCTTCGATACTACCGGCTTTGCGGTGATCGGCTGCCCGGTCTGCGTGGTAAACAACGGCTTGGGTGTCGAACCGCTCTTGTATGCAACATTCCAGCTGCTCGCTCTTTTGCCAGAGAGGTCAAAAACCCAGAGATTACCCTCGAGGTCACCCGCGTAAACGCGATCGACCGTGCCGTTGCCATCGAGATCGGTGAGCGCGGGGGAAGCCAGCCCGTTGCGATTGGCGGTGGTACCAACCCCGGTACCTATCTTGACGTAATCACCGGCCACCCAGTTGCCATCGACACCTTTGGCGATATCGACAATGAACAGGCTCGCTTCGCCACTGCCCAGGTCGTTATAGCCATTGCCGAATATAGCGACCCAGGTGCCGGCATTGGTCAGGGCAATAGCCGGGCGACTGTAGGTGTAGCCGAGATCGATATCGTCATTACTGGTGAATTCCCACATGACGACCTTGTCTGCGTTGGCCTCGGTAAAGTTCGAGGGGTTGGTGACGTCCAGCGCATAGAGTCCGCGCTGACCGCTGCGCAGCGCGCCAACCAGTATGGTATGCCAGTCGGTAGCACCGCCGGTGGACAGGTAGACATCCGACAGGGTCGGCGTCTGGTCCACGTAAAACTTGTGCCCGTAATTCCCCTCGGTCAGGTAGTGCAGGCCGTCGCCGACACCGCTCGAACTCAAAATATTCGGTACATAGGCGAAAACCTCCTGCCCGGTCTCATCATCGAAGGCGTGTAACATACCATCGTTGGCACCGGCATATACTATCTTTCTGCGCGACGCGGCGGCGCCTTCCCTGAACAGCGAATAGGCGGCGCTACCTTCGGGAAAAGGCGCAAAATCGGGCCAGGTCAGCGACGGCTTACCGACAAATACCGGACCCGAGTTCACCAGGTCGCCCAGCATCGACAGGCGCTCACGTAGAAACAGTCCGCTACCCTCATTGCTGCGATCACCGCGCAGGTATTCCAGCCGGGCCTCTCCGATGGCATCGCTGTCGGCAGCGCCAAGCGAGTTGGTTTTCAGATCATTCTTCATCTCGGCGGATATCGTGAGCCAGTCAAACGCAACACCATCCTTTACTGCGGGATCATAGGTGAGAATGTTTCTCGGGTTGAGCGCGATGTTTCGTCCCGTCAAGCTTGCCGAGGCGTTCCATTTCGGCACGTCGGCAAGCTCACCGGTATCAGTATTGACAATCGGGAATGCCAGCAAGTTACCCTGCCAACGGTTGGAGTTGAACTGGGCCAGGTATACGACCGCCTCGGTACT
>JAJDOF010000085.1 GCA_022340305.1 Gammaproteobacteria bacterium
TGCGGACATCATCCAGCCGGAATGGCTTGATCACTGCACTGACTATTTTCACTTTGACCTCCGTTTTACCCGTTCAAATAACGCCATCGCCTCGACATGCGCCGTTTGCGGAAACATATCCATAATGCCCAGTTGTGATAAACGATATCCCTGGGCGCAGATGATAGCAGCATCACGCACCAGGCTGGAAGGCTGGCAGGAGACGTACACGATACGCCCGGCATCGAAGCGGTCTATCGTCTGCGCCATTTCCAGTGCGCCCGATCGTGGCGGGTCGAGCAGAATACGGTCGAATTGCCGGCCCATCCAGGCCACTTCGGGATCGGGCCGGAACAGGTCCGCGCAAAAGTACTCGGTATTTTCGATGCGATTGGCCAGTGCCGCCGCACGCGCGCGTCGCAGCATCGGTTCATCGACCTCGACACCGGTCACCTGCGCACACCGTCGCGCCAATGGCAGCGTGAAGTTGCCGAGTCCACAAAACAGATCGAGGGTGCTGTGTTCGGGTCGCAACTCCAGCAAGTCAAGCGCCTGCGCCACCATCTGGCGGTTGATATCAGGATTGACCTGCACGAAATCGAGGGCATTGAAACCGATACGAATATCGCTGTCGAGGTCGGGGTACAGGTAAAGTTCGGACTCAGCTGGATACAGAGCCTCCACCGTTTCGGGACCGCCCGGTTGCAGCAAAACCTGGAAGTTGTGCACTCGGGCAAATTCTTCCAGTCGCCGACGATCATCTTCGCCAAGGGTTTGCAGGTGGCGAAACACCAATTGCACCTGGTCGGCATCAGCCGCTACCTCGATCTGTGGTATCTGCGCGCGCGCATCGAGCTCGCCGACGAGATCCGACAACAGCTCGAGTTGATGACCTACCGCTGGCAACAGCACTTCACAGCGTCGCATATCGGCGATGTATGGCGTGTTGCGTTCGCGAAATCCGACCAGCACGCGGCCCTTTTTGGCGACGTGCTTGACTCCGAGCCGGGCCTTGTTGCGATAGCCCCAGGCTGCGCCACGCAAAGCGGGCAGCAGCTGCTCCGGCTGCAGACCGGCGTGCGCCATCATTTCCAGCAAGGACTCCTGTTTAAGGTTTACCTGGTCATCATTATCGACATGCTGCAAGCTACAACCGCCGCAAACCTGAAAGGCCTCGCAGCGTGGCGTGATACGCAGCGGTGATGGCTCGATCACCTCGAGCGTGGTCGCCTGATCGAAGTTGCGGGTACTCTTCAGTATCTGGATCAGCACAGTCTCGCCAGCCAGTGCGCCGAATACAAACACGGTCTTGCCATTGATATGGGCGATGCCCCGCCCTTCGTGGGACATGGTTTCGATGGTGACTTGCTGAGGCTCGGAAAGCCTGGTGCGTCGCCTGCGTTTAGTCCGCATTTCCTGCCATCCCCCTGCTCGGCAACTGCCCCGGGCGTAGCGCTGCCAACGGGTGCCGGAGCGTCGGGACGGCGCAGCGACGTAGCATTGCCCACAGTCCCCATGCAGTGCGGCGGCCACTGACCCACGCGCGGTGACGGAATCTACTCACTATGGACGGTGCTGACAGATGCGGTCTAGACATCGTGCCAGGCGGCCTCGAACTCGATCAGGTGGGGTAGATCTGAAGTCTTCAGGTTTTCACGCACTCGTTCGCACTCATCGCGATACTGGACCTGATCCAGGTTGCCACGACTGCGCTCAAAATTGAGAAATACCAGGTAGGTGTTCAACACGTCGGTTTCGCAATAATTTCGAATTTCCTCGATCTGACCCTGTTGATAGGCATCCCATACCTTTGCGCCACTCATGCCCATTTTCCCCGGAAACCCGCACAGACCGGCAATTTCGTCCAGCGGAGCACTGGCGCGCGGCTGGTAAGCCGCCAACACATCCATCAAATCAGTATGGCGCTCGTGAAACCGGCTCAGATAGTTGTTGTAGCGAAAACTGGTATCGTTTTGTCCATTTTCCCAATAATGTGCGGCATTGATCGGATACAACAGGCAGCGATAATGAATGACCGGCAGATCGAACCCGCTGCCATTCCACGAAACCAGTCGCGGCGTATAACGCTCGATACCGCTGAAAAAGCGTTGCAGCAAGTCCTGTTCATCGGATTCCGGGCTACCGAGCGACCATACCTTGAACTGGTCGCCACTGCGCAACACAGCAGAAATCGCAACGATGCGGTGCAGGTGATGGCGCAGGAAATCGGTTCCCGACTGCTGGCGGCGCAGCTGGAATACCGCACGCGCCACATCGTCATCGGACAGTCCGTGCAAATCATATATGCGCCGACAACCGTCAATGTCGGGTATGGTCTCAATATCGAACACCAGAACATTCATAAACAGGCTCGTATCAGCTTTTTGGAAAAACATCGGTGGTTAAATAGCGATCGCCGCGATCGCAGATGATGGTGACGATGTGCGTATCGGTCAACTCCGCAGCCAACCGCAGGCTGGCGGCTACCGCACCACCTGATGAAATACCGCAGAATATCCCTTCCTTTGCGGCCAGCGCCAGGGTCAATTTTTCCGCTTCAGCGCGCGACACATCGATAATACGGTCAACTCCTTCAGGCTGGTAAATCTTCGGAATGTAGGCCTCGGGCCAGCGCCGAATTCCGGGGATTGCCGAGCCGTCAGTCGGCTGAACACCCACGATCTGGATTGCGGAATTTACTTCACGGAAATAACGCGAACAACCCATGATGGTGCCGGTAGTACCCATGGAGCTGACAAAGTGCGTCACTCCACCTTCACTTTGCCGCCAGATTTCAGGCGCGGTAGTCTCGTAATGAGCTCGCGGATTGTCCGGGTTGGCAAACTGGTCGAGCATCTTCGCAGCGCCCGATACATCCATCTCGACAGCGATATCACGCGCCTTCATCATACCTTCCTGTTCGCTTACCAGGATAATCTCGGCACCGTAGGCACGCATCGTGGTAACGCGTTCGTAGCTCATATTATCGGGCATGATCAGGGTAAGCCGATAACCGCGCATCGCGGCCACCATGGCGAGCGCAATACCGGTATTACCGCTGGTTGCCTCGACCAATTTATCACCCGGAGCGATGTCACCGCGCAACTCGGCGTGATGGATCATGCTGTAGGCAGGCCGATCCTTGACCGAACCCGCGGGATTATTACCCTCTATCTTCACTGAAATACGGTTGCGCAGGCCCGCGCCGAGACGCTGCAATGTCACCAGGGGGGTATTTCCGATATAATCTTGTAGCAGCATATTCCTGAAAAAAACCACCCGGCACGGGATTCCGGGCTTGATTCTACTGTAATGGTGAAACGCAGATAAGCGATTTCTGCCCCCGGAGTGCAATTATCGGTATTGGCATTGGTAGCGAAATCAACAATCGGTCTGGAAGCGCCCATCGCAGCAGCCGTGCAACCGCTGCTACGGTCGATTCAGCCGCGACCAGTGTCGTGGTCACAATGCGGTTATCGATCCCTGGTAATGCTGTTGCGGGGTCTGCCTTCGCGCTGGCTTCTGGTGCTGCTTGTTATGTTGCTGACGATGGCAGCAGCTGGCGCCAACCCGATCGTTGAAAATGCCAGCGTCAGAGGTAGCGACAACCGTTACTTCGACGATGCCATAGCGACCCCGGTGCCGCAGGTGCAGCCTTTAGCGCATATTCGAGCCGTCCAGCAGGCACACCGGGCATGTGCATTCAGCAGCCAGCCTGAGCACAGTTTGTTCGTCGCCTTCGGCCCGGGCGCGGTTGCGGCAGTCAAACAACTCGTGGCCCACGCACCGCTCCTCAGTTATTCAACGGCGGATGCCAGGTCAGATGGCCCGGCATCGATCTACTCATCAGCGATTGATATAGGCGGGTATCCTGTATTGATCGTAAAGCAACATTTTGAGCACGCCGGTGGCATTTATCCCGCTGAAGAATCCACTCGCTTTTATTCGTTTACCAGTAACAGCCGGATTTTCCGCACACTGGCGATAAAACTACCGGAAGAGGCCAAACTGCGCGCATGTCTCGATCTATTCACGCCGTGAAAGGACTCGGTCTCAAGTATCAGATTCTGTTGATTACACTGCTACCTGTGGTGCTGATCGACATCATTTTTACTCTGACTCATATCACCCACAGCATCGACCAGGAAAATGAAAAGCTGCGCAACAAGGGCCATATCATGGCTCGCCAAATCGCTGGGACTGCCGAATTCAACCTGTATATCGGTAACGATGGCCAATTACAAAATCTGCTCGATCAAGTGGTGGGCTCCGATGATATTATTCAGGCCTCGGTCTATGATCGGCATGGTGACTTGATCGCCACAGCGGCCAGCCCACAATTCAGGCGCGGCGATTCCCCTGACTATTTCTACTTTCGCGAAGCGCTACAGTCGCAAAACCTCGAGCACTCCGAGGTGTTCGCAGCCGATCTCGACAACACTCAGCAACCCCGGCCGATGGGCTCGGTAAACCTGTATATTTCGCGCCAGCATCTGCAACAAAAAACGCGTCAAATTATCATCCGGTCGGGCGTATATTTCGTTGCGTTGCTGGTCATGGCGACACTACTCACCGTGGTCATCAGCCGCCGTATCACCGCGCCTGTTTCCCGCATGGTGGAACATTTGCGTCATGTCGAGACCGGCCAGCTCGGCAAAACTGTCGAGGCTACCGAAGCAAATGAAATCGGCGCACTGCAAGCAGGCCTCAATCGCATGTCCCACGCCCTCCTCGCCAATCGGCGTCATCTCAACCACCGTATTCAACAGGCGACCCAGCAGCAGCATGAAGCTATTACCGATCTCGAATCGAAGAACCGCGAGCTTGGTTTCGCTCGTGATCTGGCGCAGGAAGCCAACCGCTGCAAATCCAGGTTTCTCGCCAATATGAGTCACGAGATACGTACTCCTATCAACAGCATAAAGGGTTTTATCGGTTTACTCGGCCAGTCCACCCTCAAGGCATCGCAACGGCGCTATGTCGAAATCATCACCAAATCGACCCATGACCTGGGCGCTATCGTCGACGAAATTCTCGATTTTTCGAAAATGGAATCCGGCAAACTGCACATCGTCAATGATGTCTTTGATCTTTACGAAGTTATCGAACAGACACGCGACCTGCTGTTCATAAGTGTATTAACCAAGGGCATTGACCTGAATCTGATCATCTTCAGCGACACACCCCAATGGGTAATCGGTGACAAGTTGAGACTCAAGCAGATTCTGCTAAACCTGATCGGCAATGCCGTCAAGTTTACTGACCAGGGCCGCGTCGTGATCAAGGTCAGCCTTGAAGAACTGGACGAGGATCATTGCAGCCTTTCGATTTGCGTGGAAGACAGTGGTATCGGTATCTCCGAGCACGACCAGCAATCCCTGTTCCAGGCATTTACCCAGGTGGAGAGTTCCACTACCCGCCGCTTTAGCGGCACCGGCCTGGGTTTGGTCATCAGTCAGAACCTCGCGGCTTTAATGGGCGGTAGCATCACCATGCAATCGACCCCGGGTGAAGGCTCGAAATTCAACCTGCGACTACCGTTCAAACTGGGGGAATCATGCGCCAATCCCGATGGGGCTAACGCTGACCCGGTTCGCGCTCTCATTTTCGCCAGCACAAAAGTTGATCTGATGGAAGTGCGCAGCCTGTTTGACCGCGCGGGTATCATCACCGAATGCGAGCAGATCGATGGTAACGCTGGAATCGAGCCGTTGCTGCAAAGCATTCGGCGCAATCGTGGCCATCTCGACCTGTTGGTGTTCGATTTGCGCCAGATTGATATCGATCTGGACGGATTGCTGGAACAGCAGGCTGTGGCCGGAATCAGGGTTATTGTCATGCATTATGATCCGGGCGTCGGTTTACCTGCCGGGCCGGGTCGCACCGAATTCGTGTCAATCATCAATACCAGTCGTCAGATCGCGCAGATCGTCAACCGTAATACGCCCGCTCCGACTGTGCTGCCGAGTAGTAACGAGGCACAATCGATGGTCGCGAAAAAAGTATTACTGGTTGACGATAACCAGGTCAATTTAAAACTGGCGAGTGAGTTGATACGGTTGTGGGGTCACCAGGTGCATGCTGCCGAGCACGGCGAGCAGGCTTTCGAAATCTATCGTCGCGAAAAATTTGACCTGGTCGTGCTCGACATCCAGATGCCCGATATCGACGGTGTCAGCCTGTTGCACAAGATGCGTGAGTACAACCCCGGGGACACCGCGCCATTTGTTGCGTTAACCGCCAACGTGCTGAACCACGAAGGCATTCGCCTGCTGGAACTCGGCTTCGACTATTTTATCGGCAAGCCCATCGACGAAGTCAAATTTCGCGGCCTGCTCGACGGTCATCCCAAACGCCGTTCGATTGTGCAGGATATCGATCTCTATGCAGCCGATTCAGCCTGCTCGCTGGACTATGCCCGCAGCCTGCAATTATCCGCGGGCAATGAATCCCTGTTGAAGCAAATCTTTACGATCCTGCAACGCGATATCCCGCAGCAACAGCAACAGCTCGCCGAGGCCTTCACAGAACAGGATTATGGCCGTCTGGGAGCGCTTGCCCACAAGTTGCAGGGGGTAACCTGCTATGTCGGCCTGCCCCGACTCAGGCGCATCGTACTGGCTTTCCAGCAACAACTCGCTGGCGAGTCCGGCGAGTCACTGGAGCGCTTGAACAAACAACTGGAAACTGAACTGGACGCGATCGCCCGGGAAGTCGAATTTTACCTGCAACAGCTAAAGGATATACCTCTACCGGGCTAGCCGGCCGTCGGCAGTACGGGCCGCCACAGTGCGCTTTACGACGTCCGCAGTAGGAATTCGGTGAGACGTGAGGGCGAGCCCGCATAGCTCACCGAATTACGTAGCGAGGGCGTCGGAAAGACGCTGTGGCGGGCTGCACGGACCATAGGTCGGCGCAGCGCGTAGCCAACACTACGTCAAGCCGGCCGTCGGCAGTACGGGCCGTCATAGTGCGCTTTACGACGTCCGCAGTAGGAATTCGGTGAGACGTAAGGGCGAGCCCGCATAGCTCACCGAATTACGTAGCGAGGGCGTCGGAATGACGCTGTGGCGGGCTGCACGGACCATAGGTCGGCGCAGCGCGTAGCCAACACTACGTCAAGCCGGCCGTCGGCAGTACGGGCCGCCATAGTGCGCTTTACGACGTCCGCAGTAGGAATTCGGTGAGCTATGCGGGCTAAGTTTCAAGCACCGCCATCGCCACGACGTAGTGTTTTTCGTCGGAAAGCGAAATCAGGCAGTTGCCGATTTGCAGGCGCTTGACCAGCGGACCCGCCGCATCCAGAAAGCGTAATACCGGCTTGCCCTTTGTATCGTTATCGATCTGCATTGCGTGAAAGCCCAGTTCCGCACCAATCCCGGTGCCACAGGCCTTGGCCACCGCTTCTTTTGCGGCAAAGCGCAATGCCAGGAAACTGCTGCTGCTTTTGCGCCGGCGGTACTCGATCAATTCGTCTGCAGTTAGAATTCGCCGCGCAAATCGCTCACCGAATTTTTCATACAGGCTGTCGACCCGGGCGATCTCGGCAATGTCGACGCCAATGCCGATGATCATGAGCCCTGGGCTCGCGCCGCCAGCATGATTTTCTTGATATCCCGAATGGCCCGCTCGAGCCCGAGGAATACGGCGTCGGCAATAATAGAATGACCGATGTTCAACTCGCTCACTAGCGGATTAGCAGCGATCGGGCGAACATTGTGACGATTCAGGCCGTGACCGGCATTCACCTGCAGCCCTCTTTCATGAGCGTAGGCAATCGCTTCGTTCAATTTTATAAGCATTTCGGCCTGTGCCTGGCCGTGGGCGTCGGCGTAATGGCCGGTATGTATTTCGATGCAGGGCGCACCGCAAGCGATCACCGCGTCGATCTGTTCGCGACTGGCGTCGATAAAGGGTGACACGCGTGTTCCAGCCTGCGCGAGGCGAGTACAGGCAGTCCTGACCTGTTCGAACTGAGCGGCCACGTCGAGGCCACCTTCGGTAGTCAGTTCCTCACGTTTCTCGGGAACCAGACAAACGTCTTCTGCCTTGAAGTCACAGGCGAAATCAAGCATTTCATCGGTGATCGCGATTTCCAGATTCAACTTGGTATTGACGACCTGCTTGAGCAGCAGGGCGTCGCGTTCCTGGATGTGACGTCGGTCTTCGCGCAGGTGGAAGGTAATCGAATCGGCGCCTGAATATTCAGCGAGCTGGGCGGCATAAACCGGATCGGGAAAACGAGTCCCGCGCGCCTGGCGCAGCGTGGCAACGTGATCGATGTTGACCCCGAGGGTAATTGGGTGAATCATTTGCGCCTCATCATTTGAGCGTATACTTCCCTGGATTTTAACGTCTTTCCCTGCAAGTTAAAGTCAATCGTGCTGCGCAGCACCGATTTCGCCAACCTGAGTACGGTATCTTGCTGATAGTCACCTCGGCGCCAGTTGACCACGGTATACCCGCTGACCGAGTCCCGCGCATCCTCGGCACAGGAGACGAACCCGCTATTGACGACGAACTGATAACGCAGGTCGGGCTGAATCGGCTGTCCGCTCAGCGCATCTGTGTGAAGATCCGGAAAATAGCCCAGGCACTGCATCATGTCGAGTTCAAAGATACGCAATCGGGATTCGTCAAGCTTGACCACTGCGTGCTGCAACAGGGATAGATAGGCGGCGAAAATATCCGGGTTAGCCTCACCGGGAGGCAACATGGCAGCGATCAATTCGTTGGCATAGAGTAACGCTAGGTAGTTCTCCTCGGCAATCGGCAACACCTGCCCCTCGATTCCCGTCAGCGTCTTCAGTTCATGGCGGCCGCTCCAGTTGATGCTCAACATGACGAACGGCTGGTATGGCGCCTGCGCCGACCTGCGCCGCGCACCTTTTGCCAGCACCCGGACACAGCCATGTTCACGCGTGAAGATATCCAGAATCAGGCTGGAGTCTCGCCACTCCCTGCGGCGCAGAATAAACGACGCCTGGTCAGTGACTCGGGTTTCCATCGGAATATCCAAACGATGCCAATGACAGTTCATCATCCGCCCAGTCAACCCGCACCTTGACCCAGAGTTGCAGGTATACGCGAACACCGATCAGGCGTTCGATATCACTGCGCGCTAGCGTTCCGGTTTTTTTCAACAGGCTGCCATTCTTGCCGATGACAATCGCCTTCTGTGTTTTTCGCTCTACCCAGATGGTCGCCGAAATACGCGTGATGTCCTCTTCTTCGATGTAATGATCGATACTGACGGTTATCGAGTAAGGCAACTCCTGTTTAAGCACACGAAACAGTTTCTCGCGAATTATTTCGGCACTGATAAAGCGCATCGATTTATCGGTGAGCTGGTCATCCGGAAACTGCGGCAAGCCGGGCGGCAAACGCTGGAGGATAAGCTCCATCAATCGGTCGAGGTTGTCGCCGGACAGCGCGGAAACCGGGATCGATTCGAAATCGGGACTTTGTTGCGCCACCTTTTGCATGATCGGTAAGGAGGCCTCACGGCCCCCCTGATCGATCTTGTTGAGCACTACCAGCACATTTCGGTAACCGCTCACCCGTTGCAGAATTTTTTCATCATCCTGGTTGTAGGCGGTGATATCGATTAACACACAAATCAGATCGGCATCATCCAGCATGCTGGTGGCAGCGCGATTCATGTAGCGATGGATGGCTTTCTTGCGACTGTCGTGAATACCCGGCGTATCGACAAAAATACACTGGTAGTCGTCGCTGGTCTTTATCCCCAGGATCTGGTGGCGGGTAGTTTGAGGCCGATGTGCGGTAATGCTCAGCTTCTCACCTACCAGAGCATTCATCAGGGTCGACTTGCCGGTGTTCGGCTTACCGATCAAGGCCACGTATCCACAAAGAAATTCGCTATTCATATATTCAGCATCTGCAAAATGTTATACGCGGCCTGTTGTTCCGCTTTCTTGCGACTCGACCCCCTCCCCTCACTGTGCAGGCCGAGATCACCAAGTTCGCAACTGACGGTAAAAACCTGGTCATGCGATTTACCACTGGTCTGCACCACTCGATAGCTGGGTAAGGATTTTTGCCGCCCCTGCAGGTACTCCTGCAATTTCGTTTTGGCATCCTTCAGACTGCTGCCGACATCAACCGCCTGTAACAATTTATCAAACAGCTGTAATACGACTTTTTCCGCCTGCAGGTAATCACTGTCCAGGTAGATCGCGGCAATCAGTGCCTCCAGCGCATCCGACAGGATCGAAGCGCGCCGAAAGCCACCGCTTTTGAGCTCACCGCCGCCGAGAAGAATATGATCACCGAGACCGATTTCACGGGCTACCCTGGCCAGGGTATCCTGCTTGACCAACGAGGCCCTGATACGGCTCAAGCGGCCTTCACTGGCATTTTCAAAGCGCCGATAAATGAAATTTGAAATGATCAGGTTCAGCACGCTGTCGCCGAGAAATTCGAGTCGCTCGTTATTTACGTTGCGCGAATAACTGCGGTGCGTCAATGCCTGTTCGAGTAGCTCCTTGCTGCTGAATTGATAACCGGTAAATGCGATCAGTTTTTCGGTGGTCACCGATTAATCACTGCACTTTCTTCGAACGTTGCGCCGATAAACAGATTCCCAATATACGTGTCCCTGACTTCATAAGTCACGGTAATCGTGGTCGTGCCGTTCTTACGCACCATCTTTACATCGTCACGGGTGATGCCCCGTACCTCGTTGATATACATCCTCTTTTGCAGGGAGTCCCAGATAGCTTTTTTGGATTTGGGATCCAGCGCACCGTCATTTTCTATTGCTTCCAGCGCCGATGCGAGCTTGAAATTGCCGTAGTACATCGGGAATACCTTGAAGAAAGTGACGACTAAGAGGCCAAAGACACCCACCACGGCAATAATGCCCACGGTAGACAGACCTTGCTGACGCTTTCCCAGATTTGTATGTCTCATCATTGCGATTACCTCATTGCGAAATTTTCTGACCAACCCTCGACAAGTCCAGGCCGCTTCCGTCCTCACGCCAATCCCAGTGCATCCAGATCATGAACGCCTTTCCGACCAGATTTTCTTCTGGCACATAACCCCATATACGACTGTCATTGCTGTGGTCGCGATTGTCGCCCATGACAAAATAATGTCCTTCGGGAACAAACACTTCACCATTGATGCTATAAGTCGTGGCGGGGTTGGTCATTACGGTGTAATCGACACCATCGTTCGACTCGATAAACATCTGACAACTAGCCCCGGCCCGGTCACAGCCATTCGCCTGCTGCATCTGGTTCAGGTCACCCAGACCCTGGTAAACGTGGCCGAGCTCTATAGGTAGCGCTTCACCATTAATCGACAACTTACGATTATAGTAACTTACATGATCTCCGGGCAATCCGATTACCCGTTTTATGTAATCCTGGGATTCGTCCTGCGGATAGCGAAAAACCACGACATCACCGCGTTTGGGCTTATCGCCCGAGGTAATCTGATAATGCGTTACCGGCAGTCTGAGTCCAAAACTGAACTTGTTGACCAGGATAAAATCACCCACCAACAGGGTCGGCATCATCGATCCGGAGGGAATGCGGAAGGGTTCAACGATGAAACCACGCAGTACCAGCACGGCCAGCAAAACCGGAAAAAAGGCCCGAGAGTACTCGATCAGCAGCGGTTCTTTCTTGACCCGGCTGAGCGCCTGTTTTTTCCGAAAACGAGAAAACAACAGCACATCGAGCAGCCATAGTGACCCGGATACCGCAGTCATGATTACAAGTAAAAACTCAAAGTCAAAATGGATCATTCAATCTGTCCTGGGATTCTTTGCTGGCAGCCTGCGGTATTATTACAGGCCCAGCTGATTAGTTGTCGACTTTCAACACTGCAAGAAACGCATCCTGCGGTATCTCGACATTGCCGACCTGCTTCATACGCTTTTTACCGGCTTTTTGTTTTTCGAGCAATTTACGCTTACGCGAAACATCGCCTCCATAGCACTTGGCGGTCACATTCTTGCGTAACGCTTTGACATTCGTGCGTGCAACAACATTCGAACCAATGGCCGCCTGTATGGCGACATCGAACATTTGCCGCGGAATTAAATCCTTCATCTTCGACGCCAGTTCGCGCCCCCGATAATCGGCATTGCTACGATGTACGATCAGCGACAACGCGTCGACTTTTTCGCCATTGATCAGTACATCGAGCCGGACCAGGTTGGATGCCTCGAAACGCAGGAATTCATAATCGAAGGACGCATAGCCCCGGCTTACTGATTTCAAGCGGTCGAAAAAATCGAGCACGACTTCACTCAGTGGTATTTCAAAAACCAGCGATACCTGGCTACCGAGAAAAAGCATATCCTTTTGCACGCCCCGTTTCTCTATACACAACGCTATCACCGCGCCTATATGGGCTTCGGGTAACAAAATATTCGCCTGAATAATGGGTTCGAGTATAGCGTTGATTTTGTTGACTGGCGGCAGATCAGCCGGGTTGTGAATCTCGATGAGATCACCGGCTGTGGTTTCGACCTGGTAAACGACCGTCGGTGCGGTCGTGATCAGATCGAGATCGTACTCCCGTTCCAGCCTTTCCTGTACGATTTCCATGTGCAGCATGCCGAGAAAACCACAGCGAAAACCAAACCCGAGCGCCTGCGAGCTTTCCGGTTCAAACTGCAACGCGGCATCATTCAACTTCAGTTTCTTGAGCGCCTCGCGGCAATCCTCATAATCGTCCGAACTGATCGGAAACAGACCTGCGAATACTCGCGGCTGGACCTGCTTGAAATCGGCCAGGGGTTTGTCGGCCGGGTCTTTCAACAGGGTGATGGTATCACCAACCCGTGCGGACTCAATATCGCGAATACCGGCAATGATGAAACCAACGCTGCCCGCCTGCAAATGCCGGGTTTCCTTACGTTTTGGTGTAAAAATGCCGACCTTTTCAACCAGAAACTCGGTGCCGCTCGACATCATTTTGATCTTTTGCTTGGGTTTGATCTGGCCTTCCATCACGCGCACCAGGGTGATCACACCTACGTAGGAGTCGAACCATGAATCAATCACCAGAGCCTGGGTCTTGTTGTCTTCAGAGCCGACTGGTGCAGGTATTTTTTCTATGATCTGTTCCAGCAGATCTTCGACTCCGACACCGGTTTTGGCGCTCACCTCGATTGCCTCGGAGGCGTCAAGCCCGATAACGTTCTCAATTTCGAGCTTGACACGCTCGGGATCGGCCGCAGGCAAATCGATCTTGTTCAACACCGGGATAACTTCAAGATCGAGATCAATTGCCGTGTAGCAATTGGCAACGCTTTGTGCCTCGACCCCCTGGGAGGCGTCCACGATCAGCAAGGCGCCCTCGCAGGCAGCGAGTGAACGCGACACTTCGTAGGAAAAATCGACGTGTCCGGGAGTATCGATAATGTTAAAGGTATAATTCTGGCCGTCCCGGGCACGGTATTCGAGCGATACGCTCTGCGCCTTGATGGTGATGCCACGTTCGCGCTCCAGATCCATTGAATCGAGTACCTGGGATTCCATTTCGCGTTCACTCAAGCCACCGCAAAGCTGGATAAAGCGGTCGGCAAGCGTCGATTTTCCGTGGTCGATGTGAGCGATAATCGCGAAATTGCGGATAAACTCCATGCGCATAACTGGTAACCGCCCTGTATCGGCCTCTTGCATAACGTGATGAGTGAATGGCCAGTGCCTGTGGGTATCAACCTGATCCGGCGCCTGGATATAAAGCTTGCGAAGTTGAAACTATTCAGTGTCTTGATCAGATCACTCGTAGCTGTTCAGATTGCCTCTGATTTGTTCGAGTACAAGGAAAAAGCGCGCAGTATACAAGTGTAAATGAGCATTTTTTACGCCGGAATCGGACAAATCAGAGGTGAGCTGAATAGTTACGCGAAGTTTACGCTAAAGCGAGCGCTTCTATCAATGCCGATTCATCGAAAAAGTAGTGACAGATCTCGGTTTCGCCGACGCAAAGTACAGGTACCCGAGTATCATATAGTCGAATCAGGTCGATATCGCGATCGATATCGACCTCGCGCCATTCGATAGCTTGCCTGTTGCGTGAAAAAGCCACCAGTGCTTTGCGCATCGCATCGCAAAGGTGGCATTGTTCACGATAATAGAAATATAACTGCAATCAGTGCGAATCCGCTCAGGAATCTTCCGGACGGATCGCCAGGAACACCGGGCCGGCGCGGCGCTGAACCAGCAAGGCGACCGATTTACCCGATTTGAGTCCATCGGTCACCGTTTCGAAGGCGTCGACCGATTCGACTGCCTGGTTGTCGATCATGGTGATGACATCACCTTTCTGAATGCCCGCATCCCTGGCCGGGCCACTGGCCTCAACCTCGACGACCTGCACCCCGCCCTCGATCTTGAGGCGTTTACGCACTTCACTACCCAGCTCTTCGACCTTCATCCCGAGCGCCGTATCTTCTACGACCGTTTTTTCCTCGGGGGCAAAAGCGGCCTGGGTAATCGTACCTGGCAGTTCGGCAATCTTGACATCGATCTCGCGTACTTGCTTGTTACGTATCACCTTCACTCGTGCATCCTTGCCGACCTTGGCGCGACCCACTAATGGCGGCAGCCCGCTGGAACGCATCACCTGCTTGCCGTTGAATTCGACGATGACATCACCGACCTCGAGGCCGGCAGATGCGGCGGGGCTATCGTCAAGGACCTTGGCGACCAATGCACCATGTGGATTCTCCATACCGAAGGATTCCGCCAGCTCACGCGTGACTTCCTGGATCAGGACGCCGAGCCAGCCACGTGAAACCGAACCGGTTTCCTTGATTTGATCGGCGACATCCACTGCCATCTCGATCGGGATCGCGAAGGACAGGCCCATGAAACCCCCGGTACGGCTGTAGATTTGTGAGTTAATGCCGACCACTTCGCCGTCAAGGTTGAACAGGGGTCCACCCGAATTGCCTGGATTTATCGCGACATCGGTCTGAATAAATGGCACATAGTTGTCACTCGGCAGGCTGCGGCCTTTGGCACTGACGATGCCGGCGGTAACCGAATGATCGAAGCCGAAGGGCGAGCCTATTGCGAGCACCCATTCGCCGACCTTGAGTTTATCCGAATCACCAAAACGCAGCACCGGCAGGTCTTCGCCATCGACCTTCAGCACCGCCACGTCGGAGGCCTCGTCGGAGCCGACGATCCTGGCGACGAATTCCTTACGGTCCGCCATGCGCACGATTACTTCGTCGGCTCCGGCAACGACATGGTGATTGGTCAGAATATAGCCATCCTTCGAGATGATGAAACCGGACCCGAGGGACTGCGCCTCGCGGCCACGACGGTCGAGTTCGTCACGATCGAAAAATTTCTCGAACAGATCACCAAAGGGGGAGCCCTCCGGTAATTCGGGAATATTATATTGCGGCGCGCTACCGGGTTTTGCCCTGGTACTGGTGCTGATATTGACGACCGAATCTTTCGCATTATCGACGATTTTGGTGAAATCGGGCAAGGCCGCATGAACCGCCAGCGGTATGCTGATCAAAACGGCCAGCGTAAATTGTCTTAAGTTCCTGGATAGAGTGTTCATGGTATTTTCCTGATGGTCTCGAATACTGTTTTATGATCCCTGATAGGGTCAGTGGTTCACGCGAATCTGCCTGATATAGGGTGCCTGGCCTCCTTGTTCAAGTCTTCGTGTGGCTTTGACAGCAAGTTTAAAACCGGCAAACAGGCCGAAAACTGCAATACCCACCACCAGCCATTCGGGAACGGCAAGCAGCGCCGCCAGCAAACCACCTAACAGCAGGCCGAGCAACGGCAGCCCGTATATCAACAGGCTCGCCCTGACCAGCGCGGACTCGGGCAACTCTAATAGCACCCGGTCGCCGGGTTTACAATCCTTATCGGTTTCGATAGCTAACGGGCGCGAACGACGCCCGAGCAAACGGCCGAGGGCACCGGTGCCACAACCCTGGTTTAGCTCGCAGTGGTCACAGGCAGAGCTGCGTTGCAACTCAAGCTCGACCCGATTGCCGTCACGGCGAGTCACCAGGGCGGTTTCAGTCAGCATGGCCTATCGAGAGTACGCGTGTTGCATGCAGGGAGTTTGGTACCAAATCAAGTGGATCGCAAGCGCTGGTCATCCAGAAGACCATCCCGGTTTGCACGTGGCTATTGACGCTGGTAAGAAACCGATTCCGCCACTTGTTTGACGGTGATCGGCGGCACTTCACCAATAGCGGTGACCGAATGATCATTAAGGATACGAATAAAGGCATTGACCGCACCCATCGAGGATACACCGCTTTGGGTGAGGTCGGATTTTTTCTCAATGAATACCGAAAGCGACGCCAGGCCGTCGGTATAGACCATTTGCTGAATAAACTCATCACTACCGGGGATCTTGCGACGCAAAACCGATTCACGCCAGAACCCACCGGGGACATCCGTCAACACCCAGGCGTTATCCGCGGCAAAAGTCCTGGAACTGTCACCACTGTGATAGCGCACCAGGGTAAAATTATCGTCGATCGGTGGCATGGTATCGATCACCAGCTCGTTGTCACCGGCAAACATTTGCAAGTTGGTGAACATGACTTCTTCGATGACCTGCTCATTTTCATCGAGCAGGCTGGACTTCATCATCAAACCATTGTCTTCATTGATCCAGAACTTGATGCCGTAGCGAAACTGATCGCGTGGATCGATGTGAACGACTACGGCGTTCATGTTGGCTACCCGGTCCTTACCGACGAGCCTCATCTGGTAAAATTTTTCCAGGCGTGCAATGTCTTCGGGAATAAAGATGGGCGAAAAACTGTTCTTGCGCGACACATCGACGATGACCTTGTGACTGGAAGGCCAGATACAGGTCAGGTTCTGATTGTCGCGAATCACCTCGCGCGCCTCACCGTTGAGCGATATCAGACGTTCCTTTTCTCCTTGCGCATCCTTGTAATGAGATATCTCCATGCTTTCAAGGCGATTGTCGTGCATGTAGACAAAATCGCCACGATAGTTGAGATCGTGCATCGCGTCCGACATACGCTGTACCCAGTCCATCGCCGTATCGGCTATAACCGGCGCCTGCACAAGGGTTGAAAGCAGCACCCCGACCAGCAGTTTCGACGGCAAATCCTGCCTGGCTGACGGGTTACTGCTCGGCATCAAAACCGGCGACCCTGGCTTGTGGGATCAATCCCTGCATGGAATTGGAATACTCGGTGTGGTTAACCAGGTAAGCGTTCAGCTTGCGTTGCAACACTGGTGATTCGTGCTCGAGTTTCCAGCGTGTGCCTGGCGACTGTACCCGACTTGAAACCGGTTCCGCGCCACCGGCTATCTGTTGGCCGGCGAGTTGCTCGATCTTCTGTTGATCGGCACTCGCCAGATCGTCTTTGGGGGCCGGATCCTGCTGTTGCCACAACGCGACGGTCACCAGAGCTACGCTGGTAGCGACCGTCAGACCTGCAAAGGGCCTGAACCAACTACGCGCCATAAACGCGATGGCGCTGTTGCGCGCCGTTTCGCTGCCGCTATCCCGCATAGCGACGGGCGGCAGCTCGGCGCGAATATTTGCCATCACCTGGTGATGAAAGTCGGTATTGATGGCTTGCGCCAGTTCATTACGCATGGCTGCGCCAATGATTTGATAACGGCGCATGCGATACTGCAGATTAACGTCTGCAATCACCTCGCCGAGCTCGGCATTGATATCTGCCTCGGTGTCGTCGTCCAGTAATAAGGATAATTTCTCGTCTTGCTGTTTCATTTCCTGGTTCCGGTTAAACCAATATTATTCACAAATGGCCTTAAAACTGTTACTTAGTCACTCTAACAGGGGTCTTAGTTCCTTATCAATTACATCTCTGGCACGAAAAATTCTGGATCGGACCGTGCCTATAGGGCAATCCATAACATCCGCAATCTCTTCATAACTCAGTCCATCGATTTCACGCAAGGTAATGGCCGACTTTAAATCTTCAGGTAATTTTTCGATGGCCGCGAATATCGTCGCCTTGATCTCTTCAGTCAGCAACAGGTTTTCAGGATTGTCGTACTCCTTTAAGCGCGACTCACCCTCAAAATGCTCGGCATCTTCGACGTCAACTGTGTAACCGGGCGACTTGCGGGCACGCGAAGCGAGATAATTCTTGGCCGTGTTTGCCGCGATACGATACAACCAGGTGTAGAACTGGCTATCACCGCGAAAGCTATTGATCGCCCGGAACGACTTGATAAAGGCATCCTGGGCAATATCCTGGCATTCGGCATGGTCCGCGACAAAGCGCCCCACCAGGTTGATCACCTTGTGCTGATACTTCTGCACCAGAATATCGAAGGCCGCCGTATCCCCGGCTTGAACACGCTTTACCAGCTCTGCATCAAGCAGATTAGTCCCCATTTATAACCCTGTTGTGATTATTTGTCAGCGATAACAAATTCTTATCGCCCGGACAACGGAATAAAGACACACTATAGTATACAAAGTTCGCGCAGATGCCTGCTTTAGAGATGCGAAAGTTTTCACTATACTGCTCCAATTCGAATGTAGCGAGTCATTATGGGTCATCAATACAAGTTTGACGTTGTCATTGTGGGTGGCGGTGCAGCCGGGCTGTCAGCGGCCCTGCATCTGCCCTCCTCGCTCAAGATCGCGGTACTGGCGAAAACGCCGGGCGAGCAACATTCGAGTTACTGGGCGCAGGGCGGTATCTCCGCAGTGCTGGAGCCGGATGACAGTATCGAGCTGCACACCGACGACACCATCGTGGCTGGCGCCGGGCTTTGTGACGAGGCAGTGGTCAGATTCTGTGCCAGCGCCGGCCGCGAAAACATCGAGTGGCTGGCCGGCCTTGGCATGCCGTTTTCACGCGATCGTCAGGAGATCAGCAACAGCGGCTTCCACCTGACCCGTGAAGGTGGGCACAGCAAGCGCCGCGTGGTGCACGCGGCCGATGCCACTGGCAAAGCGTTACAGCAAACTTTGCAGGCGCATGTCGTAGAGCGAGCTAATATTCGTATCTTCAATCAGCACATCGCAATCGATCTGATTCATCGACAGCGCAAATGCCTTGGCCTGTATGCATTAAATCGCCAGGATCAACTCGTCGATCTGTTCCGTGCCCGCAAGATCATTCTCGCTACCGGCGGCGCCAGCAAGGTCTATCTCTATACCAGTAATCCCGATGGTTCGACCGGCGACGGCATCGCCATGGCCTGGCGCGCCGGCTGTCGAGTCGCAAACATGGAATTCATCCAGTTTCACCCGACCTGCCTGTATCACCCTGACGCCAAATCGTTTCTGATTACCGAGGCAATTCGTGGAGAGGGCGGCAAGTTGCTGTTACCCAATGGCGAGCGCTTCATGCAGGGTTTCGACAGCCGCGCCGAGTTGGCGCCTCGAGATATCGTGGCCCGCGCCATCGACCACGAGATGAAGCGACTCGGTATCGATTGCGTCTATCTGGATATCAGCCACAAGAGCCGCGCCTTCATCAAATCGCATTTCCCCACCATTTATCAACGCTGCCTGGATTTCGACATCGATATTACGCGACAACCGATTCCGGTGGTACCCGCCGCTCATTACACCTGTGGCGGTGTGATGGTCGATGTCGACGGCCGCACCAGCCTGGAAAATCTTTATGCGGTTGGCGAAGTGGCCTACTCGGGATTACACGGCGCAAATCGTATGGCGAGCAATTCGCTGCTTGAGTGCCTGGTATTTGCGCAGGCGGCCGCGAAGCAAATCGCCAGCGAAATCGATACCAGCAAGAAAATGCCGCTACTCGAGCGCTGGGATGAATCTCAGGTTACCGATTCTGATGAAGATATCGTGGTCGCACACAATTGGGAGGAACTGCGCCGTTTCATGTGGGATTACGTCGGCATCGTGCGCACCAATAAACGTCTGGAACGCGCCTTGCATCGAACCGAGTTACTCAAAAGTGAAATCAATGAGTACTACGGAAACTACAAGGTCTCGGCCGATTTACTGGAGTTGCGTAACCTGGTGGTGGTGGCGGAACTGATCATTCGCTCGGCGTTGGCTCGCAAAGAGAGTCGTGGCCTGCACTTCACCCTCGACTACCCGCAGACCAACGACAACTATCTCGCAGCCACCATCCTCGATCCCGGACAACCGAAGCAAAGTCCCGCCAAGCTTGCATCCATTTGACAGCATCAAGCGTCCTTCCGACCCCTCTGTGCGCCACAGTACCCAGCTTGATAACCGGGTGATAGAATCGGACCATGCTAGAACAGCAAACGATAACTGTGCAGACCAATGGGCGGGCAACCATTGAAATCACGCGTGAAGTCGAAGCCGTGCTGCGGACAGTGGATATTACGCATGGTCTGTGCCATGTATTTGTCCATCACACCAGTGCATCGCTGATCGTCACCGAGAATGCTGACGACAATGTGCGCAGAGATCTGGAAAGCTACATTTCGCGGCTGGTGCGCGACGGCGACCCCGCCTACCGGCACGACCAGGAAGGCCCGGACGACATGGCCGCACACATCCGTTCGGTACTGACGCAAACCGAAATTACCATTCCAGTCCAGTCTGGCCGCCTGATGTTCGGCACCTGGCAGGGGCTTTACCTGTGGGAACATCGGCTGCAGGCGCACCGTCGCAAGCTGACTGTAACGATCAGTGGTATGCCGGGTTCATAAGCATTATTTATTATTGATATTGCGATTGTCGTTCAAAAGGGGAGAATGGGAACGAAACGTGAACAATAAATCGGGGGAAATTCATGAAAATAGTTCTGTTGGGGCCACCGGGTGCAGGAAAGGGGACCATCGCCAAGGCGTTAATGCAAATGGATGGATCGGTGCAAATATCGACAGGCGACATCTTGCGCGCTGAAATTGCCGAGGGCAGTGACTTAGGCCAACAGGTCGAAGCTGCGATGGCAGCCGGCAACCTGGTGACCGATGAACTGATCATGGACATCATGGAGAAGCGCCTGTTAGACGAGGATTGCAAACGGGGCTACCTCCTCGATGGCTTTCCGCGCACCATACCGCAGGCCGAGGCACTCAAGCGGCTGCTGGCAAAACTCGGCGAAAAACTCGACTGCGCACTGGAGCTCGACATTCCTCGCGACGTGATCTTCGATCGACTGACCACGCGCCGTACCTGCACCAATTGCGGCGAAATTTATAACGTCAAATCGAAACCACCCAGGGTAGAGGGGGTGTGTGATGTATGCGGAAACGCCATCATGCAGCGCGATGACGAAACCGAGGAAGCGATCGAAAATCGCCTGCGGGTCTATAACGAGCAAACCGCCCCGCTGGTGGAATTTTATCGCAAAGATGGTTTGCTGGTCAGCGTACCCACCTCTGATCTGGAGCCGGTGCTGGCCGCGATCAAGGAGCGACTAGGCAACTGATACCATGGTTTGCCTGGGCGACTGAATCCGGCTCAACGGTTTTCAATTTCGATGCGTTCGATACCGGCCACAAACACCTGCATACCGTCCATGGTGGTGAAACCATCGCTGTGGATCTCGTTTTTCTTCACCCGGTAGGACTTCGAAGTACCCGATTGCGTGTTGATCACGCGCACTGTGACGATGGCATTACGCTTGTCCACCTCCAGGTAAATCATCGTCCCCGCGGCTAACGTCATCACCACCATAAACGCGATCGCAGCATTTCGCATCAGCTTTTTGTTACGTTCCGCGACCGGATTCGGAATTGTTTTCAGTTTCGGTTTAGCGCGTGCCGACAACATCATCATGCAAGCCACGATAACCGCCAGGGTAATGAGTATTTTACTGATCATGTTACGGTTTGGCGGATCCCTGACCCGTATATTGCAGCGACCAGGACTGGATCGTCACTGCACTGCGCAGGTGACTTTGCGGCTAAAATGATCATCATATTGTTACCCTTTCGATTGCTAATAACAAGACACGAGAACGACTGCAGCATAGGCGAGCTAGGTGCGCGGAAAGGTGACCAGGTGGTCGACATTTAGCCGTATCCCGATACGCTCATTAATTTTATGATCGTGGTGGCTCGGCGCGAGGCACATGACTTCAACACCGCTATCCATGCGCAGAGAGTAAAGAAAATCGGCACCGCGAAACGCTTTTTCGACCACGATTGCAGACTCCACGGAGTCATCGTCGTGGACGATATCGTCGGGCCGTATCAACACGTCCACCAGCGAACCCGGCACCAGATCGATACAGTTTTCCCCACGTATCAGACCCAGGTCTGTTTTTACCGTCGTCGGGCTTTCCACAGTCGCCGGAATAATAACACCTTGACCGATAAAATCTGCCACAAATCGGTTCGCTGGACGATGATAGAGATCGTAGCCGCTACCCTGCTGCAAAATACTGCCCTCGTTCATCACACAGATCTGGTCCGCCATGGCAAAGGCCTCGTTCTGATCATGCGTAACCAGCACCGCGGTATTATTTTCCTGCAACAGAATATTGCGCACTTCGCGCGCCAGTTGCTCACGCAAATCGACATCCAGATTCGAAAAGGGCTCATCCAGTAGCAGGATTGATGGGCGCGGCGCCAGTGCCCGGGCCAGCGCAACACGTTGTTGTTGCCCGCCTGAGAGTTGATGCGGATAGGCCTGGGCATAGGCAAGCATACCGACGATGGCGAGCATTTCCTGCACCCTTGCCTGCTGCTCGTGCCGTTCCAGCCGATGCAACCCGAAGCGCACATTGTCATCGACCTTTAGATGCGGGAATAGCACAAAATCCTGGAACACCATGCCGATATTGCGCTGTTCCGGCGGTACGCTGAAGGTCGAGGTGCTGACTTCGACCTGATCGATCAGGATGCGACCACGCCAGGCAGCTTCAAATCCGGCGATACTGCGCAGTACCGTGCTTTTACCGCAACCACTCGGACCCAGTATGCAACCGATTTCACCCGGCTGCAGCGAAAAACTGACCTGGTTCAGCACCTGCAGGTCGTGATAACCGGCATCGAGCTGTTCGACATCCAGTTGCGAGGTCATGAGCCTGCTCGCGCAGTGGAGATGCTGCGGCTCAACAACAGGACCGGTACCAGGCCGACCAGCACGATCATCAGTGCTGCACTCGACGAGTCAGCGAGACGCTCGTCGCCGGCGAGCTCAAACGCGCGCACCGCGAGTGTATTGAAGTTGAACGGGCGCAGTATCAGCGTCGCCGGTAATTCCTTCATGACATCGACAAACACGATAAGAAAGGCAGTCAGCACGGTTGCTTTCATCAGTGGCAGGTGTACCCGCAGCAGAATTTGCGCCGGAGTATAAGATAAAGAACGTGCGGCATCATCCATCGACTGCCTGATCCTGCCGAGACCCGACTCAACCGATTGCACCGATATCGCCAGGAAGCGCACCATGTAGGCAAACATCAGGGCAAACAGGCTACCACTCAGCAACAGGCCGCTGGACAGGTCGAAGTGTTCGCGCAGCAACGCGTCGACCTGGTTGTCGAACCAGGCCAGCGGAATTATCACGCCGATTGCGACCACCGTACCCGGGATAGCATAGCCGGTTGCCACCACACGAATCGATGCCGTAACCGCTGGACTGGCGAACAGGCGTTTGCCATAGGCGAGAAAAAGCGCCAGCGCGACGGCCAGTGCGGCAGCGCTTGCGGCCAGCATTATCGAATTCAGCGTGAGTTGCAGGAAGGATGCGTCGACCGTGCTTCGATAGGTTTGCATGGCCCACAGTGCGAGCTGAGCGGCCGGCAAAATGAAACCAAAGAACAGCGGAATAACACAGGCAATGATTGCAAGCCAGGCACGTAACCCCCGCAACCGGTATTGCGGTAGTGAACTGTAACGATTGGAGCCGTGATGATACTGCGCGCGTTTGCGCGACCAGCGTTCGATAATCACCAGGGTAAACACGAACAGCAACAGGATCGCCGCCAGTTTCGACGCTGCCGCCGCATCACCGAGGCCAAACCAGGTACGAAATATGCCCGTGGTGAAGACGCCCAGTCCGAAAAACGAAACCATCCCGTAATCTGCCAGGGTCTCCATCAGGGCCAGCGACAGGCCGGCCACGATTGCAGGGCGCGCGAGTGGCAGCGCTACCCGGTAAAAACCTGACCATACCGAGCAACCGAGCGTGCGACTCACTTCCAGCACACACACCGATTGTTCGAGGAATGCGGCGCGTGACAGCAGATAGACGTAGGGATACAGCACCAGAGAAAACATCGTTATGGCGCCACCGAGCGAGCGAACTTCTGGAAAATAATAAGCGCGCGGTCCCCAGCCGGTAAGCTCGCGCAGCGTACTCTGCACGGGCCCGGCAAAATCCAGCATACCGGTGTAGGTATAGGCGATGATATAACCGGGAAATGCGAGCGGCATCAACAGCGCCCAGGCGAAAATCTTCTTACCGGGAAACACGCAAACACTGGTCAACCAGGCGCAACCGACCCCGATGACCAGGGTACCGCCACCAACTCCGAGCATCATCAGCGCCGAATTAAGCAGGTATTCATTGAGCACCGTAGCGCGCAAATGCTGCCAGACTTCGTTGGACGGATACAACAGGAAGCTTGCGACAGTTAAGATGGGCAGGCTTAACAGCACCGTCAACAGAAAGATACCAGGCTTCCACAAGGGCAACCGGAGAGGAAAACTTGCGGACTGGGAGCTCAGCTTATTTACTCGGATTGAAGCAGGCACCACGGACGGCCCTGCCCGGTATAAAATAATGTGGTTTGTGAATTCGGTTCAGCGCTACACTTGACCGACGATGACTTTGACAAGCAATTTCTTGACCCGGCAATAAATGTCACACCCCACAACGGAAACACGATATCAATGAATTATATGGTAAACGTAGATAATAACAGTTCTCATTTGCATTAAAAGCCACAATGAACAAATCTTCGACTAACTCGACCTTGTTGACACAGGATCGCATTCAATGGCAGGTAATCCTGGACTACCTCGAGTCACGCCACCTGCCCGCATCCATCAGCGACAAACTTGAACGCCTTGCGATTGCGAGTCGCTACGCGTTGACCCAGCTAATGCGTCATCCGCAATGGATCGATCACCTTCCGGAACTCGAGTCATTTCAGCTGGACGCGCAGATTATCGAGCTGGCCGAGGGAGAAAAGATTGATCTTGATCAGGTTAAGTGTGCACTGCGCCAGTATCGCCATCGCAAGCTCCTCGAAATCATCTACCTGGATACAGTGCTGGAGCAACCGCTCGAGGCGACGCTGTTGCAGCAGAGCAATCTCGCGGACCAGTTGATTCGTGCAGCGCTCGATATCTGCCAACGCCAATTATCCGCGAAGCACGGACAGCCGCTCGAAGAGAATGGTGATGCGATGGCGCTGAACGTTATCACTATGGGCAAGCTGGGGGGACGTGAGCTCAACTTTTCCTCCGACATCGATTTGATCTGCAGCTATGACAGCGACGGCGAGCTCACGGGATACGGGCAGTTGACCTACCAGGAATACTTCAGCCGCGTAGTGCGCCTGCTCAACCAGTTACTCGGCGAATCCACGGCCGATGGCTTTGTTTACCGCGTGGATCTGCGCCTGCGCCCCTGGGGTGAGTCAGGACCGGTCGTCCTCAGCCACAGTGCGCTGGAGCACTACTACCAGCTGCACGGCCGCGAATGGGAACAATATGCCATGGTCAAGGCACGCGTCATTTCCGGCAGTGATGCCAGTCGACTATCCCTGGCAAACCTGCTGAAACCGTTTGTCTACCGAAAATACCTCGACTATCGGGTGTTCGACGGTCTCGCCACGCTCAAGGCAAAGATCGATGCGCAGGCGAAGTCCGGCGGGATGCGCGTCAATCTCAAACTTGGCCAGGGCGGGATTCGCGAAATCGAGTTTTTTGTCCAGGCCTTTCAGATTCTGCGCGGAGGTCGTAATCACCGCCTGCAATGCAGTGGCATCTTTGCAGCATTCGAGGCGCTCCAGCAACACCAGATCGTCGACCTGCCAAGTTTGGGGAAATTGCGTGACGCCTACTGTTTCCTGCGTTTGCTGGAAAACCGCATTCAAATGTTCGAAGACCAGCAAACCCACGATCTGCCCGACAACCAGTTGCAGCAGCAACGTATTGCGATGACCATGGGTTTTGCCGACTGGGATGCCGTTGTGCTAGAACTGCAACAGCATCGCCGGCAGGTCAGCGCCTGTTTCAAAGACCTGTTCAAGCAGGCCGACAACCCGCGCCCCGAGATCATCATCGACGACAGCTTTAGCGATAGCGGCGGCGACCAGCAGTGGGATCTTATCGACGATTCGGGTATCGAGGGGACAGTGGAAATCACTCAATCGCTGAATCGTTTCATCAAATCCAGGGCCTGGGGTTACATGTCGGCGCGCGCCCGGCAACGCTTCACTTTGCTGCTACCGGGCTTAATCGAAGCACTGCGCATGAGCCAGCAGCCTGCCGATCTGTTCGCTCGCCTGTTGCGCCTGTTTTCGTCGATTGCTGGCCGGAGTGTCTACTTTGAACTGCTGTTTCAAAATCAGGCTTTACTGGCAAGGCTCGCGTCGCTATTCGATCGCAGCGAATGGATCGCCGACGAGGTTTCACAATACCCGATGCTGCTGGAAAATCTAATCCAGTCCGGCGACCGCAACCGCTTCGACAAGGCAACCCTGCTACAGCGCCTGCAGCAACAACTGGCCACGATCGAAGGGGATACCGAGCTCGAACTCGACAGTCTGCGATTGTTCAAGCGAGAACAAACACTGGTCATCGCCAGTGCCGAGCTCGCACAGGAAATTGACGCCGATCAGGTCAGCCATTACCTCTGCGACCTTGCCGAGGTAGTGCTCGAAGTGGTTTACCAACTCGCCCGCCAGGCCCTGGAACAGCAATACGGTGTACCCGAGTGCAGCGCAGACGGCGAACGCCGCACGGCGCAGTTTGCGATCATCGGTTACGGCAAGCTTGGCGGTTACGAAATGCACTATCAGTCGGACCTCGATCTGATCTTCCTGCACGATTCCAGCGGTGAGCAGCAGCATACCAACGGCGTGAAAATGATCGAAAATTCGGTATTCTTCGCACGCCTCGCGCAAAAAATCATTTCCATGACCAGCGTACTCACAGCCTCCGGTAAGCTCTACGAAATCGATTCGAGGCTGCGTCCCGAAGGCACCTCCGGATTACTGGTGTCGTCGTGTACCGCCTATCAGCGTTACCAACTCGAAAAGGCCTGGACCTGGGAACACCAGGCACTGGTCAGAGCGCGTCTGGTGGCCGGATCTATGTGCTTGAAGCCCAGCTTTGAGCAAATACGTATTCAGGTTCTATGCCAGCCTCGTGACGACGAGACGCTGCGCCGCGAAATCGTCGACATGCGTGAACGTATGTACCAGTCCAAGCGCCCGCCGCAGGGCGCGCGCGTCGATTTGAAACAGTCACGCGGCGGTATGGTCGATATCGAATTCATGGTGCAATATTGGGTGCTGTCGCAGGCAAATAGTATTGGCTCCGATTGTTTATATTCTGATAATATTAGCCTTCTTAAGGCGTTATTTCGGCAAAATCTGATTACCGGTTCGCAATCGCGGCTGGTTGAAATTTATCAAAGCTATCATCGCTTGCTGCACGAATCCGTGCTGCAGAATAAGTCTGCTGAAGTCGATGCTGAATTGGTTGCCGAGCAATTCGCTCAGGTTATAACTTGCTGGAACGATTGTTTCGGTCTGCTGGAGAAATAACAATGTCGATGGATGATCGCGATGGCTTCATCTGGTTTGACGGGAAAATGGTCCCCTGGCGCGAAGCCACGGTCCATGTCCTGACCCATACGCTGCATTATGGCATGGGCTGCTTCGAGGGTGTGCGCGCTTACCACACAGACAGGGGGCCTGCTATTTTTGCACTGGAAGCCCATACTTTACGCTTGCTGGATTCCTGCAAGGTGCTCGGTATGCCGATCACCTACAGTAAACAGCAATTAATGGACGCACAGATTTCGGCAGTCCGCGATAACCAGCTGGATAGCGCCTATATCCGCCCCATGGTGTTTTACGGCTCCGAGGGCATGGGCTTGCGCGCTGACAACTTGAGCGTGCGCTGCATTGTTGCCGCCTGGGAATGGGGATCCTATCTCGGCCAGGACGGACTGGAAAAAGGCATTCGCATCAAAACCTCTTCATACACCCGACATCATCCGAATATCGCGATGACCAAGGCCAAGGCTAATGGGCAATACATCAATTCGATGTTGGCGCTCGGCGAGGCGCTAAGGGATGGATATGACGAGGCCCTGTTGCTCGACCCGGAGGGCTACGTGGCCGAGGGAAGCGGCGAGAATATCTTTATCGTGCGCGATGGCGTAATCTATACGCCCGAGACGACTACCGCATTGAACGGCATTACCCGTAAGACCATTTTCCAGCTGGCGCAGGATCATGGCCTCGAGATCATCGCGAAGCGGATTACCCGCGATGAGATTTATATTGCCGACGAAGCGTTTTTTACCGGGACAGCCGCCGAGGTAACGCCGATTGCCGAACTTGATAACCGGCCCGTCGGCAGTGGTTCACGTGGCCCGATCACGGAGCTTTTGCAAACCGACTATTTCGACCTGGTACATGGGCGTAACGACAAATACCTGGACCTGTTAACTTTTATAAATTAGAGATTCGATGGTAAATCCAGATACAGCGGCCGATCAAACGGCCTATAACACACCGAATGCCAAAACTGCGGTGGAAGTGAAAAGCGGAGATTTACCGATTCACTGTCCCGTAACGGGCTCCAGCCTGTGGAACTCGCACCCGCAGGTTTACATTCCGGTTGCAGAGAACGGCGGCGAAGCCAGGTGTCCGTATTGCGGCACTATCTACAAGCTGCTGTAAAGCCGTCGAGAGCGCACCACTCGAGCCGCTACACAGGCCTGGCAAATGGTTTAGCCGGTTAACATGACGGACACAAAAAAGGGGAAACAATGTTTCCCCTTTTTTTATTCCTGTTGTTACGACCTAGGCGGTAGCAACCTCGTCTTCGGCGACAGCCTTCATGCTCAATCGAATTCGACCCTGGCGGTCAACCTCGAGCACCTTGACCTTGACCACATCACCTTCGTTGAGCTTGTCGCTGACATGCTCGACACGCTCCTCGGAGATTTGCGAGATATGTACCAGTCCGTCTTTACCCGGCAGAATATTGACAAAGGCGCCGAAGTCCATGATCTTGGCGACCTTGCCTTCGTAGATCACACCGACTTCAACTTCAGCCGTCACCTGCTCGACACGGCGTCGAGCCTCATCGCCAGCCGCCTTTTCAACGGAAGCGATCTTGATCACACCATCGTCGTCGACTTCGATAGTCGCCCCGGTCTCCTCGGTGATAGCGCGGATGGTTGCACCACCTTTGCCGATGACATCGCGGATCTTTTCCGGGTTGATGCGGAAGGTAATCAGTCGCGGTGCGTATTCTGACATTTCAGAACGGCCTTCGGTGATTACCTTGGCCATTTCGCCGAGGATAAAGAGGCGGCCCTGTTTTGCCTGATCCAGCGCCTTTTGCATGATTTCAGTGGTAATGCCGTCGATCTTGATGTCCATCTGCAATGCAGTAATACCATCGGTAGTTCCGGCCACCTTGAAGTCCATGTCGCCGAGGTGATCTTCGTCACCGAGGATGTCAGACAACACGGCAAAGCCGTTGTCTTCCTTGATCAGGCCCATCGCGATACCCGCGACCGGTGCCTTCAGCGGCACGCCGGCATCCATCAATGACAGGCTCGCGCCACAGACGCTGGCCATGGATGAGGAACCATTCGACTCGGTAATCTCGGAGACCACGCGAATGACGTAAGGAAAGTCATCCATGTGTGGCATCACCGCCAGAACACCTCGCTTGGCGAGGCGACCATGGCCGATCTCGCGGCGCTTGGGTGTGCCAACACGCCCGGTTTCGCCAACGCTCGAGGGCGGAAAATTGTAATGCATCATGAAGTTTTCCTTGTAGCTGCCTTCAATCGCATCGATGATCTGTGCATCACGACCGGTACCCAGCGTGGTCACCACCAGTGCCTGGGTTTCGCCACGAGTAAACAGGGCGGAACCGTGGGTACGCGGCAATACGCCGGTACGAATTGTAATCGGACGTACCGTGGAGGTGTCACGACCATCGATACGGCGTTCACCTGCGATGATGCGGCCACGTACAATGGATTTCTCCAACTTGCTAACTGCGCCACGCACGTCTTCCTGCGATGGAGAATCTTCGGCATCGCTAACCAGGGCGGCAACGACTGCATCACGAATTTCCCCAAGCCGATCCTGGCGATCCATTTTATCGGCAATGGCATAGGCAGCGGTGATATCGGAGGAAGCCTGCGCAGCAACCTTGTCAGCGAGTCCGGCATCGGCTTCTGGCGCCTGCCATTCCCAGGCTTGCACACCCGCTTCGGCGGCAAATTCGGCGATCGCCTGGATCGCGGTCTGCATTTGCTCGTGACCGTAAACCACTGAACCCAGCATGACTTCTTCAGACAGGCAATTGGCTTCAGATTCTACCATCAGCACTGCATTACTGGTGCCGGCAACCACGAGGTTGAGTTGTGACTCGGCGAGCTGGCTGGCGGTCGGGTTGAGCACGTATTCACCTTCGACATAGCCTACGCGGCATGCGCCCAGCGGACCGTTGAACGGGATTCCGGACACGGCGATCGCCGCAGAGGTACCCAGCAGCGCAGAAATATCGGGATCGATTTCAGGATCGCTCGACAATACGTTGGCAACTACCTGGACTTCATTCATGAATCCTTTCGGGAACAGCGGTCGAATAGGGCGGTCGATCAGGCGACAGGTCAGGGTTTCCTTTTCGCTGGGGCGCCCTTCACGCTTGAAAAAGCCACCGGGGATACGGCCTGCGCCATAGGTCTTTTCCTGGTAGTCAACGGTCAGCGGGAAGAATGGACGCCCCGCATCAGCGGTTCTACGACCGACTACGGTAACCATGACGACGGTATCGCCCATTGAGGCGATCACTGCACCGCCGGCCTGGCGAGCGATCTCGCCG
>JAJDOF010000138.1 GCA_022340305.1 Gammaproteobacteria bacterium
CTTCATGCACACCAAGTACGGCCCGGTATGGAGTACCAGCGCACTGGGTAACAACAAGATTACGCTGATTGGCACCGACCCCACCGGGCATCCGGACAACGCATGGAAGGTGGTCGAAGTGTTAAAGGGCCAGGGTGGTGGATCGCTGTTCATCAAGACCCATCCCAATTCGAAACATCTTTACGTGGATACCCCGCTGAACCCAGGCGAGAAGATCAGCCAGTCGATCGCGGTATTCGACATCACCGACCTGGACAAGGGTTATAAGGTGCTGCCGATCGCGGACTGGGCCGGCGACCTTGGCGAGGGCCCGAAGCGCGTGGTCCAGCCCGAGTACAATAAGGCGGGCGACGAGGTCTGGTTTTCTGTTTGGAGCGGCAAGGAACAGAAGTCCGCGCTGGTGATCATCGACGACAAGACACTCAAACTGAAGAAGGTGATCAAAGACGAACGTTTGATCACGCCAACCGGCAAGTTCAACGTCTATAACACGGTGCACGACGTTTACTGAGCTGCGTTACAACGAGGGTACAGGGATGTACCTCCCCTCTTTACCGCCTTGCTGGCAGGGACCTGCACCGTGCCGGTCAGTCCTTGCGATACCCAATGCATCCTGATTCGTCGAGCCGGTTAATGTCCAGATCATTGTTACTCGCACTGCTGCTCGTCATGCTCACCAGCGCCGCCGCGAGCACGGCCAGCACAACCGGGACTGTGCTGTTTCATCAGCATTGCGCCGGCTGTCACGGCGCCGACCGCCTCGGTCTGAGCGGACCGGCGTTGCTGCCGGGTAATTTGCAGCGGTTAAAGAAACCACAGGCCGTAGCCGCGATCGCGAACGGCCTCCCCGCGAGCCAGATGCCGGCCTTTGGCCAGAAACTGGCGGCAAGCGAAATCGGCGCGCTGGTCGATTACATCTATACCCCGCCCGCAACCATGCCGACCTGGGACGCCGCCCAGATCAGCGCCAGCCATCGAATCCTGAACCCCGCTTTGCTCACTGCCGGTGCCGCGCAGCTAGCCCCGGTTTACCGCGCCGACCCGCTCAACCTGTTCCTCGTGGTCGAGGCCGGTGACCACCACGTCACGGTACTCGACGGCGACAGCTTCGAACCGCTGACGCGCTTCAAGTCGCACCACGCCCTGCACGGCGGTCCCAAGTACTCGTCCAGCGGGCGCTACGTCTACTTCGCCTCGCGCGACGGATGGATTACCAAGTACGACATGTATCGCCTGCAAAAAGTCGCCGAGGTGCGCGCCGGCATCAATACGCGCAACGCCGCCGTTTCCGCTGACGATCGCTACGTGCTGGTCGGCAATTACCTGCCGCACTCGCTGGTGCTGCTCGACGCGGTCGATCTCAGCCTGCTGCGGGTAATCCCGGTTACCGGTCGCGACGGCGAGACGACATCAAGGGTAAGCGCCGTGTACACCGCCGCGCCGCGCGACAGCTTCGTGGTCGCACTCAAGGATCTGAAGGAAGTCTGGGAAATCAGTTACCTCGACGATCCACCCGCGGTATACAACAGCTTCGTGCACGATTACCGCATGGGCGAGGGGCTTGCGGAGACGGGACGCTTCCCGGTGCGGCGCATCCTGCTCGACGATTACCTCGACGATTTCTTTTTCGACCAGGATTACCGCAACCTGGTCGGCACCTCGCGCAGCGATCGCAAGGGCCAGGTCGTCAACCTGCTGGTCGGGCGTAAGATCGCCACCATTCCGCTCGACGGCATGCCACACCTCGGCTCGGGCATCAGCTGGCAGTACCAGGGGCGAACGGTGATGGCTTCGCCCAACCTGCGCAGCGGCAAGGTAAGCATCATCGACATGCAGACCTGGCAGACCGTCAGGGAGATCGAAACGCTCGGCCCGGGATTTTTCATGCGCAGCCATGAAAACACGCCCTACGCCTGGGTCGATGTCTTCTTCGGACCCGAGCGCGACGCGGTCCACGTGATCGACAAGCAGACCCTCGAAATCGTCAAGACGCTGCGTCCGGCGCCGGGCAAGACCGCGGCGCACGTCGAGTTCACGCGCGACGGCAGGTATGCGTTGCTCAGCATCTGGGACATGGACGGCGCGATCGTCGTCTATGATGCGGCGACACTGGAAGAGGTGAAACGTATACCGATGCGCAAGCCGGTCGGCAAGTACAACGTCTACAACAAGATCACCCGTTCGGCGGGCACCAGTCACTAGGCCATGAACTTCGAAGAATTAATCCGTCTGATGCCGCCGTTCCAGGCCGCCATGAATGCGCTGGCGACGGTCTTGCTGAGCGTCGGCTACTACTTCATTCGATCCGGCAACCGCACCATGCACCGTGTCTGCATGAGCGTGACACTGGCGATCTCCAGCGTGTTCCTGGTTTCTTATATCAGTTATCACGCGATGGTCGGCTACCAGCCTTTCGCAGGCGAGGGGCTGATTCGGCCGGTCTATTTCACCCTGCTCGGTTCGCATATCGTGCTTGCCGCGGTCATCGTGCCCCTGGTGCTGTTGACGCTCTGGTTTGCCGTGCGTGGCAACTTCGACCGGCACCCACGCATTGCGCGCTGGGCGTTGCCGGCGTGGCTCTATGTCTCGGTGTCGGGTGTCGTCATCTACCTGCTCGGCTTTCACCTCTACCCACCCCAGAGCCTGTAATGGAATTCGTCTATTTCACGCTCGCGGGTCTGTTGCTGTACTTTCTGTCCGACTGGCTGCTCGCCAGATTCGAGGCCCGGCGCGGCGCTGCCTTCAAGCAGCGCAACCTGATTTTCTTCGGCATCATCCTGGTGCTCGCGTTGACCTCGTTCAAGGCGATCGAACTGCTCACGGGCACCTGAATGCGCCCGCGCCCCGCGACCATCACCATGCAGAATCCAGCATCGCCACAAGATCCCGGTGCCGATGCCACCGGCGTCAAGCGCCGCCAACCGAAGTACCTGGCCGTTTTCGAATACGGTTTTCGCCCTTTCTTCCTGCTCGCGGGCGGCCACGCCGCACTCACCCTGCCGCTGTGGATCGCGCTCCTGAACGGTCGTAGCCCGCTACAGACAGCCTTGCCGGCCTTCGCCTGGCACGCCCACGAAATGCTGTACGGCTTCGTCGCTGCCGCGGTAGCCGGGTTCCTGCTGACCGCGGTACCAAGCTGGACCGGCAGGCGTGGTTTCGCCGGCGCGCCCCTGGCGGGACTGGTGCTGCTGTGGCTCGCGGGACGGTTGCTGATGACTCTGCCACTGGGTTTGGCGCCAACCTGGACAGCGATTATCGACCTCGCCTTCTTGCCCGCGCTCGCGCTGACGATACTGCCGGCCCTGGTGCGCTCCGGCAACCGCCGCAACTTCGTGTTTATCGGCTTGCTGGCCCTGCTGTTTGCATCCAACCTGCAGTTTCACCTCCACGCGGCGGCTGACAGCGGCACGCTGCGACTCGGTCTGAATACCATGCTGCTGATGGTAACGATGCTCGGCGGTCGAATGATACCCGCGTTTACCTCGGCCGGACTCAAGCAGCGTGGCCTGGAGGTCCGTATCAGTCGCAAGCATTTGCTGGACCGCGCGGTACTGCTTGCGGTGGCCGGCGTACTCGTCGTCGACCTGGTTGATGCTAACGGGTGGCTGGCAGCGGCGATAGCCGCCAGCGCCGCGCTACTGCTGACCCTCCAGCTAAGCCGCTGGCAAGGGCCGCATACGCTGGCAATGCCGCTGCTGTGGGTGCTGCAACTGGCCTACGCCTGGCTACCGGTCTGCCTGGCGTTGAAAGCAGCAATGCTGGCCGGGCTGCCGATACCCGGCAACGCCTGGTTGCACGCACTGACCGTCGGCGCAATGGCCACAATGATTATCGGCGTCATGAGTCGCGCCGCGCTCGGACATACCGGGCGCGAACTGGTCGCACCCCGGGGGATTGCAGTGGCTTACCTGTTATTAACCGGCGCAGCACTGACACGAGTGTTCGGACCCATACTCTACCCGCCCGACGTGCTGGACTGGTATAGCCTGTCCGCGCTGCTGTGGTGTCTCGCCTTCACACTATTCGTCATCGTTTACGCGCCGATCCTGTGTCGTCCGCGCGTCGACGGCCGACCGGGCTGATGCATAGACCGATGCGCAAGCCCGATATCGACATTCTGGAAGAATTCGACGACACCAGGGAGTCACGGGGAATTGTTGCGCGTGACCTCCGGATCCAGCCAGTTAACGACGAAGTGATTTTATTGACTGACAACGCTTCGCCTAGCGATTCGAGCCGAAATGACACGAGACATAGTCTAATATCTGAACTCTGACAAAAAACAAATGCGGGTTGGCAAATGAGATTTCATCAGGGCGCGCCGGTCGCTTAAATGGGGCTGTGGCATTATAAGAAAACGCCTGCAGTGCCGCACGGCAAAGCCGCGCCGCCCAGGCAGTTGTCAGGACTGCAATAAAATGCCGACGAAGCCTGGCACAGGAAGAAACCCGAGCGCGAAACAACTGAGAGCGGCTGAGCACGTGCTGAATCTCAATCCGCTACAGCGAAAAACTCATCCTTCGGCAATCCAGGCAGATCCCAATAAACTTGCCCACATCAATACCTATGGGTCGCTACCGGAGTACTATGTTGATCAACCGTTCACCTGCAGAAAATGTGGCAAGCGCGAAATCTGGAAAGCTACAGATCAAAAGTGGTATTACGAAGAGGCCAGGGGCCATATCGATGCAAAGGCAGTAGAATGCCATGATTGCAGAACAAAAAAATAACCGGCAATAAAAAGCATCGTGAATTTGCGGTCTGATAAATGCATGCCGTCGAGCACGGCAAAGCCGCGCTGCTGACGGGAGCGTTAGCGATCCGGAAAACGCTAGATTTGCCTTATGAAAAGAGACCGCTATATTGAACCCAGTACCAGGGCCCGAATTCTAACCATCATTTATATCGCGTTTTTGGCAATACTCGTTTTTATTGCCAAAAACGAAACCGACCAATTCCAATTGCCAGAAAAAGCCACGCAGGAGCAGATCGATGGTTCGCTACAATCTTTGCGGGAGCTGATCGATTACCTGTTAGCCTTCACTGTCTTGCAGGCCATTCTGTTTAGTACTTACCTGGTTTTAATCGCCAATAAATCGATACGAACCGGCAGGTTTCCGCCGACGGGATTCGGGGTTATCAGAAGAACCCGGATAGTACACGGCAAGAAAGCATTTTATGGCGCATGCCTCACTTATTTTTTAGCATTATGCGCCTGGCTGCCGATTTTAGTCCCGCTATATCTAAAATGGTTTCTGAATGAATTCACATAACAAACACAGCTAACCGCAAACAGTGCCGCTGCGCTCGTCGCAATGCACCGTTTATGTGTCCGTCAGGCATCAAAAACAACCGTCAGGGCCATTTAGTCTTCGCCAGACTGGCGCTCGACCCCGGGTATCGCCGACGGGAAGCGATGTGAGCCGAAGCGCACGATGAGGTTGGCAATTGCCAGCAGCAGGATGGAACCGGTGATATAAAAAAGTTCGATTCCAGGATCGGTGTGGTGGGCCTGTATGTCGCCGATCAGCATGCGCGTCAACACCGTGATACCGACGTAGATCAGGAACCGGGTCGGCATGTGGTTGGTCTTGAAATAAATGCCTATCATGGCGCCGAGTTCGAGATAAATAAACAGCAACAGGATATCACCAATCGACGCGGCGCCCTGTTCGCTCATGCCGATGAATGCGACCACGGCCGACCAGACGATCGTGCCGCCAATCGCGAACAGCGCGACGTAGTGAAACAGATCGACCAACAGGTTACCAAACGGGTTGGTCACGCGGTGCAGCTTCTGGTCGAGCATCGTGGTTTTCTGTGGTTTGGTCATGAAGCGAATCTCGGTCGGGTCCGCCAGCATAAGCCGATATTCCCGGGTCGTTAAGAAGCGCTCTAGCATACCGCGCTTTTGCATTTATCTGTAGTGCTCCATGCAATGGTTGCAACGGGCAACCGTAGCAGGCGCAGAGTGCGTATTTATAGCGCTACTGATATCTAACGAAAAAATTAAGGTCAAAATCCGCACATCAGACCGCCTAAAAAGCTGGCAGACCGGCGTGAACAACACCTATAATACCGCCTCGATTTTGGCAAACTTTCAACCTGCAATCGGCAATGTCGCCATGGTTCAGGTCAAGTTCATCCAGATTGATTTACGCTGGCATTCGTTTTCAACCAATCACTCAACCCTAGAGGTAAACTCATGCACAAACTTTTGACAATCGCCGCGCTGGTTGCACTCAGCCTGAACGTCCAGACTGCCCTGGCCGGTGACGCCGCCGCGGGCAAAGCCAAATCCGCTTTATGTGTCGCCTGCCATGGTATGGATGGCATCAGCACGAATGACATGTGGCCCAACCTCGCCGGCCAGAAGGAAGGCTATATGGTGTTGCAGTTGAAGGCCTTTCGTGGCGGCGAGCGCAACAACCCGATGATGGCGCCGATGGCTGCCGGCCTGTCGGATGACGATATCGCCAATCTCGCCGCATACTTCTCGAGCCTCGGCAAATAGTCCCTGCGCCCGACTTCGAGCCAGCGAAGTCGGTACAGCTGAACGGTACTGCGCTTGCGCCCGCTTCTCCGGAGTCGGGCAGAAGCGCAAAATCCTTTCCCTGCAATACTGCTCCCGGGGTCGTTAACGGCTATACTGTGCCTCAGTCTTAGTCTTAGGGATCAGGAAGCACAGATTGAATCTTCACCACATCAACATCAAGGCCCCGGCGGCGCTGATGGAGGCGGAAAAGCAATTTTTCTGCGAGGTTCTGGGTCTGCATGAAGGGTATCGCCCCGATTTTCCAGGCCAGGGTTACTGGCTTTATTGCGGCGACCAGCCCATCGTCCACCTGTCACTCAGCGAGCGGCATGCCGGCAATGAGCGCGAGGGTTATCTTGATCACGTCGCATTCCAGACCACCGACCTGCGCGACTTGCTGCAACGCCTGGACAAGGCCGGTATCGACTATTCTACCAGTCATGTGTCTCAACTCGGCATGACACAGATATTCCTCAGGTCGCCGACCACCACCGGAATCGAGGTCAATTGTCTCGATGCGCCAACCTGAAGCGAGTGACCAAGACCGTGGTTTCACGCCAACGGGCGCTGCCTCGATGACCGCCTGAGCCCGACAATGCACCTGTTATTCGACCTTGATGGCACCTTGACCGATCCGCAACAGGGGATGGTCGCCTGCTTCCGCTACGCCCTTTCGAAGCTGAACATCGAGGTCGGTGCGGATACCCGGCTCGAGTCTTTCATCGGCCCACCCCTGCGGGATAGCTTCAGGTCACTGTGCGGCGACGATAGCGAAGTCGAAGCGGCCGTCGGCTTCTACCGGGAACGCTTTGCCACCATCGGCCTGTTTGAAAACCGGGTATATGACGGCATTCCCCGGTGCCTGGAGCAACTTCGCACCAGCGCAGAATCGATCCACCTGGCCACATCCAAGCCCACCATTTATGCCGAACGCATCATTCGTCATTTCGACCTCGAGCGCTTCTTCGACGCGGTCTACGGCAGCGAACTCGACGGCCGGTGGGACGATAAAAGCGAACTGATCCATCATATTGTCAGACACGAAAAACTGAATACCGCAAACACCTTCATGATCGGCGACCGCAGTTTTGACGTGATCGGCGCCAGGAACAACAACCTCAGGGCCATCGGTGTCCTGTGGGGTTACGGTAGTGAAGCCGAGCTCGAACAGGCCGGCGCAGATCGAATTTGCAGCCACCCTGCCGAATTGACAGACCATCTGTTATGCTGACCACCCTCGCCGCCGAGCTGGTGCTGTGTGATCTATACAATTCAGACGGCACGCACACGCAGCCGGACCCGGCTTACCAGGAGTAGACCCAAAATGACCCATCAACCCCCATCCGTGCAAATTATCGGCGTACCACTGGACCTCGGTGCCTCACGGCGCGGCACCGACGCCGGCCCGTCAGCAATGCGCATCGCCGGACTCGGTGCTGCACTGGAACGCAGCGGCTGCCGGCTTGCCAGCCAGATCGATATACCGGTGCCATCGATGGAGACACGGCACAGCGACAGCCACGATGCGCGCTTTCGCGATGAAATACTGGCGGTGTGCGTACAGCTCGCCCGGGTCACACAAGAGGCCCTGCAGCAGGGTCATATCCCATTGATAATCGGTGGCGACCACTCGCTCGCCATGGGCAGCATCTCCGGTGTGGCAGCACATTATCGCGCGCAGCAGGAGGACATCGGTCTGATCTGGTTCGATGCGCACGGCGATATGAACACACCGGCCACTTCACCGTCGGGCAATATCCACGGCATGCCGCTGTCGCACCTGCTTGGCCAGGGCGACAGCGCACTGGCGAACATCCACGATATCTGCCCGACGATCAATGCCGACAAGGTTGCACTGATCGGGATTCGCGACATCGATGCCAACGAGCGCAAGGTATTGATCGAATCGGGAATTCACAGTTTTACCATGCGCCAGATCGACGAGATGGGCATACACCGGGTATGCGACGAAGCGATCGAAATCGTGACCACCGGCACGGCCGGATTTCACCTCAGTTTCGACGTCGACGGCTGCGATCCCGAAGTCATCCCGGGGTCCGGCACCCTGGTACCCGGCGGGGTGAATTATCGCGAGGCTCATTTACTGCTGGAATCCTGCGCCGACACCGGCAAGATGTTGGCGATGGACGTCGTCGAACTGAATCCTTTTCTCGACCTGAAAAACGTTTCCGCCGAACGCATGGTTACCCTGATTCAAAGTGCATTCGGACAAAGTATTCTCTAAATTCCCGGGGTGCTCGCTGGCGCGGCGACGAATGACGCCGCATAATGCAGATGACCGATTCATGCGCTATGGTGAGTGAATGAGAATTGTCTGGGTCACCATTTTCCTGATCGCTTTGCTGTGGTCAGGCATCAACCCCAAAGATACCGCTACCTGGGTCCTCGAAGTTGCGCCCGCGGTGATCGGATTCGCCGTCCTGGCCTTTACCCGGCACAGCTTTCCGCTGACCCCGCTTCTTTACGGGTTGATACTGGTGCACTGCCTGGTATTGATGGTCGGTGGACACTACACCTATGCCGAAGTGCCGTTGTTCGATCTGTTGAAACCAGTGTTCGGTTTCGAACGCAATAATTTCGACAAACTCGGTCATTTCCTGCAGGGCTTTGTACCCGCGCTGATCGCCAGGGAAATCCTGATTCGCAAGGCAATCATCGATTCGCCCTACTGGCGCAACTTTTTGACCGTTTGCTTCTGCCTGGCCTTGAGCGCATTTTACGAATTGATCGAATGGGCCGTCGCCGAAATCTCCGGAACTGGCGCCGAGGCTTTCCTTGGCACCCAGGGCTATATCTGGGACACCCAGTCCGACATGGGATTTGCACTGCTCGGTGCGATCATCGGCCTCGTGCTGCTCGGTCGGCTTCACGACCGGCAATTGCGGCAACTACCGTCTACGTAACAATTTCCATATCAAGCGCCCTCCATCAGCAACAGGCGCCGCTACGCCTCGGTAAATCATTAATCCATCAAAGAACGAGCAATCAGTGTCTGCTAATTCGTCCCTCAATAGCAATGGGATGGACTCCTCCTCACCTATCGGCATCGATGTGCCAAACCGAGATTGACATTTCAGTTAACGATAAAGAGGAGTCCGCTATGAAGATTAATCGAGTTAGTGTTGATTTGGCAAAGAATGTTTTTCAATTACACGGTGCTGATCGCAAAGGTAAATCGATCTGGAGGCGTCGGTTATCCCGAGGTAAATGGTTATCGGCGTTGTGTGACATCGTTGAGCCTGGAACCGAGATCGGTATGGAAGCCTGCGCCGGTGCCCACCACTAGGCCAGGCAATTAATGCAGCGGGGTTACCCGGTGAAAATCATCCCGCCGCAGTTCGTGAAGCCCTTTATCAAGAGCAACAAGAACGACGCCAATGATGCCGTGGCAATCTGCGAGGCGATGGGCAGGCCCGATATGTACCCGGTCAAGGTGAAAAAGGTTGAACAACAAGATCTCCAGGCGATGCATCGTATCCGGGATGAAATCAAGAGCCATCGTATCGCCAAGGCGAATCAGATCCGGGGCCTGGTCACCGAATATGGGCTAGTCGCACCGCAACAACTATCCGCATTACGAAACTCAATCCCCGACTGGCTGGAAGAGGCTGACAATGGCTTAACGTTCCTGTTCAGGCAGCTTCTTCAGGGGCTATGGGGGGACTTATATGCATTGGATCAACGAATGTCTGAACTGGATAAACAGGTTGCCGTGGTCGCACAGGAAGATCCCACGGCTAAACGGTTACAACAGTTGCGCGGTGTGGGTCCGTTGATTGCAACGGCCCTGGTGGCAACAGTCGGGGATGGCAAGCAATATCGTAAAGGCAGAGACATGGCGGCTGCTCTGGGTTTAACACCGAGGCAACACAGTTCGGGTGGTAAAGACCGGCTGCTCGGGATCAGTAAACGTGGTGATGCGTATCTACGCTGTTTACTGGTTCATGGTGCCCGTTCTGCGATGCGCACGGCCAAAGATAAGGATGACCGTTTAAGTCGCTGGATCATTAATCTGCAAGCCAGGCGACATGCGAATGTGGTTGCCGTTGCCATGGCTAATAAGATGGCGAGAATGGCCTGGGTAATAATGACCAGGGATGTTGATTATGATCCAGATCTCGCGGCAGCATCAGTAAGCTAAATACAGGTAACGAGGTGAGTCTATTCAATTGACGATTGCGAAGTAAACGGTTAATGGCAAACAGGTCGAACCGGCACCGATAAAACCCGCGAGTGTCCGCGTGTGTAACAACACGTCAAAGCAATAGGGAATCGGTGCGCGAAAAACCCATTATGGCCCGGCATCATCGTATGCCATCTGAAGAGGCCGGATATACGTATGCAGTCGAGCCAGCTGCCATTGACAGGTTACTTGCAAACGAGGAGGAGTCCATATACGGACTCTCACCGTCGGTCTAAATATTAATTTGACTCTGGTTCGTTTCTACTCCGAGGTATTTCGCAGTATGCCCGCCAGGTAATGCAGTTTTTAGCCTGCTGGTTGTTGCGAATTCGACGGCTCTGGTCTCAAACACTTACTAAAAAAGCATTATTTACAATTATTTATAATGCAAACCTCATGTAATAAATGCTTTGTGAATTATGTCGCTGTTACATGTCAGTGCTTGGTATAACCTACCCGGCATATGTTTCCTTCAATATTGCACGCTGATGTAGTTTCCGTTATCAACATCCAGGTAGCCGTCTGGCTATTCGGCGCAGCGATCTTCTATTTCTTCATCCAATACTCCTCAGGTGGAACAACAGAAACCGAAATTAATCCAATTGAGTTATTTCTGGCTTTACTCTCTGGAGAGTCATACGACACCCTGCCCAGTTCAGAGCGTTCTTTCTAATAAAACTTATTGTGCCCGGCGTGAAAATTTAGTTGCCAGGCTGGGACCTGAATGCCCTCCCATTTAATCGGACGTCACTGTTAAACCCCTGTATTACGATTGCTATTTCTGTGGGCAGAGCTCAGTCTCTGACGTAGAGGAATCTGAGGGCCTGCTCTCTACATAGGAGACGCTCAGATTTGCTGCCTGGGAGGTAGGGTTCGGCACATAACATACACTTGAATAAAGGCTTGTATACTTAGTGGACTGAATGTTTCTATATTCCAGCTTAATATGCGATATCACGAATTATATGACTGCCATTTAATAATTATTAAGAGGCCGTTGGCCTCCTAAATATGTTATGCATCTGTCCCAGGTCTGAAAGTACATCACACTTGCATTATGCACTGATTGTGCATACACTCACTAGATGAAATTTGAGTGGGACCCAGGGAAGGCGAATTCTAATCTGCGCAAACATGGCGTGGATTTTGCTGATGCTGTAATCGCCCTAGAAGATGGAAACGCGCTCACAATTGAAGATTCCGATCATGATGAGCTTCGTTTCAAGACACTTGGGATGGGACCTGCCTTAAATATTCTGTTTGTTGTTCATTGCGAATTATTGGGGGATCGAGTACGGCTCATTTCTGCCCGTAAAGCAGATAAGGGAGAAACCAAAGTTTATTTTCAGGGTTTAAATTATGAGTGAAGATTTTAGTAAGGGTAAACGAGGTGCGATTGTAAGGCCTGACCCAAACAAGGTACGCATCACCATCCGTCTAGATGCGGATATTATTGAGCACTTTAAGAACATCGTCCTTGGGGCAGGTGGAGGAAACTACCAAACGCTCATAAATGATGCATTGAGAGAGCATATTCAGGCT
>JAJDOF010000008.1 GCA_022340305.1 Gammaproteobacteria bacterium
TCAGTGCCAGGTCACGCGGCAGGGGCGCCATTCCGCAGTTGGTGCACGGTAGAATCTGCTCCGCCGAGACATATTTTCCGGCTTCATGAATAACCGCTGCAACCTGCTCCGGGGTTTCCGCGGTAAAACTCGCCACATCGATCGCGCCAACCATGACCTCCTTATCCTTGAGCAGGCCGATAAGCGACATGGGTACCTTTGAATTGGCGCACTCCAGCGAAACCTGGTCAATCCCGCTTGCGTTGATAACGGGAAATATTTCTTCGTACTGCCGCCATTCCGAGCCCAGCGATTTTTTCCAGTCGAGGTTCTCCTGGATGCCGTAACCGTAACAAATGTGTACCGCGGTTTTGCAGGGCAGCCCTTCGATGGCCTTATGCAGGGCCGCGATACCCCATTCCTTCACATCATCAGTGAACACGTTAAAAGCCGGTTCATCGAATTGAATCAGGTCTACCCCAAGGGCAGCCAGCTCGCGGGCTTCCTGGTTCAGCAATTCAGCGAATGCCATCGCCATGTCGGCTCGATTACCGTAGTGCTCGTCGGCAATCGTGTCGCAAATCGTCATCGGCCCCGGGAGCGTAAACTTCAATGCGGATTTAGTGTGCGCCCGGGTAAAAGCCACCTCGTCGCTGTGAACTTTATTGTTGCGCGCGAGCCTCGCAGTCACCGTGGGAACTTGCGCATCGTAGCGATTATCGCGGATGCCCATGGTGGTCATCTTGTTCCAGTCAATGCCATCGACATGCTTCAAAAATCCATGCACGAAATGCTCCCGAAACTGTTCACCATTGGTGACAACGTCGATACCCGCGGCTTCCTGCTCGCTGATCCAGACCAGCGACGCATCCCGCTTGCCCCGCTCCAGGTCTTCCCCCTCGAGGCGCCAGGGCGCCCATAATTTTTCCGGTTCCGCCAGCCAGCCAGGCTTGGGCAGGCTGCCAGCTATGGTTGTTTTATACATGGTGTGTTACCTCTGGGTTGTAATTGTGCTACCAGGCCAGGTAAAAGACAAACGATGACTTCGTAGAGTCGGTTAGAACAACCTGGTATTGCTGGCCGAGGTCCCGACCTCTCGATAGGAGACGCCGGGATCGGTCTGCGAAGCCTGGATTCTCGGCCGACGGCTCCACCTGGAATGTGCGATAGTGACTCGATATAGAATCCGACCGTTTGCCGTGGGCGAACTGCCGAATTCACAAGCCATTGTTGTGTCTTCCCGTGTAAAATAGTCATTGTTAGTCGGAAATGGGGGAAATAAGATGGTGAAGCTATCAACCCTGCTGGGCCGGATTCTTTGCTGGCTAGGGTTTCATGACTATCGAATCGTTAATGTGACCTTTGAATTTGGGGCTGACGCCGTCGAAAAGGATGAATGTCGTCGATGCGGCGCCACCAGGACTCACCTGGCTTGACTGCAATGATTTGGCCGTTATTACCGGCCCGATAGCCGACCCTCGCTAAACCCTGGCTGGCGGCAAGCTTCGGCAAGGTGCGGACCCGGCCACCGGGAGACAAGTCATGGGCTTTGGGGAATTATCCCATCGATCAGACTTTCTCCGATCGGATCGAGCTTTCCATCCACTTCCTGCTCGGTTCCGCGTTCGCTATAAGAAGCGTCAATAGCCCCCCGATTCCACAACGGGTGCAAAAATACAATGCCCTTGATTGTCATTACCAGGGAAAATTCTGCATTGGCGGGATTCCTGTCCAGGATGTGCAGTTGGTATCTGATCGCCCACTGGCCGTGTAACTCCGCTGATGAACTGCTGAAATCCAGTGTCTCATACCGCGGGCTGTGCTCCTGTATTTTAGATTCGATGAATTCTTTAAAGGCCTCTTTGCTTTTGAATACTGTTGGCAGACCCCTGATTTGAATGGTTGCGTTGAATGAATGCGTCGGGGACAGTGGGCTGAAGAAAAAAACCGCAATATGCGGCTTCTGCCTGTCACGATGCAAGCGCCAGCGTTTATCGTCAGGCTGTTGCACTGAGAATCCTTTGAAGTTTATTTCTGGCTCGGCCGCGTAGGCGGTGATTGATAGACACAATCCAATAAACGCAATCGCTATCGTCATCCCGAGTAAATTCTTTACCCTGTGATGTTCACCTGTATCTGTTTGCAGCCAGTGATGAATTGATAAAAGAGCTGGATTCCACATGGCATTGCCCTCGCGCCTCTATTCACGATGCATGAAGATCAGACCATTGGAACCGGGATACCATGATGATTTGGATCAATACTTAATACGACAGGTTTTGCAACGGGTCGACCTCCAGGAAAGACTTCGGAATATAAAACGCCTGATGCAAATTCAATATTATACGTTGTCTGAATCCCATTATTTCGTGGATTCAGCGCGCTGTTTCGTAATGCTGCAGGCATTCTGTTTCGCGCCCGCGCACCACCCGCCGGCCCTGCAGGCTACCATGCGTCTCGGTGACCACGGTGTGCTGCCCTTCGCGGTGATGGTCGTCATAAAAGTAAATCACGACCCAGTCAGTCGTGTGCCCGAGCTGGTGTGCACGCGCCGTATTGGAGTAGAGCGCGGTGAAATGCCAGTGATCATGAATCGTGTGTAAAATTGGCAACCAGGCCTGGTTTTCAGGATTGAAACGTTTCGGCGCAATCCGCGGCAATTTGCCAGCCCGGGCTTTTTGCCGGTACTCGTTATCCACGCGCAGAATCAGTTCGAGCGGCGGGACCTCGCTGGCTCGAGCGACCGGCCTGAACTGCCGGCGCTGCTCGCCGAGGTGCATTTGCAGCCAGGCCTCGATCGCTGCACGACGCTTGTTGCCGAGACCTTCCACCTGGTGCAACTGACCTGCATGCAACGCGTTTTCCAGCGCCTCGAGACTATCGACGTGCAACTGGTCATGAATGCGCTCAGCCAGCACTCTGCCGACGCCCGGAATCGACCGGAAAAGCCAGACCGGATCGGCAGCACCCCTCAAGTTTTCCAGGCGCGACATGCGACCGATGGCGACATATTCGTAAATTGAGCGCGCAATGCCTTCGCCGATTCCAGGCAGCTCGACCAGGCCCTCGATACCCCTCGCCTGCAGGAGCTCTGCGATGTTTCTCCCCAGGTTGTCGAGCGTATCGGCGGCGTGCAGGTAGGCGTTAACGCGAAACGGGTTGGCCTGTTGCTCTCTCAAGAGCTGTGCGATTTCACGCAGTTTTGTGGCTACCTCGTGGTTGAAATCCTGCATTTTTAATCCCCCTCGACCTTGCCAACAGCTGGAATTGTAAACACTCCATTCTTAACACAATCAGGTCATCAGAGCCTTAACTAATTAGTAAAAATCAGGGGTATTATTGTCTAAAGCTGGCTCCTGCGGACGTAGCGATCCGACCACATGTGCTTGTGGGCTTGAAGCAGGGATGTTTGCTGGCCACGACTTGAATTCGGATGCACTCGAAAACGGGTGCCTGGGGATAGTGATGTCCGAGGTAGACTTTAGCCAGGATTCCCGATTTCGACCGGATAGAAATTTACAGTGTATCCTTAGCGGAGCAGTCGACTGCAAAGGACAGTTGCCGGGCTTGAGTCGTATAAGTCAAAAGTCCGATTTAATCGAAGCGCTCGAAATACCTAGAATTTTGAAATATAGCCCAGGCTTATTGCCGAAATTTCATAATTGTCTTCATTCACGTACATCATGTACTCGATATTGGAAAACGTATTATTCACCCCGAAACCAAGGGACAAGTCCCTATCGTTACTACTGTATGACGTATCAGCTTCATCCCGGGTCAATTCATCTAAATTAAATCCGAGGGCGACATAAGCAGATCCATCCTGTTTGCCATTGGTACGGACAATACTATAGGTGCCGAACAAGGGAGTAACTCCCGGGCCAATATAGCTTTCCATAGTGCTTCTGTTTCGAGCCAGCGCATTATTTATCAACTCCTCTTTGGTCGTCAAATTAAGACTTGTAAACTGCGCGTATCTACCTAACCAGAAGGTTGGTTTTTTCTCATTGGATCCATCTTTATGATTGGTAATCAGGTTGTGTTGAAATCCATCGGTGGCTCGACCCTCATCTGCTGCCAATGAAGATGAGCTGTAAAGAAGCGCGATCGCTAAGATAAATAATATTTTGTCCATTTGGTTTACCCTTATTATTTATTTCTATGCTTTCCGTTAGCAGATTTGATCAGGGGGGAAGCTTCCCTGCCCTCTAATTCAAGTTCAGATTTCGGGGAAATGGCAGGAGGCAACCGCATCTCCCGACCAACGGTATGAAAAACTTTGACTGGCCGATAAACGGTATAAAAAAAGATCGATTATAATTCCAATCCGGAAAATCCATAGGTCTCGGAGATGCCACTCGCGTTAAGGCAAAACAGTAAAATATCTTTTGCAGTCAAGACTTTTGTTTTTAATTCATGTTAATTGTGATGACGATCACATTAATTTATAAACCAAAGCGGACTTCCCCCGAGCCCTCGGACACTCGTATACTGCATGAAAATAAATTGTAGATTTCGGTTTTTTACATCGGGTATTACTATCAATCAAACCAGCATAATTTAATGTCACTGTGAGAACGATATGTTCATCGGTCACTTCGCCATTGCCCTTGGGGCGAAAAAATACGCCCCCCAGGTATCGCTGGGATTGTTATTTCTCGCATGCCAATTAGCAGATTTAATATGGCCTGGCCTGGTGCTACTGGGGATAGAGACGTTTGAGATTGAGCCGGGTAACACGGCGTTAACTCCTTTGAACTTCACTCACTACCCGTATTCACACAGTCTGCTGGCGCTCTCTATTTGGAGCACACTGCTTGCCGGCCTTTACTCGCTGCTACGTTCGGGAGGCAAAAGGGCCGCAATGGTGATCGCCCTGGTCGCGGTTAGTCACTGGTTCCTGGATTTCCTGACGCATCGCCCGGATATGCCGATAACCTTTAACGAAGAGACCCTGGTCGGTCTGGGCCTTTGGAACTTCCCAGTTACAGCCGTATCCCTGGAGCTACTGTTATTTTCGCTAGGCGTCTGGATATATGTTCGCCAAACACGGGCACTGAATAATATCGGCGTCTATGGAGTATGGGGAATAGTCCTATTTCTACTGACAATATATCTTGCAAACATATTAGGTCCCCCGCCCCCGTCAGTTACGGTCGTTGCATGGTCAGCACAGGCACTTTGGCTATTAGTCGCATTGGGATTTTGGGTCGATCGGCATCGAGTGCCCGTTGTTGAAGATCGATCTTAAGGGCAAACCAACCAGCACAACCATGTTCGAGTCGGGGCGTTCATCAACACGATTCCTCAAGATGGACAATCGTCTGGTAGTTACCTGGAGCTATTCCAGTGCAGCGGGGTAGGTTGGTGCCGGAAAGAGGAATCGAACCTCCGACCCACGCATTACGAATGCGTTGCTCTACCAACTGAGCTATTCCGGCGCGGAGAATGGACGTATTTTACGGTTCTGCAGCAAGCTTTGCCAAGCCCTGAAACGAGGGAATATTATAAGACTTTCAAAACAGCGAATCGACCGATATAGACCTCGTGGCAGTCGAGGGAAGTAAACCGAGGTAGCCATAGCCAGCTAAAAGTCGAGGGCAATAGAACAACCACTTCGGTCTTTAACAGTGGGCGCCCAATTACTGCCGGTCGCTCTCAGGCGCTTTTCCCTCCCTGGGGTCTTCATCAGCCAGCTCTTCCAGAATTCTCTTTTCCAGAATTTTCCTGTCTTCGTCGGTCTGTATTACCGTGAGATCGTCGTCATCGTTCATAACAACAACGAATAGTCTAAAAATCCATAAGTTACAAGCAGTATTACAACAAAAGCTGGACGATGAACATCAAGCCAGTTCAGCGCTACCGGCCCTGGAACCCCGTCACAACGGAAAATACAGCGGTCGGCACATGGAAAAAAGGCCTTACCTCGCCAGGCCACTGGGCTGCCCTTCGGTAACCCTTTAAACGTCCACGATGGCAGTAGTAATTGACGACAAGTAGTACGCTTGCCTGCAGTTTCGGGCAATGCACGCTGACAGGAATTTTGCAGGCCACCGATATAGCGTAATCAACCTAGTCCTCGAGCGCTGCGATACAGCATTCGACATCGCTGCTGTCATTGTAAAGATGCGTTGAAATGCGCAACCTGCCAAATCCCGCGTAAGCACCCCAGATCAATATCTGCTGCCGCTCCAGCTGTTGTCGAACCGTTTCGAGGTTTTGCGCCATGAAGCAGACATTACCGGCGCGTTGTGCATTCTCACAAGGGGTCATGAGTTCAAAACCGAGCGATTTCACCGCATCATAAATCATGCCGCTGAGGGTCAAAGCGTGTTGCTCAATCGCATTGATGCCCGTCTTTAAGATATGGTCTAAGGCATTGTTCAGGATGTAGACGCTGATAAAACCGGCATTCCCGGGTTGAAATCGATGGGCGCTCGCTTGCAGTGAAAATTCTGCCGGCCTTTCCCAGCCACCATGTTCTACGGCGTTATTCCAGCCCAGGAATGGCGGGCGGAAATCGGGCAACCGTTGGCGATTGACGTAAAATACCGCTGCGCCATGAACGCCGAGCAACCACTTGTAACAACTCGACACCATGATATCGGCAAGACTCGCATCAACCGCAACCACGCCGGCGGCATGCGTCGCATCAAGCAGTAACAAGGCTTTGGAAGATCTGACCATCCGCGACAGCGACTCCAGGTCGATACGCTGACCGGTGAACATACTGACCTGGCTGATGGTCACAACCCGGGTTCTGGCATCGATCAGGGTGGCAATATCTTCGAGGTCGATGAACCAGTTTTTGTGCGGTACAACTCGAATCTCGACACCCAGTGATGCAAATCGAGTCCATGGCAGTATGCCTGACGGGAATTCGACATCTGCTACCACCACATTGTCCCCGCTTTTCCAATCGATGCCATAGGCCACGTTATTAATCCCTTCCGACGCATTGGACAGGAAGGTTATCTCTTCAGGGCTGACCGAAAATAGCCGCGCACATTTCCCCCGTGCAAGTTCGACCATGTCCGCCTGCAGCGCGCGAGCCTGTTCGCCCAGGGACTTATCAGCCATGAACTGGTCCATAGCCCGCCGGTGGGATTTCAACATGGGGGATTCGCCCCCCGCGGCAAGGTGAGTAATTTCGTCGAGCCCGACGAATTCCGATTTTGCTATCAAGGATCGAATCAAGGCAGTTCCTCCGTTATCCGGGCGTCGTAAAGATTTGCATGTTTCAATATCCGGCACACTATCATTAACCGCCTGCTGCCAAAAGACGTCCTTTTTGCGGTCATCTAACAACAAAGGGCATCAGTGATGCGGCATCCGCTCGCTGGCCGGTCTTAGGTATACTGCCCCGAACCTCCCGGAAATTAAGGTTACCCAGTGAATACCGCGCCAATCCTTTACTCGTTTCGTCGCTGCCCCTTTGCTATGCGTGCGCGCATGGCATTGGCCAGCAGTGGAATCCAGGTAGAACTTCGCGAGGTAAAACTCAGCGATATGCCGGAATCGATGCTGAAACTATCGCCCAAGGCGACGGTACCGGTTCTGCTCACGAGTGAAGGACTGGTAGTTGATGAAAGTCTCGATGTGATGGTCTGGAGCCTGTCGCTAGCTGACCCGCAACATTGGCTGGATATCAACGAAGCAGCAAACCAGCTCATAAAGCGCTGCGACGAG
>JAJDOF010000076.1 GCA_022340305.1 Gammaproteobacteria bacterium
GACCTGCAGCACAATGACGAGGTAAAGCAGTGCGATCGGCACGGCATAGACGAAGCGCACGTAGGCCGCACCCAGCGTCGACAGCTTGCCCTTGAGGTGTTTTTGCATGGCCGAGCGAATGTTCTGAAAAAACGCCGCGGCAATGGTCAGCGGAATCCATAGTTCCATGGTTTGAAACCTGAGTTTGAATGCCCATAGAATAGCGGCTTAGTCATCCCTGCGCACGCGACATCATCAAGCGTCTCCTCCCCCGGTATCGAGCCGAAAAGTCGTTCCCACGTAAGCGGTGGGCCGCCGTATCGGATTCTCGGTAAGGGCTCCGATATTCATCGCAGTCTTGATTCGAGATCCCCGCTTGCGCGGGGATGACGAAAGGCAGGGGGACATTGTGGGACAGACACTTGTCGGTCGGAAATGCCTGAAGATGAGTGTGGGGATTGATGAAAATCAATTGTTTGGAGCTGTGTGGCAAGCTGTTGAGTTGCTATGATGCGTTCATATCAATGAATGAGGGCAGCCCAGTGTCCCGCTACCAACTCGCCCAGCTGAATATTGCGAAGATGAAATTCGCCCTCGAAGATCCCGGGATGGCGGAATTCGTCGCCCGGCTGGAAGAAATTAACGCGCTTGCCGATGCTTCGCCCGGTTTCGTCTGGCGTCTGCAAACCGCTGACGGCGATGCGACTGCGATCGACTATTTCGGTAGCGAAACCCTGGTTAACCTGAGCGTCTGGGAAGATCTCGACTCGCTGCGCGCCTATGTGTATCGCTCTGCACACAACGAAGTGATGGCGCGCCGCAGGCAATGGTTCGAGCGTAGCCAGGACGCTTACTCGGTTTTGTGGTGGATCGACGCGGGCCATATCCCCACGCTTTACGAGGCGAGTGAGAAACTCGATTGGCTGCGCCGCAAAGGTGCCACTGTACGTGCGTTTAGCTTCAAGCAGTCCTTCGCGCCGAAGTAGGCTAACTTTTCATGATATTGACGCGTAACCTCGTCGTTACGCTGATCGCGACCGTGATCGCGTTCAGCACGCTTTACATTCCGCAGCCGATGTTGCCCTTGCTGGCCAAACAGTTTGCCATCAGTCCCGGCCAGGCCGGCTTGCTGATGACATTGGCGATGTTGCCGCTGGCGCTCGCGCCCGTGTTCTACGGTTACTTCCTGCAGGCCATTCCCGCGAGGCTTATGCTGCAAATAGCGCTCAGTTTGCTGGCGCTGAACCAGGTCTGTTTTGTGTTCGCCGAGGAATTCTGGCAGCTGCTCGCCTTGCGATTCATGCAGGGGATGTTATTACCGGCAATTTTTACCGCATTGATGACCTATTGCGCCAGCATGGCGGCGCCAGGCCAGGTGCGCCGCAGCATGGGCCTGTACATCGGGGCTACGATCATCGGCGGGTTCCTCGGGCGCCTGGTCGGCGGTGTATTCGCCAGCTCTTTTGACTGGCATAGCGCCTTCCTGGTGATGGGGTTGATGCAGTTGCTGCCGTTATTCTTGCTGACGCGGGTCGAGGCCGATGCCGATATTAATTTCGCCCGGCTCGACTCAAGAAGTATCATGCGGGTGTTGGCCAGGCGTAATTACCGCTTCATGTTCCTGTCGCTGGCCGCGGTGTTTTTCGTGTTCTCCGGGATATTGAATATCATACCCTTTCATTTGCGCGATATCGAACCGGGTAGCACGCCACTGGTGATTTCGATGCTTTACCTGGGATACCTGGTAGGTGCGCCGATTTCGCTTATGAGCGACAGCATCAGCCGCTGGCTGGGCGATGAACGTAAGGGATTGTTGCTTGGTCTCACGGTTCACGGCTGCGGACTGGTGATGCTGCTGTTTGTCTCCCTGCAGGGGTTGATCATCACCATGTTCTTCCTCGCCGCCGGCTTTTTCCTGATGCATGCGCTGCTGTCGGGTTTGGCCAACCACCTGGCACAGGAACACAAGGGCGTGGTCAACGGATTGTATGTTTCGATCTACTATTTCAGCGGTGCGTTGGGGTCGTGGTTACCCGGCTACCTGTACGAGGGTATCGGCTGGCAGGGTATGATCCTGGTGTTCCTGTTGATACTTGGCATCGGTGGCTGGAGTATCGGTCGCCTCGACAGGTCTGCTGGTTAAGCGCCATCAGGGTCGGCGCAGCCGTCAAAATCGGATTGTTCCGTGCGCGAATGACGCTTACCATAATGTCCGTTGACAGCCGCATGACTCGAGATGAAAAAAAGCACTTCCACACCATTTATGGCGCCACCGGATTACGGACAGTCCCTGGCTGGTTTCAGCATCAACTTGCTCAGCGCCAACCTGGCGCGCGCTTTGCAGTTCCAGCGTGACGTGTTGCAGGCAGACATATTGCATCAGGATGAGGACTTGTTGATCTTGCGAGGTTACGGTGGCAACTGGATGGTGCATGCCGACCACACCTATGAAAAACATCCCTTGTTGGCCGATACCCTGGCGGAATCCCGGCGTGGCGCGGGCATCGAGCTGCGCCTGCATCATTGTGATCCCGATGCGACGGCAGCGCGCGCAGTGGAACAGGGCTTCCGCGTACTTGATGGTCCGCGCGCCCAGCCCGACCATGGTTTGCGCGAAGTTCACATCATCGATGACGACGGCTATGTCTGGGTTGCGGATACGCCGCTAAAGTAATTCCCCGTGCGGCAACCAAAGGATGTTCGACTTTTTTTCGCGCTGTGGCCGGGCGCCGCGCTGCGCCAGCAGTTGCATGAAGCCGCTTGCGCCATCCCGCTCGCAGCCGGGGCGCGACGGGTATCGCGCACCAACCTGCACCTGACGCTGCACTTCATCGGCAATGTTTACTTCGAGCAGATGGATTGCCTGCAGGCCGAGGCGCGGCGCGTCGAGGCCCGTGCATTCAAGCTCGATCTCGATTGCCAGGGATTTTTCCGCAAACCGCGGGTCGCCTGGCTGGGGTGCAGGGAAATTCCCCCCGCGCTCAGTGATTTGCATCGCGAGCTGGGCGCGCGATTGCATTCCTGCGCCTACCAGCCCGAGGTGCGGCCCTACCATCCGCACGTCACCGTGGCGCGCAAAACCGGCCCGATCAGCACCGCTGTCGGTTTCGATCCGATCTGCTGGGTGGTCGACGAGTTTGCCCTGGTTGAAGTTCAGACGGTCGAAAATGGCGTACAATATCGAGTCGTCGAAACTTATCCACTCACATGAACGACAGCAAGGCATTCAAATTACCGCCCGAAGTCGTCCAGCGCCTGACGCAACGTTCGAACGCGAAGGGACTGGCGCAGCTGGCTGCTCACCTCGCATTACTGGTGCTGGCTGGAATCGCGCTGCGCGCGAGCCAGGATTCGTCATGGTTGCTGGCCACGCTGCCGATTTACGCCACGCTGTTGATATTCCTGTTTGCACCGCTGCACGAAACCATTCATTACACCGTGTTTAGAACGCGCTGGCTGAATAACCTGGTGGCCGCGCCGCTTGGCTTCCTGCTGTTGATACCCTTCCAGGCGTTCCGCGTATTTCACTACGGGCATCACCGGCATACGCAGAACCCGGAGCTCGACCCGGAGTTGCTGGATATGCGACCGTTGATTCGCAGCCATTACTGGTGGTACCTGAGCGGCTTGCCGACCTGGTGGCAAGCCCTGCAGACCCTCTGGCGGCATGCAACCGTCGGGGTTGGTGAATCCTATATCGAGCAGCGCCATCACTCGATGGTGATCAACGAGGCGCGTATCCATCTGGCGGGTTACGCCCTGTTACTCGTGTTGAGCCTGGTGTATTCGAGCACATTTTTGTGGTGGTACTGGATACTGCCGGCGTTGCTGGGGCAGCCATTGTTGCGCCTGTACCTGCTGGCGGAGCACAGTGGCTGCGATTTAAGCGCCAACATGCTGGAAAACTCGCGCACCACCTATACGCTTCCCTGGCTCAACTTTCTTGCCTGGAATATGCCCTATCACGCCGAGCATCATTACCTGGCATCGGTGCCGTTCCATGCCTTGCCCGCGCTGCACGCCTATACCGGGCAGCGGATCAAGTACCGGGGTGAAGGCTATTACCGGGTGAACCGTAAAATCGCGGCCCGCCAGTGAGTCCAAGTCAGTGAGCCCGAATAAATTCGGCGATCTCGAGGATTGACAGCCCTGCTTCGGGGATCGGGTAAAACTCGAACACGTGCCAGAGCCCGTCCCACACCCGCAAATCACATTTGACTCCGGCGGCGTGCAGCTTTGCTGCCAGGCGCAGGCACTGGCTGAGCAGCAGGTCACGACTGCCGGTGGTGATGACACAGGGGGGTAAGCCGCGCATGTCGCCGTGAATCGGAGATAGTCCCGGATCGTCGAGTGGGCAATCGCCGGCGTGCCAGCCGGCGGCGATATCAACCCAGGCATTGTTCAGCGTCGGGTCGCGTGCGTCGTTGAAGATATGACTGTCGCCCTGGTTGGCGAGATCGCACCAGGGCGAAAACAGGACGGCGCAGCGCGGTAAAGCCTGTCCGTGGTCACGCGCATGCTGCATCAGGCCGAGTGCCTGGTTGCCGCCGGCCGATTCGCCGCTGACGATCAATCGGGCGGCACCATACTGCGCGAGTAGTGCCGTGTATACCTGGCGCATGTCCTGTTGTGGCAGCGGGTATCGATGTTCCGGCGAAAGGCGATATTCGACCATGATGATACGCGCACCGCTGCGCTGCGCCAGCGGCGCGGTGATCACCTGGTCTTCACTGGTGGAGCCGCTCACGTAGCCGCCACCGTAGGCATACAGAATGACCCTGTCATGCTCGCTGCGCCAGCCGCACGGGGTCAGTTGCCTGCAGCGGATGCCGTTGACGTCGACCATTTCAATCACACCGTCAAATGATTCGACCACTGCCTGTATTTGTGCAGCGGATCCATCGCGTAGCGCTGTGCGATAAGTGCCCAGGCTCTCGCGGGTCGGGATTTCGAGCCCGGCATCGCGCAGATCCTGGTATAGCCTTGCTGCGGCCGAACTCATGTCGGCCCTGCGCCGGGTCATGGCAGTACCCGCTGCAGGTCACGGATCAGATCGGCGCTGTCTTCGAGCCCGACCGAGAGACGAAACAGGCCCTCGCCCGCGCTGTCGCGATACTTGTCGAGCTCGTCGCCCTCGAGGCGGTAGGAAGACGCAACCAGGTCCTCGGTCTGCATCAGGTAGACAAGGCTGCGATGGTGACCGAGCGAAACCGCGTAGTGAATGACTTCCAGTCGCTGCATCATGCGTTGCGCGACAGCTTTTGGATCGCGGCAACGAAAACTGAGCATGCCCGAAAAGTTATCCATCTGGGTGCACGCCAGATCGTGTTGCGGGTGTGATTCGAGACCCGGGTAAAACACGCGTTCTATTTTGTCATGGCTTTGCAGAAAATTCGCGAGGTCGAGCGCGTTTTGCTGGTGGCAGCGCATACGCAATGGCAGGGTCGCCATACCGCGCATGATCAACCAGGCATTGAACGGACTGATGACACCACCGTAGTGCACCAGGGCCTCGCCGCGTAACGGCCCGAGCAGTGCCTGGCGGCCGCAGACCGCACCACCCATGGCGTCGCCGTGCCCACCGATGTACTTGGTCAGGGAATGGACTACAAGGTCTGCACCGAGCGCCAGGGGTCGAGTCGCAATCGGCGTGGCGAAGGTCGAGTCAACCACAAGTAAACAGTTGCGCTCACGCACGATGTTTGCCGCGCCGCGAATGTCGGCGATGCGCAGTAGCGGGTTGGACGGTGTCTCCAGCCACAACATACGTGTGTTGTCGCGCGTCGCGTCGGCAATCGCCTGCAGGTCTGTGGTATCGACCGGGCTCACCTCGACGCCCAGGCGCGTCAGGGTCTCGCGCGCGAATTCAGCCGTGCCGGGGTAAGTGGTGTTGCTGATGACCAGGTGGTCACCCTGGCTCAGATGTGCCAGCATCACGGCGCTGCTCGCAGCCATGCCGGAGGCAAAGGCGATACAGGCTTCGGCCTGTTCGAGTACCGCGAGCTTATGTTCCAGTTGTTGCGTGGTAGGGTTGTCCCAGCGGGTGTAGACGAAGGGTGTTTCGGCGTCGAGATTATTGGCCGAAAAGCTGATCTCCTCGTCGACCACGAACGTGCTCGACATCACCAGGTTAGGCGCCGAGGCACCGGTGGTCGGATCCGGGTCTTCGCCGGCGTGAATGGAAAGCGTCTGAATCCCCTTGTCTGCCGTCGAGTTCAACGCCATGAATGCCCCCTGCCCGCAAAAGGACAGTAGTACGATCTATCCCGTTACTTGTCAATCCCATGCGACTGGCTACCGACACAAGCTGCCATTGCCTGGGCTTGAGAATCAGGGGTATCAGTCGAGGAAGCCATCACCCGGGCACCACTCAAGGATCTAGTGGCGACCCGGGGCGGCGGAATTTATAGCTGCGAAAAATGGATTGAAATCGTCTACCCCACGCTCCACTGCTCGAGACTCGGTGAGCAGCGGTTCAGCCGTTGTGAACCACGGATTTGGTACTAGGCGGAACTGGCGAGGTACTGCCCCAGCAGGCGTTCGGGGTCGAACAGGTCGGTAGCTGCAGGCCGGAAATGCTTGTGGCGATAGCCGTTGGAACCGATTGGCTCGTATAGCGACAGAATTTCATCGCGCCGACCCGCCAGGTCACGCACTGCCTCGATCAGTTTTTCGAGGTCAGACTGCGTGGTGTAAAGTCCGAGGCTGGCACGCGCCATGCCGCGTTTGCGTTCGACATCGGCCTCGGCATTGGGCGCATCGGGATCGATATCCATTTCCCAGAGCTGGCGTTTCAACAATTCACGCACGTAGGGGTGAGCGCAGAAGCAGCCGTTGCGTACCTGGATATTGTGATAATCGTTGAGCGCGGCCGCGGTCAGGCCGTGGTCGAAACCCTTGATGTTGAAGGCGATGGTGCCGGTACGCGGGACATCGGCAGGCTCCGGTCCGTAGACGCTGACACCCTCAATCGACTTCAGGCCATTCCAGGCAAAATCGATCTGGCCGATCTCCTTTTCACGTACCTTGTCCATGCCAGCCCGGTGTAACAGGTCGAGTACCGCACCCAACATGATGCCACCGACGATATTGGGCGTGCCCGCTTCTTCACGATCGGGCAGGGTTGCCGTGGGCATGTATTCCTCGAGGTAGACATCGTCGACCATGCCGCCACCGAGTTCCGCCGGCTTGATTGCGTTGAGTACGTCTTTTTTAGCAATCACCGCACCGGGTGAACCGGGTGCATAAATCTTGTGACCCGAGAACACCAGTATATCGATATCCGCCTGGTCCATGCTGACCGGTGCGTGCGCAATCATTTGCGAGGCGTCGACGATCAGGTAGGCGCCGACCGCGTGTGCGAGTTCCGCCACTTCACCGAGCGGGGTGATAGCGCCGGTTACATTGCTGGCACCGGTAACCGCGATGTAATTGATCTTGTCACCGTGTTCGGCGAAGATTGCGCGCAGCTTGTCCATGTCGAGCCCGCCGTAGCGTTCAAATTCACCCATGCAGGGCACGTGCACTACCTGGGCGTTATGGTGGCGGTGCGGCAAATCGTTGGAATGGTGCTCCATTTCCGAGATCAGCACGATACTGCGCTCCGGGCGTGCACACGACAGGCTCGCAGCCATGCGGTTGAAACCGGCGGTAGCGCCGCTGCCGGCAAAGAAGCTGCAGTATTGTTCGGGATTGGCATCGACGAACTTCAGCACTTGCTCGTGCGCCCAGTCGAAGGCATGGCCGGCACCGCGCGCGGCGTAGTGCAGCTCTGAATGGGTGCTGGCGTAATGAGTCAGGAATTCATGTCCGACCTCGTAGGCTGGCGCCATCATCAGGGTAGATGCCGCCGAATCCAGGTAAACGCGTGGACCACGCTTGCCGTCGACCGTCGGGTATTCAGTTTTGCAGCCGATGAAACTCGCCTGTAACTTCGCCAGTAGTGCTGTATTACTCATGGTATCGATTTGTCAGACAAAAAGAATATTGTCGCATAATCTGCCTGCATGGCAACTATGTCTTAGGGGGTAGAAACAATGCTTTGTAACGGGTTTGGATAGTTTTTTGCCCAGTATTTTGCGAGGTCGTCACGACGGCAAATCCACACCTTCGGGTGCGTTTGCAGGTAATCCAGAAACTTGTGCAGGCTACCGATTCTGCCCGGTCTGCCGAGCAGGCGCGCATGCAGGCCGACGGTCATCATTTTGGGGTGGGTTTCACCTTCGGCGTACAGCGTGTCGAAGCTATCTTTCAGATAGGTAAAAAACTCATCTCCCAGCTGGTAGTCATGCTCTCCGCGAGCGAATTTGGAGTCGTTGGTGTCCAGTGAGTAGGGTACCAGCAACAGTTGTGGATAATCCCCGGACCAATAGGGCAGGTCGTCGTTGTAAACGTCCGAGTCGTAGACAAAACTGCCCGCTTCAACGACCAGGCGACGGGTGTTGAGCGACGGCATGCCTGCATAATAGCCGAGCGGAGGTGCGCCGGTGAGTTTGCGCACCTGTTCGATACTGCGTCGAATAAATTCACGTTCAGCGGCCGCGTCGACGCTATCGAAGTCGATCCAGCGCCAGCCATGGGGTTGCAGATCGAAGCCGGAATCGATCATCGCGCGCAACGCCTGCGGATTCTGTTCGCCGGCAAGACCGACCAGGTTAACCGTAGCCTTGAGGCCGCGATCATTGAAAGCTTTCAGCAGGCGCCAGTAACCGACGCGCGCGCCGTACTCGTAGCTCGATTCGATGTTGAGGTCCCGATTGCCCATGCGTGCGGTGACCGCGACATCGGAAACGCGCACCTCGGAGCGATCGTCACCGTTGAGAATGCACAGTTCGCCACCTTCCTCGTAATTGATGCAGAAATTGATTGCGACCCGCGCTTCGTCTGGCCATACCACCGCGGGTGGTTGATCGGCGTAGCCGATGAAATCACGGCTGGGACTGGATTTGTCATTCATGGTGCTTCCATTAGACTATGGGTTGCGCTCAATTTTAGGGATAGTGTCATGAATGATCCAGTCAATCGCAGGCGTCGGCGCGTGCTGTGCGGTATTGCCGCGTTACCCGTTGCCGGGCTCGCCGCAACCGAGCCGACGCCGTCGGCCAGTGAAGGACCTTTTTACCCGCCGGCAGGGATGCGACTGGATGACATCGATAGTGATCTGGTCAAGGTCGCGGACCAGGTCGAGCAGGCCGGTGGCGAAATTGTCACGCTCGCCGGCAGGGTGCTCGATAGCCGCGCTGAACCGATCGCTGGGGCGCGCATCGAGATCTGGCAATGCGATGTGAACGGGCGCTACCTGCATCATGGCGACCAGGGCGGGGCGGCGCGTGATGGCGGCTTCCAGGGCTACGGCCACGATATCAGCAAAGCCGATGGGGCTTTCGCGTTTCGCACCATAAAGCCGGTGCCTTATGCCGGCCGTACGCCACACATACACGTCAAGGTACTGATCGAAAATCGTGAGCGACTGACGACGCAGTTCTATCTGCCGGACCACCCGGGGAATGCGCGGGACTGGTTGTATCGGCGCATAGCAGCGCATCGTCGCGAACGGGTGACCATGCGCTTCGAGACCACTGCCGGCTGGCCACAGGCTAAACTCGATATCGTGGTTTAATTCCCAGCCACTGCGTCATTGAATACCAGGACCAGATGCAACTATCCACCATCACATCGATGATCAAAAACCAGGCACCACTGATACTGGATGGTGGACTCGGTAGTGAGCTCGATGCCCGTGGATACGATGTCTGCGGGGCGCTGTGGAGTGCAGAGCTGATCAGCACTCATCCGGCAGCAATCCAGCAGGTGCACCGTGCCTATCTCGATGCGGGCGCGCGCTGTATCATCAGCGCCAGCTACCAGGCCAGTATTCCCGGACTCGAGGCGGCAGGCTACGAGGCGGCAGCGATTCGAGAGGTATTTTTCGAAACGATCGCAATCGCGCAACGTGCGCGCGATGAGTTTTTAGGTGATAACCCGGATTGCGGATATCGTCCACTGGTTGCGGCCTCCATCGGACCTTACGGCGCCTACCTCGCCGACGGTTCCGAGTATCGCGGCAACTACGGCGTTGACGACGACACGTTGCGACGCTTTCACGAGCAGCGCTTGCGCTGGCTTGACGAGTCCGGCGCCGATCTGCTGGCCTGCGAGACGATTCCGGATTTACAGGAGGCGCGTGTACTGGCGCAGTTGCTGGCGTCGGCGACTACCCCGAGCTGGGTCAGTTTTTGTTGTCGCGATGCGCAGTCTCTGCACGATGGTAATCCACTTAAGGACGCGGTTGTGTTGTTTGAAGATTTGCCCTCGGTGTTTGCAGTAGGTGTCAATTGTTGCGAGAGTGGCATCGTGGAGGGACTGATTCGCAACCTGCGCACTCATGCACCGCTCAAGTTGATCGTGGTTTACCCTAACTCCGGTGCGCAGTATGATGCCACGCGCAAGTGCTGGCATGGGCAGGAGACTTCACAGCAGTGGGCGCAACAGGCCGCCGCCTGGCATCGGGCGGGCGCCAGCATTATCGGGGGTTGTTGTCGTATCGGTCCCGGGCATATTCGTCAATTAGCAAAGAGATAAACATGGCACTTCTGATCGATGTCAAACATCCGGACTGGATGAAAGATGAGGACCTGCGCGATGAATTGCTGTGCAGGTATCCCGAGGCCGATATTCGCATTGGCGTCGATCCAGGTAATGCCAATGAAATCGATATGCTGACGGTGAGCACCTACCTGCCCGGGGAGGCCTTGCGCTATCCGAATCTGAAACTGATACAGAAGACCGGTGCCGGGGTGAATAATATTCTCGCAGACCAGCAGCTCCCCGCAGCGGTGCAGATCGCGCGCCTGCAAACCAATACCTCGGGCACCGAGATGGCGGAATATGCGCTGGCTTACGTGTTGCAGGAACAACGTCACATGCGCCAGTATCACCACCACCAGGCGCGCTCTGAGTGGGTTGCCTACCCACCGCGCAGGAGCGAAGATACCACCGTCGCGGTGCTCGGGCTGGGGCGTATAGGCGCACTGGTGGCACAGCGCTTTGTCGATAACGGATTCCAGGTGCTGGGTTGGAGCCGTAGTCGCAAATCGCTGGATCAGGTGAGCTGTTTTGCGGGGGACGAAGGGCTCGCAAAGTTATTGCCGGTTTCCGATTACGTAGTCTCGGTATTACCGTCCACGCCGGAAACCCTGGGAATGTTCGATCGAAACCTGTTTCAGCAATTTAACCCGCACTCCCTGTTGATCAACGTCGGGCGCGGTGACCTGGTCAATGAGTCCGACCTGTTGCAGGCTCTCGACGGCGGTGAGCTTGCCGGCGCAATCCTGGATGTCATGTCGATCGAGCCCTTGCCGGCCGATAGTCCGCTGTGGTTACATCCGCGCGTTCAGCTCACGCCACACATCTCGGGATATCACCTCGGCGACGCGGTACTCGATATTGCCGAAAATTACCGGCGTCTGCAAAATGGTGAGCCGCTGTTGCACCTGGTCGATCGTGGCAGGGGTTATTGAGATGTCTGCTGCCGACGAGTTGACTGCCAAAATTCACGCCACCATACCGCTGAGTGCGGCGATGCAGTTTTCCATCGATCACCTGGACCAGGACGATATCCGGGTGAGTGCACCGTTGCCACCCAATATCAATATTCATGGCACCGGTTTCGCCGGCAGTCTTTATTCGATCGCGGTATTAACCGGCTGGGCGCTGTGTATGCACATCATCGACGAGTCGGGGATTGACGCCGAGCTTGTGGTTGCGCGCGCGGAAATTGCCTATCGCGCACCGGTCAAGTCGGTTATCGAATGCCGTTGCAGTGCCAGCCTGGCGCAACGTGAGGTTTTTTTGCGGGAATTTCACGAGCGCGGCAAGGGGCGGATTATGCTCGACATCGCAGTCGGTGATTTGCCGCAGGCAAGCCTGCACGCAACCTTTGTCGCGCTGGCGCGCAATTAACCAGGTTACCGACTTGTGCTGTGGGAGTGCTTACAACCAGCGCCGTGCGCGACGTTGGTAGGCAAGGTAGGTGTCGCCGAACTTTTGTTGCAGGTAGGTTTCTTCGTGCCGAATGACCAGTTGTTGCAGCAAATAGCCCAGTGGTAGCACGGCAGCGATCACCCACCAACTGTTTAGCATCAACCCGCAACCGAGTGTGGCGCAGCAAAAGCTCAGGTATATCGGATTGCGGCTGTAACGGAAGAGGCCTGACTGGATAATGAACGTGGTTGGTTGCCAGGGTTCGACATGCGTCTTTGCGCGCAGGAATTGAAGTAGCGCGATTGCTGCCAGGCACATTGCCGCGATCACCACGACCAGGCCTGTCAGCCACAAAGCGGGGTACTCGTTGATCGGCAGAGGCAGGTAAATGTCGGCCAGGTAAGCGCTGCCGATCAAAGCGAGCGGCAGTAACGGCGGCGGAAACTTAAGGCCGGGCCCGCGTTTGTCTTCGTGCGACTGCAAGGCCGCTTAACTACCCTTCGGTCGCCCCTTGGGGAGTTGTGTCGCGCGCCGACCGCTCAGTTTCTCAATCTTGCGCGCAAATCGACTATTACCCAGGACCCAGCCTTTCATGGTCGCGTCGGTGATTTCCTGCACCTGCGCCGCGCTGAGCTTCTGCTTGAACAACTTGCGATAGGCCTTCGCACAATCCCGGGCAGAAGCGCCAAGGCCCGCGTATTGCGGGGCTGCGCTAATCATTTCATCGCTCTTTGCCAGCGCGTTGTGCGCGTAACTGCTCCAGCGATAATCCTGGGGCTTGTCGACCAGCCGGTTGCGCACCGGGTTGAGCTCGATGTAGCGGCTGACGTCGAGCATATAGGCGCTAGCGTCGATCACGGTGGCACGATACCGGCCTTCCCAGAGCGTGCCGCTGCCGCCGTAACATTCGTTGAAGTACTGCACGTAATTGCGACCAATCGATTGCACGACTCGCGCTATGCTGTCGGTATTGCTCGGGGTTGCCAACACATGTACGTGATCCGGCATCAGCACGTAGGCGTGTACCATGAGGCGATAATTGTATGCGGCGGCATCGAGGCAGTCGTGAAAGTACTGGTAGTCCTGATCCTGGTGAAAAATAGTCTGTCCGTCACGCCCCTGCAAGATTATATGCTGCGGCTGATTGACGATGGAGTAGCGCGGTAATCTTGCCATAAAAAATATCCGTTAACTGCCGGCACGGCGCGGTGTTTACCCGCGTTTTATCACGTTACCGTGCCTGTGGCAGATTGTTAGTGTTCTGGTTATATGTGGTCTCGCGGTATCGCGACTTCTTCCCAGTTCCGTTCATTGATCAATTCTTCGCCTTCGTAGGCGCGCACCGTGGCCTTGATGTAAAAGTTTTCCGCATCACAACGCATTTCGCTCTCCGACTCGGTTCGGATCGTCCAGTCACCGCGGCGCATCCAGCAGATATAACGACTCAGGGAGCGATGGCTTAGCGGATCGTCGGCGGCGATGGTCCAGCGCTCGTCGTGTCGATAGCGGCTTATCATGCCGTGCCCGGGCACTTCGATTTCACCAGTGTCATCGATGATGCGGTAATGCGATTCACCAGTCTGGAAGTTACGCTCTACCCAGCGTCGATGCAATCCCCTGGAGATCTGTGGGTAATCGACGAGTGGTTTTTCGTCACTGGGGGCTTCCATTTTATCGTAGGCATCGACTCCTCCGCGTACCGGCAAGGTAATCAGCGCGTCCGGACCCAGGCACAGCGTGGCAACGATGTTTTCCGGCGGGGGCATGACCATCGGCCAGTAGCTGGTTGATATTGCGACGCGCATCTTGTGTCCACGCATGAATCGATAACCGCATTCATTCATTTCAATTTCGACCGATACGGGCACGCCCGGGACCATCGGCTGCGGATCTTCATTGCCGTTGCGATGTGCCAGGTTGAGTACGCCCCAGCTGACACGTGAGACGTCCCCGTTCGGGTGGATATCGTTCAGGCGTACGGCGATATTGCCGAGTGGCTTGTCGATGGCAATTTTCAGGCGTAGCCGAGGTCGTCCGAGGATTTCAATGGGTTGATGCAGCTTGCCACTGTCGAAAACCAGTGAGCCGGAATCGTCGCGACGCTGGTCGGCCGGCATTTCGCCATCGGCGCGGATGGTGAAAAACTCGCCGCAGGCGGTGCCGCAATCCTGCGGCGAGGACAGCGTCTTGAAGCGCGTTCTGCCGGGGATGTCGAGTAACTGCCGACTCGGTGCCAGGTAGTAGTTGCGTTCCCGAGAATCCCTGGCCGGTAAGCTATCTTCTGCCACCCAGCGTCCCGGTGCGTGTACCTGGCGCAGCAGTGGCTTGGCGTCTTCGAGGATATAGGCACGGTAAGCAGGTAGATCTTCGACCCCGTTGTCGACTCCCTTGAGCCATTTATCCCACCAGTTAATGGCTTCCTTGATGAAATCCATGCGCGGCCCGGGCGACGCCAAATGTGGATACTTGTGTATCCAGGGGCCGTTGATGGCCTTGGCCTTGTCGAGATGGGTGGCAGCGGCAGGGGGCGCATTGAGGTAACCATCCGCCCAGCCGGAGATGACCAGCGCCGGTATTTCGATAGCCGCATAATCTTCGCCGATCGATCCGTGTTTCCAGTAATCGTCCTTGCGCTGGTGCGCAAGCCAGGCGGTGAGTGGAAACGGTTGGGTATTGAGTCGCTGCAGCCAGGTTTCACGCCAGCCGTCGCCGACCAGTTCGGGATCCGGAGGTCTCGAGGCATAACACAGCATGGTGCTCGACCAGTAGAAATTCGAATACAGCAGGCAACCGTTTTTGTAGTGAATGTCGTCGTTGTAGCGATCGACCGTGGTGCCGATCGAAATGACAGCTTTGAGCGCTGCTGGTCGCAAGGCTGCAATCTGCAAACCGTTGAAGCCACCCCAGGAGATACCCATCATGCCGACATTGCCATCGCACCAGGGTTGCGCCGCTATCCATTCGATTACTTCACAGCCATCGGCGAGTTCGCGCGGCGAGTACTCATCATCCCAGTCGCCGTCGGACTCGCCAGTGCCGGAGATGTCGACGCGAACACCGACATATCCCGCTGCGGCAAAATGCGGATAGGTACTGTCGTCGCGTTGCGCGGTGCCGTCGCGTTTGCGATAGGGCAGGTACTCAAGGATCGCAGGCGCCGGTTTCTTGTTAGCGCTATCGGGCAGCCAGATGCGTGCTGCCAGGCGACGTCCATCGGATAAGCTAATCCACTCGTTTTCGAGAATTTTGAAGCCCTTTTTTTTCATCTAGCCATACTCGCCGCAATCGGAATGCCATTTTGCCTGTCCGAGCGTGGTTCAGGCAAGTCCCGCAGCGTCGTAGTTTGCCCGGCTAGTCGAGTATAGGGCCTGCAGATACCAGTTGTTTACCACTATCGGTGTCGGTGTATTGGTCAAAGTTATCGATAAACAGGTGAGCAAGCCGGGTTGCCTTCGATTCCCACTCGCCACGATCTGCGTAACTATTGCGTGGGTCGAGGATCGCGGTATCCACCCCGGGCAGGGCCAGTGGAATAGCGAAATTGAAAACAGGGAGGGTTGCAACCTCGGCGTTATCGAGCGAACCGTCGAGAATTGCATCGATGATGGCGCGCGTTGCCTTGATGGAAATACGCTTTCCACTGCCGTCCCAGCCGGTATTGACCAGGTAGGCCTGGCTACCGCACTGTACCATTTTTTGATTCAGCACCTCGGCGTAGCGCGTCGGGTGTAGCGACAGAAATGCCTTGCCGAAACAGGCGGAAAAGGTCGGTGTGGGTTCGGTGATGCCGCGTTCGGTGCCGGCGAGCTTGGCGGTAAAGCCGGAGAGAAAATAATACTCTGCCTGCTCCGGGGTCAGCCGTGAAACCGGTGGCAACACGCCAAATGCATCTGCGCTCAGAAAGATTACGTGGCTGGCGTGACCGGCGCGTGAAACCGGCTTGACGATGTTATCGATGTGGTAGATCGGGTAAGACACACGGGTATTCTCGGTCTTTGAATTGTCGCTGTAATCGATGACACCATCCGCGTTGACGACGACGTTTTCGAGCAGCGCGTCACGACGGATCGCACGATAGATGTCGGGTTCATGCTCGGCACTGAGGTTGATCGTCTTGGCATAGCAGCCGCCCTCGAAGTTGAAGATGCCGTCATCATCCCAGCCGTGCTCGTCATCGCCGATCAGGCGCCGCTTGGGATCGGTCGACAGCGTCGTTTTGCCGGTTCCCGACAGCCCGAAGAAAATCGCGACGTCACCATTTTCGCCGACGTTGGCGGAGCAGTGCATCGACGGCATACCCTTCAGCGGCAACAGGTAATTCATCATCGAGAACATGCCTTTCTTCATTTCGCCTCCATACCAGGTGCCGCCGATGATCTGCATGCCCTCGGTCATATTGAAAGCGACGAAATTTTCCGAGTTCAATCCCATGGCCTGGTAATCGGGATTGGTGGTTTTGGAGCCGTTGAGGACGACGAAATCCGGAGTGTAATCGACCAGGTCTGCGGCGTCCGGGCGGATAAACATGTTAGTGACAAAATGTGCCTGCCAGGCAACCTCGGTGACGAAACGCACCTTGAGGCGACTATCGGGATTGGCGCCACAAAAGGTATCGACGACAAACAGGCGCTTGCCGGAGAGTTGCTCGGTCACCAGCTGGCGCAACTTGCTCCAGGTTTCGACATCGATCGGGTGATTGTCATTTTCACCCTGGTCCGACCACCAGATGGTGTCGCGGGTAGTGTCGTCGCGCACCAGGTACTTGTCCTTGGGTGAGCGCCCGGTGAAGACGCCGGTGTCGACCGAAATTGCACCCGATTCGGTCTGGTAACCGACTTCGAATCCCTGCAAACCAGCAGCGGTTTCCTCCGCAAACAGGGTGTCGAAGCTGGGGTTGTAAATTATCTCGACAGTATTGTCGATGCCGTAGGTGCTGAGATCGGGTGCAGTCGTCATTATCGTTTCAACTAGATTAGCGGGAGTGGACATAATGGGGCTAGATAGTAAGCGAAGGCGCGATTATATAAGCATACCGAATTCACAAAAACGATCAGTTAGCTATAACCTTATAAACCAAGTACCTTTTTGTCATCTGGATGTCAAAAAAGCCTGTGACGGTGCGCTTTTCACCAAATAGCCGAAATTAAACCTGCAAAACGTCAATATCCCGTTATCTTACGCCAGCGATGCGCGCAGTGCCATGACGACGCGATAGAATGGCTCCTATTCGACGAACCATGCCGGCAACACGCGGATTACCGCGGGCCCGTCGGCAAGGCGATAATGCTCGCGTGGGGTATCGGTTTGGGAAGGAGATGGTGCTGGCGACCCAGAGCCCGACGGATGAGTCGCTTTTTTTCGAGAAATTAGCCAGCCGGTTTGCCGACCTGATCGTCTTTGATAGCCTTGTGGCTGCCATCGCAGTAGGGCTTGTTGCCGCTTTGTTTGCACTGGCACAGGTAATAATCCTTGCTTTCGCTGCACTCGAACGCCAGCGGAGTAAACTCGCTGCCGCGGTGTGAACTGTCGCAGAAGGGTTGATTTTTGCTCTGGCCGCAGGCGCAAAAAAAGTACTTTCGGCCCTTTTCCAGGGCGACTTTGGCGGGTTTGTTGGCGGCGACTACGGGATTTGTCATGGGTTGATGCTCCAGGTTTGCGGGGGTCGCGATTGTCGCAGAATGTTGTATAAATATCGACGTCAAAGATATCATGTCCGGTTTATCGGGATAAGCGCTGATGCTTGACCGCCGGTCTCTGCCCAAATGCCTGACACGCTGATCATTCAGTCCCATCGCCATCCTCTGCCGCATGCCTGGTTGCAGGCTTGCCTGGATTCGGTCGCCGGCTGGGCGCAGGTCAACGGCTATCACTACCGCTACCTCGGCGACGAGATTTTTGCGCTGCTCGACCGCGAGCTGCTCGATAAAACCCGCGCACAACCCGTGATTGCCAGCGACCTGGCGCGGCTGATCAGCTTGCAGCAGGGTCTCGCCGAAGGCTACGACTGCGTGGTCTGGTGCGATGCCGATTTCCTGATCTTTGACCCCGATGGTTTCGTGTTGCCGGAGTGCGAGTATGCGCTCGGGCGCGAAATCTGGGTGCAGCATGACGCGAAGCAGCGCTTGCGTAGCTTCGCCAAGGTCCACAACGCCCTGCTGATGTTTCGTCGTGGCAATAGCTTTCTCGATTTTTATCGCGCCAGCGCCGAACGCCTGTTACGCCTGAACCAGGGTCGCATGGCGCCGCAATTCATCGGCCCGAAGTGGTTGACAGCGGTGCACAATATCGCGTTGTGTCCGGTGATGGAAAGCGCGGCCATGTTGAGTCCGTTGGTGATGCGCGACTGTCTTGCGGGGCAGGGCGAGGCATTGCGTCTGTTCCGCAGCAAGTCACCGGTGGCGCCAGCCGGCGCCAACCTGAGTAGCTCGCTCAGCGAGCGCGAAGGTCTGTCTGATCTGGAAATGAATTCACTAATCGAAATTCTGCTCCAGCAAGGTATTTGAATTCCCTCTCAGTAAACTAAACGTCATCCCCGCGCAGGTGGGGACCTTGCCGCGACTGCCAGAATGACGGCCCTGGAATACCTTACCTGGCTGCGCTTTCCGCAAGGGCCAGGGACTTCTCAAGGCCGATGCTTTTAGGTGGTGTGCTAGATCCCCGCTTGCGCGGGGATGACGTCAAAGTGATGTATGGGTTTTGCGCGGGGATGAGGTCAAGGTGAGGTACAGGTTTTGCGCGGGGATGACGTCAAAGTGATGTATGGGTTTTGCGCGGGGATGAGGTCAAGGTGAGGTACAGGTTTTGCGCGGGGATGACGTCAAGGTGAGGTATGACTTTTGCGCGGGGATGAGGTTGCAGTTGGGTACCGGCTTGCCTGGGAATGAGGCGGGTTAAGCCAGATCGGGTAACGGCAGGGTGAAGTCATAGTCCGTTTCAATCTGGCGTACGAGCCCCAGCAATTGCTCGTCGCCATGGTGCCTGCCGATGAGTTGTGCCGCCATCGGCAGTCCTGCACTGTGCATGCCGCAGGGCAGCGTGATGGCGGGATGGCCGGACATATTGAAAAATGACGTATAGCGGGTGATGGCGTTGCCGGCGGGTTCCGGGATGCCGTCAACGCTCACCTCGACCGCGCCGATGGCGGGGGCGATGACCGGTGTTGCCGGCGTCAGCAGCGCATCGACTCCGGCGAATATTACCGCCATGTCACGCCGATAAGTCTCGATGAAACGTTTCGCGCGAATGTACTGCTCGGCGAGCAGGCATTGGCCGAGTGCGAGCCCGGCGCGGAACTCCTGGCTGTACAGGTGCCCGCGTTGTTCGAGGTAACGATTGTGAAATGACAATGCTTCGGGCATCTGCACGGTGAGCGATACGCTGCGCGTGTGTTCCATTGATGGCATGCTCACCGGTTTGAGCACGGCGCCGGCCGTGCGCAGAAATTTCATCAATAGGTCGATGCTATCGAGGATTTCGCGATCGCAGCGGGTGAAAAAGAAGCCTTCAGGAATGCCGATTACCTGGCCTCGCAGCGCAACTTGCGGAATGTCGTGAGCCGTGGGTAACAGTGCCTTGAACAGGGTCGCGGCATCCTGCGCGTTGCGAGTCAGCGTGCCGACGTGATCCAGCGTCCAGGAATAAGGAATCACCCCCGCGGTGCTGATGCGTCCAAAGGTGGGTTTGAAACCCACCAGACCACAGAGCGCGGCAGGCGCGCGCACCGAACCGCCGGTGTCGGTGCCGAGCGCCGCAGCGCACAGGCCGAAACCGACTGCCGCGGCCGAGCCACTGCTCGAGCCACCCGCCAGGCGCGAGTGGTCGTAGGGATTCGGCGCGGTGCCGTAAATAATATTTTCACCGGTGGCGCCGTAGGCGAATTCGTGAAGGTTGTTCTTGCCGATACAAATTGCCCCGGCCTGATTCATATTGCGAATGGCATCGGCATCGCTGTGCGCAGTGTTATCCTGCAAAACCTTCGAGCCAGCGGTGGTTATCTGGCCGGCGACATCGAACAGATCCTTACAGGCATAGGGAATGCCGGTGAGCGGGAGTCCGTTATCGAGGTTGCGGTCAGCCGTGTCGGCCTTGCGGCGAGCCCCGCCAAGATCCAGCGATATAAAAGCCTTGCTGGTATCCGCGTAACGGCCGATGCGCTCGGCGTATACCTCGAGTAATTGCGCCGCGCTGAGGTCGCGCGTTTGCAGGCGCCTGGAAAGCTCACCGATCGACGCAAAGGCCAGTTGTGCACTCATGCGTCAGAAATATCGCCGGCCGGCGGCGTCGATCCCAGATCGATTCTGCGCAGATATTCGAGCTGCTCGAGCAATTCCTGAAAGCCGGTAATAATGCCGAGTTTGGGATCCACCAGTTCGTCGATTTCAGTATCGTCCCAGGCGTAGCTGCCGAGTTGATCACGAATTCCGAGCAGGGTTTTTTTATCGAGTTTTTGCATGATGAAAAGGCATGTTTATTAGTACAGGTCACGCTCGAGTTTACGCTACTATTCGAGTATTCCCAATCGCTATGGTCGACAATAGCAGTGCCAAAATTTCTCAGCCGGCAACAGGTCGCGCAGTACCACGAGCAGGGGTTTCTCGCGCCTATCGATGTCATGGCCGAGGACGAAGCCGGTGCCTGCCTGCAGCGGCTGCAGATGGCGGAAGCGATGTACCCCCAGGAACTCAATGCTGAAAATCGTAATAACCCACACCTCGCGTTCACCTTTCTCGATGCACTGGTGCATCACCCCGTAATTCTGGCCGCGGTCGAAGACCTGACTGGCGATAGTTTTGCGCTGTGGGGTAGCGTATTGTTCATCAAGGAGCCGCAAAGCAAGCATTATGTTAGCTGGCACCAGGACGCGACCTACATGGGCCTCGAGCCGCTTGATTTCGTGACCCCTTGGTTGGCGCTAACGCCGAGCAACCGTGAGATGGGCTGCATGAGCATGATTCCCGCAAGTCATCGTGATGCGATACAACCACACCAGGAAACCTTCCACGAAGACAACATCCTGACTCGCGGCCAGCAGATTCGGGATGTCGATGAAGCGCTTGCGGTCGACCTGATACTGAAGCCGGGACAGATGTCGCTGCACCACGCGCGCACTATTCATGGCTCGCGCGCGAATCGCAGTGCGCAAAGACGTGTTGGCTTCGCGATGCAGGCTTATGTGGCGGCGGGTGGGCGTCAACTGCTGGGGGAGAACTACTGGTTGCCGATGCGCGGTGGTTTCTTGAAGACGGATTTTATCGAACTCAAGCGACCACGCCGCGATATGGATTCGGCCGCCGTTAGCGAACGTCAACGGGCAAATCAGAACTGGGCGGATATTCTTTACCAGGGTGCGAGCCAGAAACGTAATTATTGAGCGAACGAATTGTCTGTAGAGAGGGTTAGGCTATGTTGAGTGAAACACAGCAAGCAGAATTTTGGGAAAACGGTGTAGTCGTGATTGAGTCCGTTTACAGCGAGCGTGAACTCGAACCCTTGCGCCGGCAACACCAACGCTGGATCGATGAATCCCGAAAGCACGACGGACCGTTCGGTGAAATGCTCGATGGACGCGCACGTTTCGACGTCGAACCCGGTCACACTGCAGCAGCGCCTGCGCTGCGTCGGGTGGCTTCGCCGGAAGAGATTTCAGGCGAGTTCCTGGAACTGATCGAAAAGGGGCCCATGCTCACCGCGGTGGCCGATCTACTCGGCGAGGATCTGCGTTTTCATCACGCAAAGCTCAATAGCAAGCTACCGGGAAGTGGCACCAGGGTGAACTGGCATCAGGATTTCACCTTTGATCCGCACAGTAACGATGATTGCATCACCGCGATGCTGTTTCTTGACGATATTGACAGTGACATCGGTCCGGCACGCGTCGTACCCGGTTCCCACCGTGGAGAGCTTTACTCGTTGTGGCAGGATGGTCGTTTCACCGGTGCGGTTGCCGATTCGGTGGCGCACCAATGTGAATCCAGCGCGATCGAGTGCCTCGGCCCTGCCGGCAGTCTGTGCCTGATGCACACGCGTGCGCTACACGCTTCTGCGGAAAACCTGACACAGCGCTCGCGCTCACTGTATATCGCCACCCTGACCGCGGCGGATGCCGTGCCGTTAGCGCCTTGCGCGGTGCCCAGCAAACATGCCGGGCGTATCGTTCACGGCCGCGATCCGGGACGCATCCGCTCGGTCGCGTTTAGTATGGAGACGCCCGAAATCCCGAGCGGCGCCTCCTTTTTCGAGCAGCAGGCCGGCAGCTAGACGACCAACAAGCTAATGGGCCAATAACAGGCAGGTGGGCGGGTGCTTGAGCAAATCGCGGGTGACGCCACCGAGGATCATTTCGCGCAGACGTGTGTGACCGTAGGCCCCCATCACGATCAAGTCGGCATTCATTTCTGCGGCCTGCGCGACGATTGCGTCGCTGGCATTCATGTCCGGGTTGCTGATACCGCTGGAAACCGCCTCGATGCCGTGAGATTTGAGCAGATGGAGCGCGGCCTGTGCATGCGGATGTCCATTCGCCAGGGTGTTGTCGTCGGCGTCCGGTTCGGATGACAGCAGCACCACTGTTTCGGCACGCTTGAGCAGCGGCAAAGCTTCGCGAAGTGCGCGCGCGGCTTCGCGGCTCGCGTTCCAGGTGAGCAGGGTCCGTTTACCGAGAGTCGGGATTTTACCGCTGTGCGGCACCACCAGGCAGGCACAGGCGCCTTCGAACAGCAGGGCGTCGGCCAGGCCATAGCTGGCATTGTCCGGATCTTCGGGTTGATCCTGGCCCAGTATCATCAGGTCGGCATACTTCGAATGTTCGCGCAAAATTGGAATGATCTGCCCTTCGACTACCACGGTCTGCAGTTTTACATGGGCCTCTACAGCCAGCTTTCGGTAGTGAGCGACGGTCTCTTCTGCGCGGGCCAGCGCCTTTTCGGTGATGTCGGTCATCAGGTCGACACTGATCTGGGCCTCGACATAGGAGGGTACGATATAGGTCGGTACTACGAATAACCCGGTCAGCTCTGCGCCGAAATCCTGCGCCAGGCCGAAAGCGACTTCGAGGCGGTTGCGACAACCGCTGCTGTTGTCCAGTTGGATCAGAATATTCTTGTATTTCATTGTCATTCTCCATCGCTGGGAAAGCGTCATATTGCACTCTGTCTGCGGCCATCGAGTTGATGTACATCAACTCGATGGCCGCAGACAGAGTAACTCAAAGGGATTCGAATGTCGCCTCAAGGCGCATCGCGTTGAACGCTCCACAAAGCCGATGGCAGGTGTGAACCTGCCACCGCTCACGCCACCGGTCAGCTGACCTTGATATCGATCGATTTGGGACGGGCCTGTTCCGACTTGGGGATTACCAGCGTCAACACGCCATCCTTGTAGGCGGCGTCGATCTTGTCCGCCTGCACCGAGTTCGGCAGCGTGAAGCTGCGGGCGAAACTGCCGTGGAAACGTTCCGTGCGATGACGCTTGCTGCCCTTGCCGGATTCGGTTTCGGTGTGTTTCTCTCCACGAATGCTGAGCATACCGTTTTCCATCTTGACGTCGATGTCTTTCTTGTCGACGCCGGGCAGGTCGGCCTTGATTTTATAGCTGTCTTCTTCTTCCTCGATATCGACCGATGGCGCCCAGTCCGCAAAGCTCAGGTCGGTATCGGACTGGTTGCTCAATGCGTTACGACCACTCTTGTTATAGCGCTCCAGCAGGCTTTCAAATTCCTGAAAAGGATTCCACAGTTGAGTATTCATGATCTTGTCCTCTAGCATGGTTGAAGACCCTGTCACCGGGATCTGTAGGAAAGACTCTAGCAAGATTTCCAGCCTGGTAATTGACGCGGATCAATCGCCCTCTGAAGTGCGGCGGTATCAGGATTCCTGATCCATCATCCAGCGAATTGCGCGCTGGTTCAGTTCGTGGGCCGAACCGAGCCCGAGCTTCCGCTTGATGTGAGCCTGGTGGGTTTCGATGGTCTTGATGCTGAGGTTGAGCTGACTGGCGATCTGGCTGCTGGGCACACCCTGGCCGATCAACTCGAAGACCTGTAACTCGCGATTCGACAGGCTGTCGATATTGCGTTTCTCAGTGCGTAGATCGACCATCCCGTTCAACATGCGCTCGGTCATGGCTTCGCTCAGGTAAACCTTGCCTCCGAGCACCTGGCGTATCGCGCGAATGATGCTGTCCTGGGCTTCCTGCTTGTTGATATAGCCCCGCGCCCCGGCCGCGAGTACGCGTTCGGCATAGAGCATTTCATCGTGCATGGAGGCGACCAGCATGAGGATATTGAGATTTCGCGCCTTGATGTGCTCGATCAGGTCCAGGCCGCTACCGCCCGCCAGTGACAAATCGATAATCGCCAGGTCCGGGTTGGTGCTATCGATCTGTTTGAGCGCCTCGGCCATATCGGCGGCCTCCGCGCAGACTTCGAGGTCAGGGCAGTCACCGATAAGCTGTGCCAGGCCGGCACGTACCAATGGGTGATCGTCGACTATGAGGATTCTTGACATAGGCCAGGGTTCTCGGGTCAGGTTTCGACCATGAAGTAACATCTTACCTCGGTACCCCGTTCCGGGGCGGAGCGAATTTCGAATTCCGCATCGATCAAGCCACAGCGATGTTGCATGATACGCAAGCCAAGCCCGTCAGAGGTCTGCGCCGGGTGGTTGAATCCCCGTCCGTTATCGCGTATCGCAAGATAGCCGCGGTCACCGGCCATGCCAAGCGAGATCTCGATACGACTGGCCTCGGCATGCTTGATAGCGTTGTTAAGTGCTTCCTGGGCAATACGGTAGAGGTGTAGCGCATTGCTGCTGTCGCGTATGCGAAGGCGCTCCTTGATGGTCAGAATAATCGGGATATTACATTGCGCGCGAATTTTCGTCAGCAGGTTTTCGAGTGCCGCACTAAAACCCTCGGCGTCGATATCGACTGGAATCAGTCCACGTGACAGCGCGCGTACCTGTGAAATTGCCTCCTGCAGGCCGCTGGCGAGCCTGGTGGCGAGGTCGTGCTCTGGCTTACTGGCCTTGTTGAGCAGGCTGGTGGCCAGCATACCGAGCCCGGTGAGTTGTTGCCCGAGCCCGTCGTGCAGTTCCTGGCCGATGCGGCGCTGCTCGCTCAGTGGACTTTCTAGAATTTCGCGTTGAAGTTGCTGTTGTTCGCTCATGTCCATGATCACGCCGGCGAACAGGCGCACCTGGCTGGTGCGCACGTCGCCAATCGACAGGTAAATAGGAAAACGGCTGCCGTCCTTGCGTTTTGCCACCAGCTGACGCCCACGGCCGATGATCCTGGGGAAACCAGTCTGCAGGTAGCGCTGCAGATAGCCATCATGTGCGACGCTATATTGTCTTGGCATCAGGCAGTTCAGCCTGGCGCCGAGCAGTTCACGTGGTTTATAGCCAAACAGGTCCTCGGCGGCGGGATTGACATACTCGATGACTCCCGTGGTGCTGGCCAGGATAATGCCCTCGCGCATAGTCTCGGCAAGCGTACGAAAGGTTTCGGCCTGCTGGTCGATGATTTTTTCGATCGGCCGTAGCACTCGGAAAAATAACTGGCTGGCAATGAAAATCACCAGCAGGGTCATAGCGAAGGCAAGCAGCCCGGTGATCATGAAAGGCTTGCGAATCTCGCTGAGATCCATCTTCGCAACCAGGCCGAGATCGAGGATCGAGATCGGCTCGTAGGCCGCCAGCACCTGAACGCCACGATAGTCCAGCCCAGTCATGACGCCTGACTCTCCCGACAATGCCCTGCGCATGGGTTCGGCCCACTGACCACTGAATGGAAAGGTTCCCGGGGACTGGATCTGCCCCTGTGGATGACGAAGGTTGAGTACAAACTGTATTTCATCCTTGTCTCGCCGAGCCAGCACGAACTCGCCGCTGTCGCCGAAGCCCTCGAAATTCTGGTAAGCCGTGGCAACTTTCTTCAGCGTCAATTGCCGCGCGAGAACGGAGTCATTGCCATCGTTGTCGAGATTGTCAAATTGCGCGATGGCTTCGATCAATCGAGCCTGGCTCTTGACCGTATCAACCAGGTGCAGGCGGTATTGTTCAATGGCTGTGTGGTAAAGGCTGAATATCGAAATCACACTGATCAGCAGGGCTGCTGTGGCCATGATCAGAAACAACTGGTTGAACGGTTGGCGTTGTATCACTCGATGTCGTGCTGCGCTGCTTGAACGATCACTATGGTATCTGGAATGCCCTGATATGCCCATCAGGAAAACCCCGATGGTTGAAGATGCGTGCATGCGTCATGATAAACAACATGAAATTGAACCAAGAATGAGGAGTCACCATGCTAACCCAGGTCCCATCACATCATTTGCCGCATGAATGCCACGTCTGTGAGCCACGTGGCGGTTGTCTCGGCCTGCAATTACTGGACAGCGAAGAGGCGCGCCAGCAACTTTGCCACGCGAAGAAGATCAGCCGCAAGGGCGAGCATGTATTTCGCGAGGGTGAAGACGCAGATTGCTTTTACGTACTGCGCAGCGGTTCTCTCAAAAGTTACCTGGTGACCGAGGATGGCGAGGAGCAAGTGCTTGGGTTCTACCTGCCCGGCGATGTTTTCGGGCTGGATACCGCCGATTCACAGTTGCGCATGTCGTCAGCCGTGGCTTTGGAGACTGCCTCGGTATGCCGGTTTCCACACGCCTATCTGGGCGATAAGGCGCAGGGCGCCAATCTGTTGAAAATTACCGCGGAACAGATGCAACGCGATCATAACCTGGTGTTGATGTTGGCCCGCAAAGACGCCGATGGACGCATCGCCAGTTTTCTCGACGATCTCGCCTGCCGTTACTGGTCGCGGGGTTATTCGGCCTCGGCATTCTTGCTGACCATGTCACGTCAGGACATCGGCTGCTATCTCGGGCTGGCGGTCGAAACCGTGAGCCGAACCCTGACTCGCTTCCAGGAGTGTGGCGTCCTGAAAGTGAACCGACGCGAGGTTGAGATACTGGATCACGCCAGTTTGCGCAAGATGGCTGGCACCCGGGTCAACTCGATTGCAGTGGAATGTTGCCAGAAGGCCGCACTCAGTCCGAGTTGATGGTAGCGATGCGACTGCGCCAGACTGGTGAACGCGATGCATAGTCCGTGAGCTGCAGTCACAATGCGTATCGCCTGAATCTTTACCCACACTGGCAGGAAGGTAAATCAACGCCTCCCCGCCCTGGATCAGCTGGTCGCAACCCGCGTAATTCCATTGGTAGCCATGACGGTTTTGCATTTCTGCCGCGGCTACTCGCTCGGCCTACAGTCTGTGTGCGGTAACGAACAGACATGGCATTACTATGGTGGCCATAGTAATAAGTCTCGGCATTCTTCGTTCCTGTGGTTTGTCGATCGAACTCGCTCAATTTTGAACTAACCAGGACCACGGCCATTTTCGCCAGGCCTGGCGTTTATATCTTTTGCCCAAGATCTACCGTCGAGGATTCGTCATGTTATCGCAGATTCATTCACATCCTGTTTTGCACGAGTGCCATACCTGTGAACCGCGCGGCGGTTGTCTCGGCCTGCAGTTGCTGAACAGCCCGGAGGCACGGCAGCAGTTATGCAATGCGAAGAAAATCAGCTGCAAGGCGGAGCACGTATTTCGCGAGGGCGAAGACGCGGATTGCTTCTACGTGGTGCGCAGCGGTTCGATCAAGAGCTACCTGGTGACCCAGGATGGCGAAGAGCAGGTGCTCGGTTTTTACCTGCCGGGCGATGTGTTCGGGCTGGATACCACTGCAGCGCAGCAGCGCATGTCCTCCGCAATTTTGCTGGAAACAACCTCGATCTGCCGTTTCCCCCATGCCTACCTGACGGACATGGCGCAGGGCTCGGCGCTGTTGAGCATCGCTGCGGAACAAATGCAACGCGATCACAACCTGATGCTGATGCTGGCGCGCAAGGACGCCGATGGGCGCATCGCCAGTTTACTCGACGATCTCGCCTGCCGTTACTGGTCGCGGGGTTATTCGGCCTCGGCATTCTTGCTGACCATGTCACGTCAGGACATCGGCTGCTATCTCGGGCTGGCGGTCGAAACCGTGAGCCGAACCCTGACTCGCCTCCAGGAGTGTGGCGTCCTGAAAGTGAACCGACGCGAGGTTGAGATACTCGATCACGCCGGTCTGCGCAAGATGGCTGGCACCCGGGTCAACTCGGTTGCCGTGGAATATTGCCAGAAGGTCGTACTCAGACCGGTTTGATGGTGGTGATGTGACTGCGCCAGGCCGCTGATTGCGTTGTAAAATCCGAAAGCAATAATCAAAATGCCCGCCGAGGTGCGCAGCGCCGGAGCCCTGACCCATCTCTTCATATAGTTGAATGCATTGCCCGCGAGTAGCATCGCGGGCAATGTGCCCAGTCCGAATCCGAGCATCAGCACTGCGGCATCGATGGCGCTAGCGGTGGTCAGCGACCAGGCGACTGCGGCATAGACCAGGCCGCAGGGCAGCCAGCCCCACAGACCTCCCAGCAGCAATGCCTGGAATGGGCTCTGGATCGGGAACAGGCGCTGTCCCAGGGGTTGAATGTGGCGCCACAGTCGCGCTCCGAGCCGTTCCAGCAACGCAAGGCCGCGCCACCAGTTGGCGAGGTAAAGGCCGAGCGCAATCATGAATGCCGCGGCCAGCAGCTGCCCTGCCACCGGGCTGAGACCGAGTTCGGCAAGACTGGCGCCGAGCGTCCCTGCCACCAGGCCGACCAGGACATAACTGCTGATGCGTCCGATGTTGTAGGCAAGTTGATAGCTGAATAACACTACCGGTCGGCGGCTCAAATCAGCTGATATCCCCATATTGAGTGCGCTGACGATGCCCCCGCACATGCCGAGGCAATGGCTGGAACCCAGCAGGCCGACGATGATTGCGGCGCCAAACGTCAGTTCAATGGGCACGAGAGCTATTGAGCGGTCGGGGCAATGTAGTTGGGGAGTAACCGGGCACGCCGGGTTTGAGGGTATTGCAGCGAACCGGTCAGACGCCAGTCAGGTGTTTGCAGGTAGATATTCCAGCGTCCCGGGCCGGGAAGCTGCAGTTCCGCTTCGAGCAGGTGAAGGCGGTTGTTGGCGAAAGCCAGATCCCGGTCGAGTCCTGGCCGGGTGGCATGTATCAGGCGCAGTTCGATGCGTTCACCTGGAATCACCGTGACGTCGGGATCAAAACGGATTTCGAGCCGGTCCGAGCCATCTACGCGGAAATCCGCGGCAAGACCTAGTTCGTAAGCGAGTCGGTCGCGGGCCAGCACCAGGTTGATCTGCTTGCCCTTACGATAGTAGTCATCGACTACCAGCCCGGAAAAGGATTGCAGCGCGAGCGTGATCATAACCGCGCCCATGATGACTGCCGATGACGGGATCGCAATCAGTAGCCACACCAGCGGTTCGCGCGTCCAGTGGCGATGCGGGCTATCGGCGACGCTATCCCGGGCCGGCATCAGGATTTCCCCGGCCCGACAAAACGCGCATCTGTGACCGTTTTCAGATGGTTGCCATCCTTTGCCTGCAGGTGAAACCTGACGGTTACGCTGCGCGCTTCGAGGTTGAATTCATCGGCCTGCAGACGCACGACCATTTGATAAACGCTGCCGGCCTCAACCTCGATTTCGGGCCGGTCGCTGACCAGCTTGACGCCATCTATGCCCTCGACCCACAACTTGTAAACATGTGCCTGAGAATCCATGTTCAGTATTTTCAGCGTATAGACATTTTCAATCAAGCCATCGTTGGTTTCACGGTACAGGGTATTGCGGTCACGGATAACATCCAGATCGAGCGCGACACGCTGTGAAATGTGCGTCACCAAAATACCGCACAGTAACAGCAGGATCGTGGCGTAGACGATGATGCGCGGTCGCAGGAGATGTTGGCGCTTGCCGAGCGCCGAATTCTCGGTGGTATAGCGGACCAGGCCACGTGGATATGACATTTTGTCCATGATTTCATCACAGGCGTCGATACAGGCCGAGCAGGCTATGCACTCGTATTGCAGACCGTCACGGATATCGATACCCGTGGGGCAGACCTGCACACAGACGTTACAGTCGATGCAGTCACCGAGACCCACCGCGGCCGGCTCAACACTGCGGCGCCGTGAGCCGCGTGGCTCGCCGCGTTCCGGGTGATAGGCGACGATCAGCGTGTCCGAGTCGAACATGGCGCTCTGGAAGCGCGCATAGGGGCACATGTACTTGCACACCTGCTCGCGCATAAAACCGGCGTTGCCATAGGTGGCGAAGCTGTAAAACAGGATCCAGAACGTTTCCCAGGGCCCGAGGCTCAGATTCAGCAGTTCACCGGCGAGTTCATCGATCGGGGTGAAGTAGGCGACAAAGGTGAATCCGGTCCACAACGAGAAGGCAATCCAGACCACGTGTTTCAGCGTCTTGGTACGTATCTTGGCGGCGCTGGTGGGTGCCTTGTCGAGTTTCATCCGCTGGCCGCGTTTGCCCTCGATCTTGCGTTCCATCCACAGGTAGGCTTCGGTCCACACGGTTTGCGGGCAGGCGTAACCACACCAGACGCGCCCCAGCAGCGCGGTGAAGAAAAACAATGCCAGCCCCGCCAGTATCAACAGCGCGGCGAGGTAGATGAAGTCCTGCGGCCACAATGTCAGCCCGAACAGGTAAAATTTGCGCGCCGGCAGATCGAACAGGATCGCCTGGCGCCCATCCCACTGCAGCAATGGCGTAACGTAGTAAATTCCGAGCAGGGTGACCAGCGATAAGACGCGCAGGCGCGTAAAATAGCCGCTGACTTCGCGCGGATATATCTTTTTATGCGCCTCGTACAGGACCGGTTCGACGGTATTTTCCTTTTGTGCCATTCGCTGCCTGCCGACTCTGGCTGGTTATCGCTGGTTGTTCAGAAAGCGACAGTTTGAAATGGTGAAGTATAACGTGCCGAAGCTGGACAGGGAGGCCAGCAACCAGAACAGAAAAAAGCCGATGCTGTAGGCCGCCAGCGGGCTGATGTCGATATCGAGGTTGAAGGGAACCAGGTCGCGTGGATTAAACGCCGAAAAGAATACGCCGCTGGCGATGATCGCGGTGATGAATGATGGCCAGAGCACCGAGATCGCCTGTTGCGAGCGCGGTATTTTGTCCGGGGTCAGGGATTCCACTACTGCTGTTGCGACAGGCTGTAAATATAGGCCGCCAGCAAGTGCACCTTGGCTTCGCCGAGGAATTCTCCCTGCGCCGGCATCTTGCCGTTACGACCCTTGGCGATCGATTCCGAGATACGGGTGAGTGAGCCACCATACAGCCAGGTATTGTCGGTCAGGTTGGGAGCGCCGAGGGCGGTGTTGCCGGTGCCGTCGGCACCATGGCAGGCGACACAGAAGATTTCAAACTTGGCCTTACCCTTGGTGGCGAGCTCCTCAATAGTGGCGCGTCCCGACAGGCTGAGTATGTACTGGGCAACTTCGTCAACACCTCGTTCTCCGCCGAGCGGGCCTTCCCAGGCGGGCATGGCAGCCTGGCGGCCCTGCATGAGGGTAGTCTTGATATTCTCGGGGGTGCCACCCCAGATCCAGTCGCCATCGCGCAGGTTCGGGTAACCACGGGCGCCACGCGCATCTGAGCCATGACAGGTCGTACAGTAGTTGGCATAGAGTCGCTCGCCTACCTTGAGAGCGGTCTCGTCCTTGCTCAAATCGAGGATTGGCGTCTGCTGGTAGCGTGCAAACAATGGTCCGACTTCGGCTTCCACGCGCGACACTTCCTGCTCGTACTGTGTCTTTGAGGTCCAGTCCAGCAGGCCGCTGAATTTGCCGAGGCCTGGATAGAGCAGCAGGTAGAAACCACCGAAGGCGATGGTGATGTAAAACAGGCCCAGCCACCAGCGGGGCAGCGGATTGTTCAACTCGGTCAGATCGCCGTCCCACACATGGCCGGTATCCTCGACTTTACCGGTTTTCTGGAATCCCGAGGTCATCCAGCGCAGTAGCCACAGGCAGGCCAGTATGCTGAGCACAGTGAGGATGGTGATATACCAGTGCCAGAAATCGCTATTAAAATCGGACATCTATCTACTCCGAGCAGGTTTTTTTGGCGGCGAGGAATCGTTGCTGTCGCCTGGCGGGTCGTCATCAAAAGGCAGTTGTGCGGCCTCGTCAAACGCGGATTTGCGCTTGCTGCTGTAGGCCCACAGCACGATGCCGATGAAGGTGACCAGCACGACGATGGACCACAGCGACTGCAGCAGAGTAAAGTTCATCGCTATTTCCTCGTCTTCAGTTCGATGCCAAGCCCCTGTAAATAGGCGATCAGTGCATCGAGTTCGGTCTTGCCTTCGAGCATCTGCGGGGCTGACTCGATTTCGGCATCGCTGTAGGGAGACCCGAGCGTACGTAAGGTTTTCATCTTGACCTGGATGTCGCTGCCGTCGAGGCTGGTCTCGGCAAGCCACGGATAGCCCGGCATGATCGATTCCGGTACGACGTCACGTGGATTGGACATGTGCACCCGGTGCCAGTCGTCACTGTAACGCCCACCGACCCGATGCAGGTCAGGTCCGGTGCGCTTCGAACCCCATTGGAACGGCCGATCGTATACGAATTCGCCCGCTACCGAGTAGTGCCCGTAGCGCTCGGTTTCAGCGCGAAAGGGTCGAATCATCTGCGAGTGGCAGAGGTAACAGCCCTCGCGCACATAGATGTCGCGCCCCTCGAGACGCAGCGCGGAATAGGGCTTTAGTCCGGCAATTGGTTCGCTTAGCGAATCCTGAAAAAACAGCGGAATAATCTGCACCAGCCCGCCAACCGATATGACGCCAATGACGAGAATAATCATCAGGCCGATGTTTTTTTCAACTTTATCGTGTGCTGAAGCCATAGTGATGTTTCGTCCTCTACTCAGTGGGCGCTAGCCGGTGCGGGAATTTCGACTTCGACCGGTTGCGCGTTGGCAATGGTACGCCACAGGTTGTAGGCCATGACCACGGCGCCGAACAGGAAGCAGGCGCCGCCGAGGGTGCGTACGATGTAGTAGGGGTGCATCGCTTGCACGGATTCGACAAAGCTGTAGGTGAGTGTGCCATCCTGGTTGATCGCGCGCCACATCAGACCCTGCATGATGCCGGCGACCCACATCGAGGTGATGTAGAGAACGATACCGATGGTCGCCGTCCAGAAATGGACCTCGACCAGCTTGAGGCTGTAAAGCTCGCGCCCGAACAGGCGTGGAATCAGGTAATACATGGCGCCCATGGTTACCAGCGCGACCCAACCGAGGGCTCCGGAATGCACGTGGCCGATGGTCCAGTCGGTGTAGTGCGACAGCGCGTTGACCGTCTTGATCGACATCATCGGGCCTTCAAAGGTCGACATGCCATAGAACGAAATGGATACGATCAACAGGCGCAGCACCGGGTCGGTGCGCAGCTTGTGCCAGGCACCGGACAGGGTCATGATGCCATTGATCATGCCGCCCCAGGAGGGCGCCAGCAGGATCAGCGACATCACCATGCCGAGCGATTGTGCCCAGTCGGGCAGCGCGGTGTAGTGCAGGTGGTGTGGCCCCGCCCAGATGTAAGTAAATATCAGCGCCCAGAAGTGCACTACCGACAGTCGATAGGAATACACCGGGCGCCCGGCCTGCTTGGGCACGAAATAGTACATGATGCCGAGGAAACCCGCCGTCAGGAAGAAGCCAACCGCGTTATGACCATACCACCATTGCACCATCGCATCCTGTACGCCGGCATAGGCCGAGTAGGACTTCCAGAAGGTGACCGGTAACGCCGCGCTGTTGAATAGATGCAGCACCGCGACGGTGATGATGAAGGCGCCGAAAAACCAGTTGGCAACGTAGATGTGTGCGACCCGGCGGCGCATAATCGTGCCGAAAAAAACCACGGCATAACTGACCCAGACCAGCGTGATCAGGATATCGATCGGCCATTCCAGCTCGGCGTATTCCTTACTGGTGGTAATCCCCAGCGGCAGGGTGATAGCCGCCAGCAGGATGACCGATTGCCAGCCCCAGAAGGTAAAAGCGGCCAGCGCCGGAAAGGCCAGCTTGACGTGGCAGGTATGCTGCACCACGTAGTAGGAGCAGGCGAACAGCGAACAACCGCCGAAGGCAAAAATGACCGCATTGGTATGCAGCGGACGCAGGCGGCCGAAAGTCAGCCACGGAATGTCGAAATTGAGCACCGGCCAGGCCAGTTGCGCCGCGATCAGTACGCCCACCGACATGCCGACCAGACCCCACACGATCGTCATGATGGAAAATTGACGAACGACTTTGTAGTTGTAGGTTTCAGTGCTTGTCATCTAGAGCTTCCTCGACGTCTGATCTGCATCAAACAGGTAATGGATGGGTGGTCAACAAGTGCCATTAATAGGTAAAGACCGGCTGCAGACCCATTCCCCACAGCAGGGCGGTCATCGCCAGCATGGCGACCAGGGCCACCAGCCCGACCGCGAGCACGGCCGAAGAGTATAGGAATCCACGCTCGGCGGGAATCTGCATCATGATGGGCAGGCCCGAGTAAAGCAGGTAGACGGTATAGGCGAGTGCCGGCAGGCCGATCAGCATATTCAGCCACAGCACCGGATAAACCTGCATGATCCCGATCAGGAATAATGGTGTCGCGGTATAGGCGGAGAGCGCGATGCAAAGTGGCAGGGGCTTCGGCACTTCGTAAGCCTTACCGAGCAGGTGGATTACCCAGCCGATGGAAAACACGCCAACCAGCAATGCCAGGTAGTAGATGATGGCAATCGATAGCGCGGAATCCCCGGTGATGCGGATTGGGTCGCCGACGCCGATGCGCCAACCGACCTGGGTAGTGCCGAAGTATCCCGACAGCGCTGGAATCAGCGCCAGGACGAGCACGTGCCCGAGCGGACTACCATTGCCGCTCTGGTACTGTTCACGGATTTTCTCCCACTGGCGCGTAGGATCGGTAAAGAGCCCTATAATGTGCTGAATAAACATATCGGAATTTCTATTTTTATTGATCGAAATTATTCCCGAAGGGGAGCCAAAGGTCTTGATTTAAGTCAAGCGACCTGTAAGTTTATGTTGCATCAATGTTTCGATTATACACTCTGTGTAGTCGTGCTCAAATCGAGATAGGAATGGAATCGCCCCTGGCAACTCCGAATATTAATAAGATAGCGAATGGGGAGCACCGTGACAATGCCTGCTTCCATTGCGGTTTGCCTTTGATGCCCGGAGTCGATCTCAGCCTCGCCATCGATGGCGCCGAGCGGCCGCTGTGTTGTCACGGTTGCCTGGCCGTCGCGCAGGCCATAATCGCGGCTGGCCACGAAAACTTTTACCGCGTGCGCACCGAGGCTGCGCCGACCGGGCAGGAGCTGGTGCCCGAGTTTATTCGCGAGAGTGAGATTTTCGATGCGCCGCAAATCCAGCTTCAGTACGTGCATCGACTCGAGAGTGACAGCCGTGAGATCAGCCTGATCCTTGAAGGCATCACTTGTGCGGCCTGCGTCTGGTTGAACGAACAGACCATCGCGGCCCTGCCCGGAGTTGAACAGGTGCGGGTGAATTACGCAACGCAGCGGGCGCTGGTGCGTTGGCATGACAAGCGTATCAAGCTCAGCGAGATATTGCAGGCGATCCGCAGGATCGGTTACCGCGCATTGCCCTACAATCCCCAACAGCAACAGGAATCAGACCGCCGCCAACGGCACTTGCAGCAACGACGTCTCGCCGTGGCCGGGCTGTTCGGCATGCAGGTGATGATGTTGTCGATCAGCCTGTATGCGGGCGCCTGGTCGGGAATGGAGCCATCGTTCGCACAGTTTTTCCGTTGGCTCAGTCTCGGTTTGACGCTGCCGGTGGTGGGCTATGCCGCGATTCCGTTTTTCAGCGCCGCCTGGCGTGATCTGAAACAGCGGCGGGTGAGTATGGACCTGCCGGTGAGCGTTGCGATTCTGGTCGCTTTCACCAGCAGTTGCGTGGCGACGTTCGCTGCCGATGGCGAGATATACTTCGATTCGGTGGTGATGTTCGTGTTCTTTCTGTCGGCGAGCCGATATTTCGAGACCATGGCGCGACAACGCTGTGCCGCCGCGGTGGAGAGAATGGCGCAATCCCTGCCGCTGACCGCGACACCCCTGGACAGTAACGGCAACGCGCTCCCCGTGGTGCCCGCGGCGATGCTGGCTCCCGGAGATCGCGTACTGATTCGAGCCGGTGAAACGGTTCCGGCCGACGGCGTCATCGTAAGCGGATTTTCAGCGCTGGACGAATCCCTGCTATCCGGTGAAAGTAACCCACGCGACAAGGCGCTCGGTGACAGCTTGCTCGGCGGTAGCGTCAACGTGACGCAACCGTTACAGATGGAAGTGAGTGCGGTGGGCGCGGATACGGTAATGGCTGAAATTCAGCGCAGCATCGAGCGTGCCCAGGCTGACAAGCCGCCGCTGGCCCGATTCGCTGATCGCGTCGCCGCGCGCTTCATCAGCCTGGTATTGATTCTTGTTATCGGGGTTGCCGGCTACTGGTGGCTGCTTGAATCCGAACAGTGGTTTGAAATTGCCCTCGCCGTACTAATCGTCAGTTGCCCCTGTGCACTGTCGCTGGCGACACCCACCGCGATCAGCGCGACGCTCGGTAAGATGCAGGCCGCAGGTTTGCTGGTCAGACAGGCCATGGCGCTGGAAGAACTGCATCGGGTGACGCATGTGGTATTCGACAAGACCGGCACGCTGACGCCTGGAAAGCCGGTACTCGAACAGGTGCTTTACAATCCGGCCTGCATGGCAGACGACTGCCTTGCGATTGCGGCAGCCCTGGAACAGCATTCCACGCACCCGTTGGCGCTAGCCCTGTTGAGAGCTACTGATGCTACTGGCTTGCACAACGAGGGCAAAAGCCATGCCAGCGCGGTCAGTAGCACAGCTGGCGGAGGCCTGTGCGGCAACATCGACGGGATCCGCTATCACCTCGGCAGCAGCGATTTCATTCGCCACGAGACAGCTGCCGAGATTCCATCGGACTGGCTCGAACAGATCGATGCCGAAGCCGTTACTGCCGTTTTCCTGGCGGGTTCCGCTGAGGTGCTGGCGATGTTTACTTTTCGCGACGAGTTGCGCGCCGATGCCGCTGCCACGGTCGCGGCGTTACGCGCATGCGGTAAGTCGGTGCTGTTGATGACTGGCGATCGCGCCCGGGTGGCACAGCAGATTGCAGAGCAGGCGGCGATCGGCACCTGGCGCGCGCAGATGACACCGCAGGCAAAAATGGATGCAGTACAGGTGCTGCAAGCCGAAGGCGCGATAGTATTGATGGTCGGCGACGGCATTAATGACGCCCCGGTACTGGCCGCAGCCGACGTCTCGATTGCGATGGCGGGTGCCAGTTCACTTGCCAAGATCAATGCCGATATCGTGCTGATGCGCGATCGCCTGGGCGGTATTGTCGATCTCTTCGACATGGCCGCGCGTACGCGGCGGATTATTCGGCAGAACATGAGTTGGGCGTTACTCTATAATTTCGGGGCAATACCGGCCGCGGCGATGGGCATGGTAGCACCATGGCTGGCTGCGCTCGGCATGTCGCTGAGTTCGTTGCTGGTAGTGATCAACGCGATGAGGTTGACACGTTAATGGAAATCATCTACCTGTTGATCCCGATTTCGCTGCTCCTGCTCGGGCTGATCCTGTGGATATTGTTGTGGGCGGTACGCGACGGTCAGTATGACGATCTGGAGGGGCCTGCGCATAGTATCCTGATGGATGAAGACAAGATCGTCGAGCGGGAGGCCGAGCCAGGAAAAAATAGCCAGCAAAAAAAATAGCCGGCGGGGAGGTGCCGGCTAAATACTCTAGATACATAAGAGTAGGAGTCAGTACCGAGTCTAGGTAATTATGCCGGGGTGTATTTGATGTAGATCAATTAAAACCGCTCACGTTCTAAATAGTGCGCGAAAAGGTGCCGCGGCTGGTCGCGGCAGACTGGTAGCGATCGAAGATCATGCAAATGTTGCGCACCAGCAACCTTCCCGGTTCCAGTACCACGATGTCGCCGTCGAGTGCCAGCAGTCCATCTTTCTCCATAGCCTTGAGGCGTTCTATTTCGACGGCAAAGTAATTGCGGAAGTCGATGCTCCAGTTCTTCGCGATAGCCCGCGTGTCGAGCCTGAAATGGCACACCAGCTGCTGGATAATGTCGCGTCGCAACAGGTCGTCATTGCGACTTTCATATCCGCGCACTACCGGGAGATGTGATCTTTCGAGGCTGTCGTGGTAAGTCTCGAGACTGGTGGTGTTCTGGCTGAAATTATCCTCTACCTGACTGATCGCGGAAACGCCGAAGCCGATTGAGTCACATTGCGTATGCGCCGAGTAACCCTGGAAATTACGGTGCAAAGTTCTATTGCGCTGTGCGACAGCCAGTTCATCGTCCGGTTTCGCAAAATGATCCATGCCGATGTACTCGAATCCTGCCGCTGACAGCTGACCGATGGCGCTGTGCAGAATATCGAGTTTTACGGCTGAATCCGGCAAGTCTTCGGCCCTGATATGTTGTTGCGGTGGGAAGCGATGTGGCAGATGCTCATAGCTGTACATCGCGATGCGGTCGGGTGCCAGCTCGATAATCTGCTGCAATGTGGTCGAAAAACTCTGCAGGGTCTGATGTGGCAGGCCGTAAATCAGGTCGAGGTTGATCGAGCGAAAACCCTGCTCGCGAGCATCGTCAATAACCCTTCTGGTCACTTCCATGCTCTGCACGCGGTTGACGGCCTTCTGCACTTTTTCGTCGAGGTCCTGCACGCCAATGCTGATGCGGTTGAAACCGAGGCGGCGCAGCTGTGCGACGCTGCCTGTCTCGACAACGCGTGGATCGAGTTCGATCGAATATTCGTTGCCTGCCCCGCGGCGCAGCGAAAAATGCTGCGCAATTTTTTCCATCAGTTGCTGCATTTGCCGCTGTGATAGAAAGCCGGGCGTACCACCACCCCAGTGCAGCTGATGTACCTCGCGATCGCGATCATACAGGGAGGACTGTATCTCGATTTCCCGGTACAGATCCTGCAGATAAGGCTCGGCAAGTTCCTTGTCTTTGCTAATGACCTTGTTGCAGGCGCAGTAATAGCAAAGCGAACTGCAAAACGGGATGTGGAAATAGAGCGACAGCGGTTTCGGTATCGGTTCCTCGTTGCTTTGCCGCGCCCAGTCACGATAGTCAAACTCGGTAATGCCGTCGTGAAATTCGGTTGCTGGAGGATACGAGGTATAGCGCGGACCGGGCTTGTCGTAGCGGGTAATCAGGTCTTCCTTGAATAGGAGCGGTCTCGGCATTTGCATAGGGATACTTGGTTAATGCGTCAAGAGTATCGCGCTAAACCTGCCCCATCTTGACGTAAATCAACTTTAGATGATGCCGCGTGCCGCAATCGCGTCGCGCAGCAGGCGGGCGAAATGCTGTTGTACCGGGTCCCGGCAAGGCGAGAGCACACCGCTGTCGAAACCATCCGGGCTGCGTTTGGCCTGCATGCGCTCGATGATGCCGAGGTCCTCGTGGTTGAGGTCATTTCAGTGGTTAACGACATGCGCGCGCCGCATCGTAACCTGCTGCGCTCGTGCCATAGCCTACGAAATTGCCACAGGGTTGCGGCACAATTTCGACTCAAATACTGGTTTGGGGTGGATTGCTCGCCTCCCGATAAGAAACCATTCGCTGCAACTCTTCATCCCACAGGGACGCTTTGAAGCAATCCACAATATCCCCGAGCGCCAGTGATGTTGTTGTCGGCGACTGCAGTTCGGGTATCGCCGCCATGGCTTCGGGCAGACGATAAAACGGGATACGCACATTGAGGTGATGAACGTGGTGAAAACCGATGTTCCCGGTAAACCATTGCATCAGCCTGTTGAGTCGCATGTAGCTCGACGACTCGAGCGCCGCTCGGTAGTAGGTCCACGATTCGGGCGAAACGATTTGCATGTGTTTAAAGCTGTGCTGGGCGAAAAATAAATAACTGCCAAGTGCCGAGGCAATTGTCATGGGTAGCAACATGGAGAAGAACGCCAGGTCAAAACCGCCGACTACCCACAAGACACTAATCAGTGCAACATGGGTAAGCAGTACCAGGGCAGAGTCCCAGTTTTTCAACGGTTTTCGCAGCAGTGGTAACAGGCAGATGTTGATGGCGAAAATTGTAATGTAACCTGACAGCACCACCAGGGGATGGCGTTGCAGGCGATAAGACGCACGGGCCGCGAACGAGGCACCTCGCCACATTTTTGTGGTGATCACCGGGAAGGCGCCGATGCTCGCGTTGCTGATTCTACCTACATGGCCGTGATGATAATTGTGGCCTTCTCGCCAGGAACGAGGCGGTGTGAGCGCGAAGGCTGCGTACACACGATACAGTAACCAGGCCACGGGTGAATTGCTTAGAATCGAGCCGTGCATATAGTCATGGTAGGTGATAAAGGCGCGCACCATAAAAAACGCCCCGAGCACCGACAGCAGCAGGCGCGCCGGCCACCAGGGCACCATGCCGGCCGCAATCAGCGTGACCAGTAGCAGGCTGAAAATCGAACCCACGTGCCACCAGCTCCGGGCAACATCTTCGGTGGCAAAGGATGCTGTTGCCTTGATGAGTTCGCGGCCGCTTCGAATGCCGTCGCTATGGCCGGGCGGCTGCGGATTTGCCGGCAGACTTTCCCGGCTCTTTTCGTTGTTTGTCTGCATAGATCTCAAAAATCGCGTAACCGACTCAAAAGCGCAGTTATTGAAGCCACAATAGCAAATCAAAGTAGTTGAATTTTGACGCGGCTCAAGAGTAGAGATCAATAATCACTAGCTCAGTAAGGTAAAATACGGGAATATTTGACTGGTATCAATGGCTAATCGAAAATCACCGCGCTCGAGCAACGCTGGTACAAGGCTCCCGGCGATCAAAATCTTTAATAAGAACAGGATCGGGAAAGAAAAGACAGGCGGCCGGGAAACTAAAACATTGCGCCAGGCCGGGCCTCATCTGTTCAGGCCCGGCGCAAGGTCGTTAACATCTCATGGCGAGGCGGTCAGGCGGCGTGCAGGATGCGCGGCTGGTTATCACGGAGCAACGATTCGACAATTGTATCGATCTGCTCGCGGGTCGCAAACAGCACATCCTGCGCCTCGATATCGTTATTTTCCATCCAGTCTGCGATCACACTGTGCGGCAGTTTGTGGGGCATTCCGGGGATGGATTCGATGGTGTTGGCTACCGCCGTTATGGCAGCGAGATACTGGTAGCATTGCATGTCGTATTCCTCATCGGTTTGCAGTCGGTTGGTGGCCCCGATACTAACGAGCCGGCGTCGTCGCGCAAATCTAGCCGCTAAATATGGCGATTTGATTACATTTGGTGCAATCTGCGCCCGCATTTTGTGCAATATATAACGAATGCCCTGCAAATTAATGATCAGCTGATTAACGCGGCTTCGACAGCGGCGGCGATCCGATAAAGCGTTTCATCGCTGCCGTTTGCGGCCGACAGCATCAGCCCGACAGGTGCTTCGCCGGCCCCATGACAGGGCAGGCTGATCGCGCAGCCATCGAAGTAGTTCACCGTCGCGGTATTGCGCAGGCAGCGCAGGTTGATACGCCGTGCGTTCTCCTCGTCTGCCGTTTCTGCAATGGCCGGTGGAACGCAGGCGACGGTCGGATAGAGCAGCGCGTCCGCCTGCAACCCGGCGAATTCGCGCTCGAAGGTCGTAACCAGCCGTGCGCGTGCCTGGTAGCGGCTTTGCTGTTCCTCATCACTGATGCCGGCGCCAAGGCGCAGGCGCGTGCCGACAAAGGGATCGTATTCATCGAAATGTTGTTCCAGCATGTTGCGATGGTGATCCCAGGCCTCGCGTACTACGAGCGGCCGTTCGACGAAGAGATCGTCACAGCGATCCAGCACGGGCAGGGATTGGTGACGGATGCTGACGCCCGCTGCCCGCAACGTCTCGACTGCCGCTTCGAAGGTGATTCGTACTTCCACATCAAGATCATCCATGACGCGCGCTTCGGGAATCACCAGGCGCAGTTGTTTAAGCCCGGCAGATTGCAGGCGCGGCAATACATCTGCTGGCCTGGCACGGCCGCACATCAACTGATCGAGGATGAAGCAACTGTCGACGTCGATCGCTATCGGTCCGGGGGCATCCAGGGTCGGTGATAGCGGGTAAATACCCTGCAACGACATGCGTCCGTAGCTCGGTTTGACGCCGACGACACCGTTAAAAGCGGCTGGAATGCGACACGAGCCTGCAGTATCCGAACCCAACGATGCGCACACGATGCCTTCAGCCACGGCGACGGCACTGCCGGAAGACGAGCCACCCGGCAGGCGTCCGCAGGCGCGGTCCCAGATCGACAGCGGCGTGCCGTAATGAGCGTTCATGCCGATGCCGGAATAGGCGAATTCGCTCATGTTGGTGCGTCCGCAGAACAACAGGCCGGCATCGCGTAGCGGTGCGACTACCTCGGCATCGGCGTCTTCCACTTGCGCATAATGCTTGCGCACGATCGAACCGGCTAAAGTTTTTTCATTGCGGATATTGAACAAATCCTTGAGTGCAATCGGAATGCCGGCGAGCGGTGTCAGCGCCTGCAATTTTGTGCGCCTGCGATCGATCGTATTGGCCAGCTGCACCAGCCCCGGATTGATCGCCGTAAACACCGCTGTTGACTGATGGGCGCGCTCGAGGGCACGTTCGACCAACTGGCTGGCTGTCGTTTGTCCTGCGCGCAGTGCGGTGGAAAGTTCTCGTAAACCTGTCATTTTGATTCCTCCGCAAAGCGGTAGTCGACAATATTGGGCCTGCAGGTTTTCATAATCAATGCTCACGTAGTGGATTTGTCGAGGGTGCGGAAATCTGCTTGTGCCGATCCTGGCTGCCGTGTCGCCGCCCATTATTCAACCCATGTACCTTTGGCGGGTTGCCTCGGCCCGTCGCCCAGTTTAACCAATTTCGGCCCGGCCTGCGATGCCGTATGGCCGATCGCAACACCAGCACCGAACGGATTCGATCCGGGCAAAATCGAATTGCAGGCGCAGCGACTGGCAGCACAATGGCCGGCGCAGGCAGGCGGGGTGCTGGTCGAGTTGTGTGGGACGGAGATGCATGAACAACCGCCGCGGCACTCGACGCCCAGGTCTATAAGGGTTTTGCCCGTGGGGTTGAACTACTCCTCGAGCACGATTTCCAGCGTATCGGAAAAGGACTCGAAATCGTATTGCTTGATGTAGGTCTTGAAGCCCGTGGCGTAGATGCCGATGGTCAGTCGATGGCCGCCGAGTCCGGCGAACTCGAAAGCGCCGTTGGCATCGGTTGCGCGCGAGCGATACGAAAATGAATGGTAGCCATCTGCGGCAAATGCCGATTTCAGCGTGACCGTCACTTCTGTGAGCGGTGTGCCGTAGCTGTCGCGTACCCAGCCGGATAAGTGATAACTGCCACGATCGATTTTGAGCGTCAGGTTGCGATACTCGCCGGGTTTTAGCTCCAGGCCCTTGATGCGGAAATAATCGGACTGGTTGGTGGCGATGCGCCATTCGCCTGCCGGAAAACCCTTGACGCTGAAGAAGCCACTCGAATCGCTGCGGATTATGCGGTCGGGATAGTCCAGTGTAAGGTGGCGCAGACTCAGTTCGAAGTCAGCTACCGGGGAAAGGTCGACGTCGACGATCAGGCCGTCCACGTCGACCAGTTCGACCCGCTCGAGCACGATGTCGCGCAGTCGCTCGGTGTTTTCGTGGGTAAAAGAATCGAGGCTGTACCCGGCATAGTCGCCGGCGGCGGGAATGTGCAGGCTGTACCGGCGTTGCGGCACCACTTGCAGGCTGAAGGCGCCCAGGCGATCACTCACCACGCGCGCACTGGAAATGTCTTCGCCGTCGAATCCCTTGCTCTCGATTTCGATTTCGAGTCCGGCCAACGCCGCCCCGGAGGCATTGCTGACGCGACCGTTGATCGGCAGCGTATATTCCTCGGGCGCGACCTGCGCGCCCGGGTCGGAGGCGCCGGCGTCATTATGTATCGCGTCGGGCTGTCGTGGTGTGTTCTGTTCGATTGCCTTCTCCGGCGTCGGCTCGCTTGCCGGTTGGGCTGCGACCCGGTCCCGGTGCTGGGCGATTTTCGACATCGGCAATAACAGGAACAATGCCGCACAACCGACGGCGATTGCCAGGATCAGGATTGTCAGGGGTCTGCCCATGGTTGGCTGTGCGTGTGGCTCGCGGGTCGCTGTGGTTAGCGGCGCGGCATATCCATGGTCGGATTTTCATCGAAGAAGCCATCAGCCATCCAGTGGAAACCGGCATATACGGTCGGTTGAACCGGCCAGTCTTCGGGACGTGGCCAGTGATGGTAGTTGACCGTATGCCACACCACGATGTGCTGGTTATCAATGGCTCGATCCGCTTTGGTCCAGCGCGGCAGCCCGTCGCCGCCGGCGTGCTGGTTCGGAAACCAGCCCGCCGGGTAGAGCTCGTCGGCGTCGAAAGCGGTCACCCACAGGTGTTTGTACATAAAGGCGGCGCGCTGACCCATCGATGAATCCGCTTGTTGCATGGGGAAACTGTTGGCGCCCGGTAGCAGCTTGTAGGCGACGGGTTCGCCGTAGCGGTTGTGTACATTGGGGTTGACTACGCGCCAGTAGCGTGCCTGGCGCGCGTCGATTTCGCGTTGCGCCTGTAACTCCGTCAGGAATCGCGTTTCCTCGCACTGTATGGCATTGCCGTGAGGGTTGTCGGGCCCCTGCGGTGCCGGCTTGAAATTCATTTCACTGACCGAGTTGTGGTCGCCGTCGAGCGCCATGTCGAAGCGAAAGCTGAATACGTGCTGATGCACATGCGACTCGATGCCATTACCGATCTGGCGGCCGTAGGGGCTTGCCTGCCCGTTTTCCAGCGCCGAAGGAAACGGAATTCCGGTCGCCTTGATCTCGACGCCGATGCTGCCGTCGAGGTAGAAATACCAGAAGAATCCGTAAACGTAGTTGCCGATAGTGGCGATCGACGAAACCACCAGGCGCCGCGAGCGGGTTACCGTCGATTGCTGCGCCGCGGGCACCGAGTACTTCCACAGGATGCCGTAGTCTTCTTCATGCATACAGACGGCGTTTTTAATCAGGCGGGGTTCGCCGTGCCAGTCATGGGTCCAGATATCGAAATAGTGGATGTGACCCAGGCAGTCGCAACCCAGTGCAAGCGAGTCCAGCGAAACGCCGATGCCGTATTCGCCGGTATCGAAGGCGTTGCGGCGAAAGTTGGCGGCGCGGGGATCACCGTAAGGCACGACCATTTCGGCCAGTGAGGCGCGTTTCATGATCGGGCGCAGTCGGCCCTGGTCGCGAATGCCGATGTCGTGTAGCACCAGGCCATCGCGCTGCGCGAAGCCGACCTGCAGTTCCCAGTCGTGCCATTTGACCTGGTAGCCATCGACCTCGAAGCTTGCGCCGTCGGGCTGGGTAATCGAAATTTCAGCCAGGTCGCTGCGCTGTTGTGGACGGCGGATCGGGCCCGGGTCGGGCGGTACCGGCACCACCCCGAAGTCGTCGATGCGGATGATCTTGCGCGCGGCGAGGTCGAACACCGGGTGCAGGTTGGCGATCGGCCGCGCGTAGGGGTTATCACCGGCATCGTTCATCAACCAGCAGTGGCCATAGGCGATGCGCTGTAACTGCTCTTCGGGATTGCCGAAATTACCCGCCGACCAGCTTTCGATCAGCACGTTCGAGACGTCATCGATGCCGCGTTTTGCCAGCGCCGCCCGAAAACCCTCGTGGCCACGCGCCAGTTCGCAGGCCATCATGAATTCGTCGGGGACGATGCGCGCCTGTGCGCCTTCGATGTGCTGCCAGTCGTGCAGTGCATCGCTGGCGAACAACACGACGCCACTGAGCGTGCGGTTGCTGCTGGGCTCGTAACAGCAGACGTAGGCGCTGCGCTCCGCGGGGAAACGCTGTGACTCGTCGAGACTGATGGTTTCAAACCATGCGGATGCGTCCAGTCCCGCGTCGCGCAGGACGACTTTGACTGCCTGCCTGATTTCGGCCTCGTCTAAAGGCGCTTTCAATCGATTCATCATGGCTCAACTCGCTTACCTGAGCGGCATGGTACCGAAAAAGGGAGTCAACACGAAACAACTAGCGCGATTCGCTGGATGTTTGGACTACAGCAGTCGATTAATCTTGATTCTGATGCCTGACACCTGACACGGGGGTTTAGTGAATGACCGGGTTTGTTATTTCAGGAATGTGGACTGATTGTTTGTTATTTTTGTGTCGCGGAAATGCTGACCAGGATCTACTGGCGATGGGGTGCGACGTGGCGGTCGTAAAGTTGCTGTGCTAACCAGTTGCCGCGGCGGATCTGCTCCCAGCTCATTCTCGATTCGATATATTTTAGCTTGCGGCGTGCGCGCCTTGACTGCTGAAATGCGGCGACCTTGCACCAGGCATAGGAATGTGAGTAGCTCTGCGCAACGCCCTGGCCACGTGCGTACAACATGCCGAGTCGATGCTGCGCCTGGCGCGAACCCTTTTCAGCCGCGGCTTTATACCATTTGAAGGCCTGCTCGAAATCACGCGATTGACAGTTGCCTTTATGGTACAGCTCACCCAGTTCGAACTGGGTCGTACAACTCCGATCTTCAGCGTAAGTGACCATGCCGGCAGCTCCTTCAACTGTATGTTGTAAAACTGAACCCTAATAGTAGCTAAATAAATTTGGTAACTATGTGATCGATTTAACACAAGATCGGGTTTACCCCATACGGATGATTCATTGCGCGCCTGTGTCTGTTATCATACCGACATAATAAAAACACATAGCCGTCAGATGGCAGGCCCAGTAATCAGCGCCATTGTCGACCCGAAGAGGAAATGAAAATGTATGCTCGCTTTGCCCACAGTGAATCTCCCGGTAAATCCCGCGGTGTCCGCAATGAAGACATCTGGCATTCAGTGTGGAAGCGAATCGAAGGCAGTTCGCACGACGATACCAGGCCGGCTAAAAAGAAGATGTCGCTGGAACCGCCCCGGGATTACGTCGTGGACCGCGACAATCGCAGCAGCGCCCGGCGGGCCTGATCTGCCAGCCGCGGCTTCTGCCCTGCCCAAAGGCGATATAGATTAACCAAATCCCGCTCAATGCGGGTTTTTTGTGGCCCGCAAAAGCCTTTGCAGCGCTATTTCTCCGCTAAGATACAGCGCCAGGGAACGGTTAAATTTACTGTCGATCAGGACAGCTTCGAGCTCGATGCGCAAGGCGGCAGTGTTGGGCGATTCTGTCCTCAGTAGTGACCCGTCTTCGAATTCGGGCTAGTGCTGAACATCGACCAGGCAACCCTGAAGTCGTTGTTCGGGTCAGCAATAGGGCGACCGTTGTGGCAGCAGGGTAATCTCGGTCGGGCAGGCTGTGTCTGGCAAAGACAAGACAAACAGCACGGTCTGGGCGATGTCGTCGGGCTGAATCATCAGGGCGGAATCGATGCCGTCTGCCTGTACCAATGCGGTATTCACCCAGCCCGGTTTGATGGTGCAGACCTTGGTACCGAATTCGCGCACATCTTCGAACATCGCCGCGGCCAGGCCTTCAGCGCCGCGGTTTGCGGCCAGGTAAGTGTTGACGCCCGAGTAGGGATGATCGACGGCACCGATCTTTACCACGGCGCCGCCGGTATGCCGGTTGATTTCAGGCAGGGCATGACGGGCGAAGTACAGGTGAGCCCGCAGGTTGGTGTCTAGAATGGCGAGGCTGCTGGCGAGGTCGGTTTCGTGCAGCTTCGCGCGCGCCGATATGCCGGCGCAATTGATCAGGTAATTCATCCCTCCAAGCTGTTCGATGGCGCTATCGACCGTGCTTTCGATGCTTTCGGCCGCGGTGATGTCGCAGACCAGCGGAAATGATCGGGCACCGGTTTCGTTGCAGGTGCTGGCAATATCCCCAAGTGCTGCCGGGTTTCTGCCGACCAGCGCCAGATCGACTCCGTGTTGCGCCAGCGCGAGTGCGACGGCACTGCCGATACCCCCATTGGCACCAATGACAAGGCCCTTGCGGGATGACAGGGTGGCGCCTGGATCGGCTGTGGTCATATCCTGTGTTTAATCAGAGGCGTGGGCCGAAACTGGCCCAGTGCTGTACCACAAAGGCTTCATTGTAGGCGCCGCAGTCAGGTTGCTCGTACCCGGGGTTCGGGCGCCGATCGCTGTTGATACCGGGCTTCGCGTGCCTGGCCGACCGCGACAATCCGAACCACCGGGTGATTGATGTGAGGACAGAATTGGGTCGAATCTCGTTACACTTGGTTTGCAGCATGGTCACTTTACCTGTTTCGCTATTGTTGCCCGAGTGCGTATATAATTGTTTCTGTTGCAGGATTTGTACATGCAGTATTTCAAATAGGCCTATTAGATTTTCTCGGGAGGCATGATGAAATTACCGCCGATGAATGCACTCAGGGCGTTTGAAGCAGTGTCGAGACACGGTAGTGTCAGCAGGGCCGCCGAGGAGCTATGTGTCAGCCAGGGTGCGGTCAGCCAGCAGCTGCGGAACCTGGAAGATTTTTTCGGCAAGGAACTGTTTCATCGCGGTGCGAATTCCTTCACCTTGACCGAGGCGGCGGAGAGCTTTGCCGCCGAGGTGCAGCAATCGCTGCAGCGGATAGCACAGGCCGCCGACGTTATCGGCGCAGCGAAAGCGACTCACACGCTCAGAATATCCGCCCCGCCGACGCTGATGTTCAAATGGTTGATGCCGAAGCTGGGGGATTTTTACGAGATCCATCCGGGTGTATCGGTTGTTCTGGACGAGAGCCTGCAGCTGGTCACCTTCAAAAATGACGGTTTTGACGGGGCGATCCGTTTCGCCGACGGCGAGTTTGATAAATTAAATTTCGACCTGCTCATTACCTTGAAAATCTATGCAGTTGCCAGCCCGGCGTATATCGCCAGTTACGGCCGCCTGGAATCGATCACCCGGCCGCAGGGTCACCACCTGATCGACTACTACTACGATTCGAAAAGCATCAGTTCGCAACATGTTCACTGGCGCGATATTGTCGACGGTGACCTGGCTGAAATGGAGCACGAACACCTGGTTTATCCGGATGGATTACAGTCGCTCACGGCCGCCGTGCATGGCCAGGGTATTGCGCTGGTGCCGATGTACCTGTGCGAGGACGAGGTAGAGGCAGGCAGTCTGGTATTGCTCAGCGACGAGGTCTACGAGTATCGTAACCGCTATTACTTTGTCTCGCCTGCGGATGCGCGCCCCAACCCGGCGCTCGACGATTTTCGTGACTGGCTGCGGGAGATTTCAAGCGCGCATCGGGATGCCGGGTAGTCCTTCACCCTGAAGTTCGCAGGCAGTGCCCTGTCGTCGCAGCAGAACGAAATTGCGCGCGGGTCGCCATTAAGCAGAAAACTGCCCTGGCGATCAAATTGACGCCGGTGCGCTACCAGCGGGAGATGCAGAAATGAGTTTAAATCGCCACATTCAGGCCAGGTTTGGTCTGGCCAGCGACATCGGTCATGCGACCGAAGAAAACCGCACGGTCACCAATATCCTGTCGCGGTGCAGCCACCGGGCTTTCAGCGAACAGGCGATACCTGAAGATCTGCTGAACACGCTGTTTGCCACCGCATTCTCGGCGCCCTCCAAGTCGGACTTACAGCAGGCCTGCGTGATCCACGTCAAGGACAGGACAAAGCAGCGGCGTATTGCCGAGGCCACCCCGAGTATTCGCTGGGCAGCAGATGCACCTGTATTCCTGGTGTGGTGTGGCGATAGCCGGCGCATCCGCAGGCTGGCCGAATGGCGCGGCCATGCTTTCGCCAACGATCATCTCGATGCATTCATGAATGCAGCGGTGGATGCCGGCATCTGTATGCAGACCTTTATCATTGCCGCCGAATCATACGGCCTGGGCTGTTGCCCGGTCAGCGAGATTCGTAATCATATTCAACTGCTGTCAGGCGAACTGGAGCTGCCGCAGCACGTGTTTCCAGTCGCCGGCCTGTGTGTGGGCTGGCCGCAGGATACACCGGGGATCAGCCTGCGGCTGCCTTTGACCACCACGGTTCACCGCGATCGCTACGACGACGCCAACTTGTTTGACGCTGTTGCCGACTACGACCTTCGCCGGGAAAAGGTCGACAGGACACCGGCCGCACAGCAGCGCTTGGTCGAGGACCTCGGTGTTGCGGAAAACTATGGCTGGTCGGAAAATCGCACACGGCAATATTCGCGACCGGCGCGCGCTGACTTTGGTGGTTACATTCGCCGCCAGGGATTTGACCTGTCGTGACCGGATGACCGGGACCGGTCGCCCTGTTTCAGTGACCGAATATCGACCAGCCGGTGCGTGCTACCAGCATTTCCAGTGCCTGCGTGCCCAGCTTGCTATTGCCGATCTTGTCGAGCCCGGGTGACCATACCGCGATTGACGCCTTGCTCGGCGCGATCGCGAGGATGCCGCCACCGACACCGCTTTTCCCCGGCAGGCCGACGCGGTAGGCAAACTCTCCGGAACCGTCGTAGTGGCCGCACATCAGCATCAGCGAGTTGATGCGGCGCGCCTGTTGTTCCGAGATCACCCGGGTCGCGCCGCTTTCGATCATGCCGGCGGTGGCGAGATAGCGGCCCGCGCGCGCCAGCTGCGCGCAACTCATGGCGATAGAACAGTGATCGAAATAAGTGTCGAGAACGGCCGGAGCGGGATGCTGGAGATTGCCGAAGGAGGCGATAAAGTGCGCCAGCGATGCGTTACGATCTCCGCTTTGTTTTTCCGATCGCGCTACCTTGGCGTCCAGACCAATGTTGCCGTCGTCGGCGAGCAGGCGCACGAATTGAAGAATTTCGCCCACTGCCTGATGTGGTTGGCAAGTCTGCATCACGGCGTCCGCGACCGCGATCGCCCCGGCATTGATGAACGGATTGCGTGGTTTGCCGCGTTCGTGTTCGAGTTGCACGATCGAGTTGAAAGGGTCACCCGAGGGCTCGCGGCCGACGCGCTCCCAGATGGCGTCACCGAGTCGCTCCAGCGCCATGGTAAAGGTGAAGACCTTGGAAATGCTCTGGATGGAAAACGCTTCGCCGGCATCGCCGGCGCTGCAGCAGCTGCCGTCCGCCAATACTACCGCGATGCCGAATTTGGCGGGATCGACCCGGGCCAGTTGCGGGATATAGCTGGCGACCTGTCCGCGCTCCGGGCTGGCGGCGATCGTTTTGGCGATTTCATCGAGTATGGCCTGCATGTGATTATTCCTCAGGTATGGGGTTGTCCTGGCCCTAAAAGGCCGCGTCACCGGCATCGAGCACGTCGATCGCGAATCGATCCCAGCCGGTGGCGGTCAGCGCAATCGGACGGACCGCTTTGACCACCGCAATCGCCTCACGGGTGCCCAGTTTACGCTGCATTTTCAGGTAATGAGCCATGAACAAAGCGGTGCGATCCTTGCCGTGACGACAGTGCACCAGCAAGGCCCGGCCCGCCTCGATCTCGCTGCGCGCGTAGGAGTAGGCCAGCGCCAGCCTTTCGACACAGAGTTCCAGGTCGCCCGGACGCGGTGGCGCGTTGCTCGCCAGCGGAATACAGCGGTAAGAAATGCCGGCGCTGTCAAACTCGTCGGGGTAAACCGCATCGGCGTTATTGACCGACAACACCGCGCCTACGCCGGCGGCTTTCAGTTCCTGCGCGTTCCACGGCTGGTGATTTGGACCCGCTCGGCCGCAGAGCTCGCCATCGATTAACCAGAAGATATGTTTCATTGAGACATCGC